>JACDAJ010000140.1 GCA_013695475.1 Rubrobacter sp. | reverse complement strand
GGGTCACAGTACCATTTTGGGAATCCTGTACGCTAGGGAATTTTGCAGCGCTACGGCAGGTTCGTTTTTAAGCTCTAAAATAGGCGTCTGAGGCACAGAATCTAGTACGTTACTGAAAGCTTTCAGGCTGTGTTGTGGTAATAGTATCCGCGCTCGGGGCTGGTCTCCGCGTCGCAGCGGGGCCAGGCGGTCACGTCTACCGCGTAGACCAGAGGAGCGCATTCTGTGCCACCGTGCTCCAAAGGGTAGTGAGGGAGCAACTCGCGCAACCGTTCTTCGTCGATCCGCCCTTTACCCAGGGCGGCGTAGAGGCTGCCCCAACCACGACGGTGTACGACCGCGAGGCTCAGATGAGGCGGTGACGGAACCGTCCCGGCGGTCAGAATAGCGTCGGTGAGCTCAACGAGGGCGTCGGCGCGTCGAACAAAGCATTTGTAGAATGTTTCGCGGAACGCCTGAAACTCCTCCAACTGAACAATCCTCCCAAAAGCCGAGGGGGACGGCCGAAGACGCGGTCCCCTCTCACGTTGCAGTCCGGCTCCAACAGCAGGTGTCGTAGCCTCAGTTGGCGACCTTAGACGCCCCACTCTCGGTAGGTAGCCCAGCCTCTATCCAGTTCTGCTTGCCTTCCTCGTAGTCGTAGACGTTCTCGTAGCCTAGAGCGGCGAGCCTCTTGGCCGCCTGCGGCGAGTTCTGGCACGCCCTGTTAGAGCAGTAGACGACTATCTGCGCCGACTTATCCGGAAGCATCTCGGGCGCCAGCTCGTCTACTTCAGTGTGGGGTATATTGATCGCCCCCGGTAAGTGCGAGTCCTCGTAGTAGTTCGGCCCCAGCGTCTCCACCACGACGACTTCCTCGCCGCCATCGAGCTTCGCCTTTAGCTCGTCGCGCGTTATCTCCTTTACCGTCATCTCTTCTCCTCTTCTCTTTCGCTATACCAACTGCGGGTCAAAACGGATTGCCTATGCCTCATACACAGCTTTTTCGGCCGCTTGAAAACCTACCTTCGAATGCGTACCGTCGCAAAAAGGCTTACCCGTCGAAGCGCCGCAACGGCACAATGCGATCGTCTCCTTATCTACCGGGAACTCCACGCCTTCGGCATCAACCACTCTGAACGTGCCGCCCGTCACCAGGAATGGCCCGTTCTTGTAGGTTGAGATCTTTGTCTCTTCCGCCATCTCATCTCACCCCCTTCCCTACACCACGGACGAGTATCAAAAGCTCGTCGTATGTACAACGACTTGGATACCTTACCACCTACTCGTTGTATGTGCAACTACTTTCTGCTAGAATAATTGAGTGGTAGAGAAGAAGCATGAGGGTAGTAAGAGAAGCTTCAGGGTCATTGACGAGGGGCTGGAGCAGCGGCGCAATGCCTGCTGGCGGACTTTTCTAACGGCCCATACCGCAGTCATCGGTCGGATTGAGGATGACCTGGGAAAGGCAGGAGCGCTGCCACTCTCTTGGTACGATGTCTTACTAGCTCTTTATGAGGGTCCGGGAAGGATGCTCAGGATGCACGAGTTGGCGAATGTCATACTAGTCACCCGAGGGGGGCTAACAAGGCTGGTGGCCCGGATCGAGGGGGCGGGTCTTCTTCGACGGGAGCCCGACCCAGCCGACGGGCGGGGACTATATGCTGTTCTTACTGAAGAGGGCTTGGAGGCTTTGCGGACGACTTGGCCGGTCTATGCAGGCGGTATAGCAGAGCACTTCGGCCAGCATCTGACCGACGAAGAGGTCGATGTCCTTGAGCAGGCTTTCTCGCGCATCCTGAGCGCTGCCCAAGAAGAGGATTGACCGCTAAGCGTAACTGTGTGTCGGTTTCAGGCCTCGGATAGCATTAACAAAGTCCTAATCCAGCATCGTTTAGTTAAATTGGAAGCTCAGACGACTGATGTGTAATTCAGAGAAGCAGGGAAGGAGCCGAAACCTTATGCTCTCACCGTACCTCAACCAAAAGGCGGTGCCGCATGATGGATCTCGACTCCCTCCTCGTCTCATTGTACTTTCTCGCCGAAAACTGGTGGAAGTGTGCCCACTCCTCCGACACTCCCACAGTTGGTCGCCCCTCCTTGATCAGCGACCCGGAGATCCTCACCCTCGCCATACTCGCCCAGTGGCCCCGCTTCCGCAGCGAGAGGGATTTCTTCCGGTTCGCCTGTGCCCACCTCCGGGAATACTTCCCCACGCTGCCCTCCCAGAGCCAGTTCAACCGCAGGGTCAGGGCTTTGGAGGGCGAGATGAAGTCCCTCCAGCTCCATCTCGCGCGGGGGATGGCGGACGCCTCCGCCGTCTACCATGTCCTCGACACCACCCTCATCCCGGCGGTGGTGAGGGTGAGGGCGTGCCGCAAGGGTCTTTTCGCGGGCCAGGCGACCTTCGGGAGGTGCGCCTCGAAGACCGAGTGGGTCTACGGCTTCAAGGTGGGACTCGCCATCACCCCCGAGGGCGTCGTGACGACGTTTTGCCTGGCCGAGGCCTCCGCCGACGAGCGGCCCGTCGGAGAGATCCTCATCCGCGAGGACGGCCACGCGGCCTATCTCGCCGATAAGGGGTTCACCTCGGTGAAGTGGGAGCGGCGCTGGCTTTCGGAGCATGGCGCCTTGGTCGCCGCGACCCCCAAAGACAACTCCCGGCGAGCATGGCCGGAGGCGGACCGCCTTTGGGCGGCGGGCAAGCGCCAGATAATCGAGGGCGTCATAAACCAGCTCAAGGACTTCTTCTTCCTGGAGCGCCACCGGGCGAAGACCCTCGAAGGGCTTCTGGCGCGCCTGGCCGCCAAGATCGCGGCGTATACCTGCGGGCAGTATCTCAACCGCGAACTCGGGCGTCCGCTGCGTCATTTGGCCGATCTCCTGGTTTGAAAAGTTATGCATCAGTCGTCTCAGTGGTTCTAGATAGATGCACAGGATGATTGAACACTCCCTCGTTCATCTGCCCCAGGCTATCAGGGATGTCGAATGGCGAGTGTCCATTTATCTCGTGCATCTATCTAGAGGGCGCGGACCTAGATCGAGCCGCCTCGGCAATAGCTTACGCAGCGATGGGCTACGCCGGACAGAAATGTACCGCCACCAGCCGGGTGATTGTCGAGGAAACCGTCTACGAGGAACTGCGCGACCGGCTGGTTGCCGCCGTTGAAGGGATGGAAATCGTGGATCCTGAGAAAGAAACGACCCAGGTTGGCCCTCTCATCGACAATGCCTCTCGCTCCTCCGCTCTTGAGGTTTTGGATCGCAGCGGGGGCAGGATAGTAACGGGCGGCAAGCCGCTCGACGACGATGGCTTCTACCTTGAGCCGACCCTGGTCGAGGTCGATGATACGGACAACGCTCTCACTCGAGAGGAGGTGTTCGCGCCGATCGCCGCGATGTTCAAAGCTGACTCCGCCGAAGAGGCTCTCTGTGTAGCCAATGGTGTCCGCTATGGACTCGTTGCCGCTGTCTTCACCGACAACCTTGAGAGAGCGATGGCGTTTGCCGATCGCCTGGAGACGGGACTCGTTCGGGTGAACGCAGCGACGTCCGGCGTAGACTTCCATGTGCCTTTTGGGGGGGCAAAGGACTCGGGCATAGGATTCAAAGAGCAAGGACTCGCCGCCCGCGACTTCTACACCGAAACCAGAACAGTATTGGTCTCGCCGTAGTGATTGAAGTCCGAGTAGTCTCTGCCACGGCGTATCATGGGAGAGACTCTCTTACGGGACACGACCCTACATTCGACGACCGAAAACGACCGCCAAAGCAGCGGCTTCCTAGCGGGATAAGTCTACGACGCAATTTTGATCCCAATCCTTGACTTGAGGAGTACACAAGACTACGCTAGTGATAGTGGAGCGAAAGGTCCAGGAAGCCGGTGAAACGCCGGCACGGTCCCGCCACTGTAACCGGGGAGCGAACCCCAAAGGAAGGCCACTGCAGGCGCGAGCCAGCGGGAAGGCCGGGGGGCAAGCCTCGATCCGGGAGTCAGGAGACTGGCCTTTCGCCCGTAGACCATCCAGCCGGGGCGAGGATCCCGGAGAGGAGGAAACATGGAAGAGAAGACCATTTCCCGGGGCGGTATCTCGCTCGGGGACATTCCAGTGTGGAGCTGGCTCGTCGCCGCGCTGTTGCTCCTTGCGTTCTTCATGATCATGTCCTCGAGCGGCGGCCTGCTCGCTCCCTACATAGGCCAGCTCGCCGGGGCGACGGACTACCTCCACGAGTTCGCCCACGACGGCCGGCACCTCCTCGGCGTCCCCTGCCACTAGGGATCTGCCATGATAGCCACGCTGCTGCGCCGCGGACTGCTCGCGGGCCTGCTCGCCGGACTCCTCGCGGGCGGCTTCGCCTTCGTACTCGGCGAACCGACAATCGACCAGTCAATAGAACTCGAACAGATGGCCTCCGACGGACACGGACACTCCCACGGCGAGGAAGGAGGCGAGGAAGAACCCTTCAGCCGGACCGGGCAGAAGGTCGGCCTCTTCTTCGCCACCGGGCTCTTCGGGGTGACGTCCGGCGGTATCTTCGGCCTCGCATTCGCCTACTTCCGGGACCGCCTCCAGGCGGCATCCGAATGGGGCCGGAGCCTGTCTCTCGCGGGCGCCGGGTTCCTTGCGATCTTCCTGATACCGTTCCTCAAGTACCCCGCGAATCCCCCGACGGTCGGCGACCCGGAGACGATCGGTGTCCGCACCACCGCCTATTTCGCCCTCATGGCTCTCTCGCTCGCCGTCGTCATCGGCGGCTGGGCCGCGGCGAGAGCCTTGCGCCGACGCGGGATGGGTACGCCAGCTCGGCAGGCGTTGGTCGTCGCCGGATGCGCCATCGTCGTTGCGACCGCGTTCGCGTTGCTCCCGGCCTCCCCCGACGCGGGCGAGTTCCCCGCCGGGCTGCTCTGGGAGTTCCGGATGTCCTCGCTCGGGACGCAAGCCGTCTTCTGGATCGGCCTCGGAGGCGCCTTCGGGCTGCTCGGGGAGCGGGCCGCCAGGAAGCGGGCGGACGCTTGAGAGGCTCGCTGCTCGTCTGCGGAACCCACTCCGATGCCGGGAAGAGCGTCGTCGCCGCCGGGCTGTGCCGCTGGCTCTCCCGCGAAGGCGTGAAGGTCGCACCGTTCAAGGCCCAGAATATGGCCCTCAACTCATACGTCGCGGTTGATGAAAAAGGGGACGGCGCGGAGATCGGACGCGCCCAGGCCGCCCAGGCCGCCGCCGCCGGAATCGAGCCGGAAGCCGCGATGAACCCGGTGCTGCTCAAGGCGAGCGCGGGGAACCGGACGCAGGTCGTCGTCATGGGGAAGGCGGGATCCGACGCGACGGCGATGAGCTACCAGAGTATGAAGCGGAGCCTCATGCCCGTCGTCCTCGAAGCGTTCGAGGGGTTGCGGAGACGGTACGATGTCGTCGTCTGCGAGGGGGCGGGGAGTCCGGCGGAGATAAACTTGAGAAAGAACGACCTCGCCAACATGGGCCTCGCCCGCGCCGCCAACATCCCGGCCGTCCTCGTCGGGGACATCGACCGGGGCGGGCTCTTCGCATCGCTCTACGGGACGCTGGCGCTCCTCTCCGAAGGCGACCGGAGCCTCATCGGAGGCTTCATCGTCAACAAGTTCCGCGGAGACGCGGCGGTCCTCGCGCCCGGCCTCGACGAGATGGCCCGACTCACCGGACGGCCGTTCTACGGCACGATCCCCTTCTCCCCCGGACTCGAGCTCGACGGGGAGGACTCGCTGGCTCTGGAGAAGCCCCGCGAGACGAAGCCGCCCCTCGGGCGGGACACCCTGCGCGTCGCGGTGGCCCGCCTTCCGCGCATCTCGAACTTCACGGACTTCGATCCGCTCTCCCACGAGCCGGGGGTGGAGGTTCGCTTCACCCGCTCCGCCGCCGACCTCCTCGCCGCCGACCTCGCCATACTCCCCGGCACGAAGGCGACCGTCGAGGATCTCGCCTGGCTCCGCGCCTTCGGGATGGACCGGGCGGTCTCCGAGCGTGCCCGGCGCGGCCTCCCGACCCTCGGTGTCTGCGGCGGCTACCAGATGCTCGGAGGCTTGATCGCCGACGAAGCCGGTGTTGAGAGCGGCGAGGGGGAGGTGGAAGGACTTGGCCTATTGCCTGTCGAGACGGTCTTCGAGGAGGGGAAGGTGCTTGCCCGGCCCTCCGGCACAGCCCCGGCCTTCGGGGGGGCGGAGGTGTCGGGGTATGAGATCCGGCACGGGAGAGTCCGCCGAACAGCCGGCGAACCGCTCTTCATCGGCGACGGCTTCGAGGAGGGGTGCCACGACGGAAACATCCTCGGAACCTCGTGGCACGGTGTTCTCGAATCCGACAGCTTCCGGCGCGGATTGCTGGAAATGGCCGCCTCCGTGCGCGGCCTCCGGTGGACACCCGGCGAGGAGTCATTCATCGCCGCCCGTGAGGCCCGCTTCGAGCGGCTCGGGAACCTCGTTGCCGACAACCTCGACAGGGACGCGCTGCTGCGCCTGATCGAAGGTGGAAAGCCTCGTAGCTTTCAGCATTCAGCCGTCAGCCGTCAGCAATGCGCGGACGGCGAAGCATCCTCGCCTTTGGGAGCCAGGGATTGTGAATCCGTCCCGCCGACGCTCATGGCACCGAGTAACAGGGGAGTAGCTGATGGCTGACAAGCTGACTGCTGACCAGCGAAAAGCAGCTTCGCTGCTTTTCCTAACCACCGCCGACACCGAAATTCTCGCCGCCGCGAAAGCCTCGGAGAGCCTCCCGGACGGCTTCCCGAAGGTTCGTTGCGCCAACCCGGCGAAGCTCGAAGACCCGGCGTCGGAGCTTCCGGGCTTGCTCGGAGGCGCGAGGGCCGTCATGGTTCGGCTCCTCGGCGGCAGGAAAGCCTGGCCTGAGGGCTTCGATTTCCTCGCCGCGCTGTGCCGGGAGCGTGGGATACCGCTCCTCGCCTTCGGCGGCGAGGCCGAGCCCGACGCCGAGCTCACCGCCGCCTCCACCGCCCCCGCCGGAACCGTCGCCGAAGCCTTCGAGTACCTCCGGCACGGCGGCGTCGAGAACACCGGGAACCTCCTCCGCTTCGTCGCGGACACCCTCCTCGTCGAAGGCTACGGCTTCGAGCCGCCCCGCGAACTGCCGGATTTCGGCGTCTACCATCCGAGCCTCGACTCCGGAGACGGCATCGAAGACCTTCTCGCGCTCCACGACCCGTCGCTCCCGACGGTCGGGGTTGTCTTCTACCGGGCGCATTGGATGGGCGGGAACACCGCCTTCGTGGATACGCTCGCCGGGGAGATAGAGGCCGCCGGGGCGAACGCGCTGCCCATCTTTTGCTATTCGCTGCGGGCCGAACCGGACGGCGAAGTACCGGCTCTGGAACTTTTGAAAGGCCGGGTGGATTGCCTCGTAACAACCGTGCTCGCAAGCGGCGGGTCGAACGCCTCGGATGCCGCCTCCGGCGAGAACCCGGAGGGCTGGCTGGAGTGGGAGGTTCCCGCGTTCGAGGAGCTTGGAATCCCGGTCGTGCAAGGTATATGCACGACATCTTCGCGCGAGGCGTGGCTGGAGTCCGACGCGGGACTCTCTCCACTCGACACGGCGTGGCAGGTTGCGATACCCGAGTTCGACGGGAGGATCGCCTCGGTCCCGTTCTCGTTCAAGGAGACGGTGAGGGAGGAATCCCCCGTCGGCGCGCCGCTCACCGTGTACCGCGCCGACTCCGAACGAACCGCTCGCGTCGCCGGACTCGCCACCCGCTTCGCCAAACTCGGGTGGACTCCGAACGAAGAGAAGCGCATCGCCGTCATGCTATCGAACTACCCGACCAAGCATTCGCGCGTCGGGAACGCCGTCGGACTGGACACACCACGGAGCGCGATCCGCCTTCTCGAGTCCCTCGAAGACGCCGGATACAATGTGGGCGCGACCCCGGACGACGGCGACGGGCTGATCCACGCCCTCATAGCCGCCGGGGGCCACGACCTCGAGTTCCTGACCGAGGACCAGCTTCGCGGCGCGACCGGACGGGTGGACTCCGAACAATACACCCGGTGGTTCTCCCGGCTCCCGGAGGAGCTTCGCGAGCGCGTCGAGACGCAATGGGGGCCGCCGCCGGGCAATCTGTATATTGACGAAGGGGAGATCGTGGTGGCCGGGCTCCGCTTCGGAAACATTTTCGTCGGCATACAGCCTCCGCGTGGTTTCGGGGAGAACCCCATCGCCATCTACCACGATCCGGAGCTGCCGCCGACGCACCATTACCTCGCGGCGTACTGGTGGATCATCGAGGAGTTCGGGGCGGACGCCATAGTCCATCTCGGAAAGCACGGGACTCTCGAATGGCTGCCCGGAAAGTCGCTCGGACTCTCGCCTTCATGCGCCCCGGACGCGACGATACGCGACGTGCCGTTCTTCTATCCGTTCGTCGTCAACGACCCCGGCGAGGGGACGCAGGCGAAGAGGCGGGCGCACGCGACGGTCGTGGATCACCTCATCCCGCCGATGACCCGCGCCGAAACCTACGACGACCTCGCCCGCCTTGAGCAGCTCCTCGACGAGTACTACCAGGTCGAGACGCTCGACCCGTCGAAGCTCCCGGCGATAGAGAAGCAAGTCTGGGGGTGCATGCAGTCCGCCGACCTCGACAAGGATCTCGGCGTGGACGACAAGCCCGATGAGTTCGGCGACTTCATCGGGGAGGTGGACGGGTATCTTTGCGAGATAAAAGACCTCCCGATCCGGGGCGGCCTCCACGTCCTCGGCGAGACCCCGGAGGGCGAACCGCTCCGCCACCTCACCGCCGCCATCCTCCGCCTCGGAGCGGGGGACGTGCCGGGCCTCCGCCGAGCCGTCGCCTCCGCCTATGATCTCG
This sequence comes from Rubrobacter sp., assembly GCA_013695475.1. Classification (GTDB taxonomy): domain Bacteria; phylum Actinomycetota; class Rubrobacteria; order Rubrobacterales; family Rubrobacteraceae; genus JACCWD01. The sequence continues at coordinate 16,739 of JACDAJ010000140.1, read as the reverse complement.
ATGAACCGGCCCTCGCCGAAGGCGGCGGAGCGAGGATCGCAGCTCCCGGAAGCCTCGTCGAGCGCTTCCCAGGCCCAGGCCAAAACGCCACCGCCTCCGACCTCCTCGACCGATTGGAGGAGGCGTCGCAGGCGCTCCTCGCCGAACTCGAGGAACACGGCTGGGACGCACAGTCCGCCGAGGCTGTGTGCCGGGAAACCCTCGGCTTCACGGACGCGGGCGTCGTGTCGTCGCTCCGGTTCGCTTGCGATGAGGTCGCTCCGAGGCTGGCCCGCACGCCTGACGAGCTTTCCAACCTCGTCGGCGGGCTGGGGGGCGGGTACGTTCCGGCGGGGCCGTCCGGGTCCCCGACGCGCGGGCTTGTCAACGTGCTTCCGACAGGGCGGAATTTCTATTCTGTGGATCCCAAAGCCCTTCCGTCGCGGCTCTCGTGGGAGGTCGGGAAGAGCCTCGCGGAGAACCTGCTGGCGCGGCACATTGAGGAGGAAGGACGGCACCCCGAGACCGTCGGCATCGTGGTGTGGGGGACGGCGGCGATGCGGACGCAGGGCGACGACATCGCCGAGGTCCTCGCGCTTCTCGGGATGCGGCCCGTCTGGAACGAGGAGTCGCTGCGGGTGGCCGGCCTCGAAGTCGTTCCGCTTGAGGAGCTTGGGCGGCCCCGCGTGGACGTGACTGTGAGGATCAGCGGCTTCTTCCGGGACGCTTTCCCGAATTTGATCTCCCTCATGGACGAAGCCTTCCGAACCGTCGCGTCTCTCGACGAACCCCACGAGATGAACTTCGTAAAGAAGCACTCCGACGAGGAGGCGGCGTCCGGCGCGACCGACCGCGAGGCGACGACCCGCATCTTCGGTTCCAAGCCCGGCTCATACGGCGCGGGCCTCCTTCCCCTCATAGACGCCCGCAACTGGCGCGACGACAGGGACCTCGCCGAGGTGTACGCCGTGTGGGGCGGGTACGCGTACGGTAAAGGACTCGACGGAAAAGAAGCCCGCAAGGAGATGGAGGCGAACCTCCGACGCACCGAGGTCGCCGTAAAGAACGTGGACAACCGGGAGCATGATCTCTTCGACTCCGACGACTACTTCCAGTACCACGGGGGCATGATCGCCGCCGTCCGCGCCCTCACCGGACGCAACCCGAAATCCTACATTGGAGACTCGGCGGACCCGTCGAGGGTCAAGACGAGGGATCTCGCCGAGGAGGCAAGGCGCGTCTTTCGCAGCCGGGTCGCCAACCCGAAGTGGATCGAGGCGATGATGCGCCACGGCTACAAGGGAGCCTTCGAGCTGTCGGCAACCGTTGACTACATCTTCGGCTACGATGCCACCACAAACGTCGTCGAGGACTGGATGTACCGGGACATCACCGAGAAATACGTCCTCGACGAATCCGTGCGCGAGTTCATGCAAAAGTCGAATCCGTGGGCTATCCGGGCGATAAGCGAGCGCCTCCTCGAAGCCGCCGAGCGCGGCCTGTGGCGAAACCCCGAACACCTCGACGACCTCAAGCGCTTCTACCTCGAAAACGAGGGCATGCTCGAGGAGGCGACATGAGCGGGCGGTGGACGGGATTCTCGGCGCGGCTTGACGCGAACACGGGGTTCGCGCTCGCGATCTTCGTCGGCCTCGATACCTTAGCCCGAAGAACTGGGAGTCGGGAGTCGGGAGTCGGGAGTCGGGAAAAACACGGAGGCGGCACCCGCACTCGCCAATGTCACGTCAGAGTTCGGCGAGGGTTTGTCGGGCGGGAAGGCGGAAGTCTCTGCGAGGAGAGAGTCGAGAGCAGCCCGACTCCCGACTCCCGAAGCGAGCGGAGCGATACGACCTCCCGACTCCCGGCTTTCGAGGGGTCTCGTGAATTATCCGGGATGGGCGCGTTCAGCTTCCTCAGCGGACGCTGGGGAGCGGGCCGATGAGCTGTCCATACCCCTTCTCTGCCATCGTTGGGCAGGAGGGCTTGAAGCTCGCGCTTCTCCTCAACGCGGCCTCGCCGGAGGTCGGGGGCGTCCTCGTCCGGGGCGAGAAGGGGACCGCGAAGTCCACCGCCGTCAGATCCCTCGCAAGCCTCCTCCCGAATATAGAGGTAGTCGCCGGATGCCCGTACGCCTGCGACCCGGACTCCCCGAACCCCGACTGCCCCGCCGGGCCGCACTCCGAAGGCACGCCCGCCCGCGAGCGTCCGGTGCGGCTCGTGGATCTGCCCGTCGGGGCGTCCACCGACCGTCTCACGGGGACGCTCGACATAGGGAAAGCCCTCTCGGAAGGAGTGAAATCCTTCGAGCCGGGGCTGTTCGCCGCCGCGCACCGGGGCATCCTTTATGTGGACGAGGTAAATTTGCTGCCGGATCACCTCGTGGATCTCCTCCTCGACGTGGCGGCGATGGGCGTGAACCACGTCGAGCGGGAGGGGGTGGGCATCGCGCACCCGTCCCGGTTCCTCCTCGTCGGGACGATGAACCCGGAGGAGGGGGAGCTTCGCCCGCAGCTCCTCGACCGCTTCGGCCTCTCCGTCGAGGCCGCGGGCGGGATGGAGGTCGAGGAGCGAACCGAGGTCGTGAGGCGGCGCCTCCGCTACGAATCCGACCCGGAGTCATTCGCCGCCGACTGGCGCGAAGCCGACGCGGAAGTCGCGGCGAGGGTGATGAAGGCGCGAGACGCGCTGCCGCTCGCGCAACTCCCCGACGGGCGGCTGCGAGACATCTCCGCGCTGTGCGCGAACCTCGGGGTGGACGGGCTGCGGGGGGACATCGTGACGGCGAAGGCCGCCCTCGCGCTCGCGTCGTGGGAGGGGCGCGGCGAGGTCGGGCGCGGCGACGTGGAGCGGGCGGCGCTCCTCGCTCTGGCGCACCGCAAACGGCGCAGCCCATTCGACGAGCCGGGCGTTACGCCGGAGGAGATCGAGGGTTCGCTCCCCGAAGACCCGGAGAACCCTCCAGACCCCCCCGACGGCGGCGGAGAACCACCGGAGGACGGTGGGGAGCCTTCCGACGGGAACAAACCCGGCGGCGAGCCGGATGGCTCCTCGGACGGCTCCGGCGAGCGGAGCTTCACGCCATCCTCCGGCGGCTTCGACGCAGGCCGGATGGAAGTTCGGGAGCGGGGCGCGGGCGGGCCCGCCGGAAGGAGGAGCAGATCCGTCGGGGAGCGCGGGCATCCCGTGGGGGATCGTCCCGCCGAGGCCGGAGAGACGGACATAGCCCTCGCGGCGACGATCCGGACGGCTGCGGGCCGAGGTGGCCCGGCGGACGGGCGGATCTTGGTGGACGGCACCGATTTGCGGGCGAACGTGCGGGAGGGGCGCGAGGGGAACCTCGTCGTCTTCTGCGTGGACGCGAGCGGCTCGATGGCGGCGCGCCAGCGGATGAGCGCCGTGAAGGGGGCGGTGATGGAGCTTCTCTCCGACTCGTACCGGAAGCGGGACCGGATATCGCTCGTCTCGTTCCGGGGGGACGCGGCGACAACGCTGCTTCCTCCGACATCCAGCGTGGATCAAGTCGCGGCGAGGCTCGCGGAACTGCCGACGGGGGGCCGGACCCCGCTCTCCGCGGGCCTCGAGGAAGCGGCGCGGACGATCCTCCACGAGCAAAAACGCGACCCGAACCGCCGCCCGCTCCTCGTCATCCTCACCGACGGACGGGCGACGAGCGGCCCAAACCCGAAAGCGTCGGCGAAGAGGCTGCGGAGGCTCGGAGCATCCTCGGTCGTCGTGGACACGGAGGCCGGATACGCCCGGCTGGGACTGGCGGAAGAATTGGCCGCGGCCCTCGGAGGGCGTTGCTTGACCCTCGACGACATGTCATCGAGATCTCTGGCCGGGGTGGTCGCGGCGGCGAAATCCGACGGAAGGAGCGTGGCATGAGCGAGACAGCCAACACCGGAGAGGCACGCCAACCTCGGGAGGAGCGGCTCAGGAAGCGGTCGCGGAGGGAGAGGCCGCTCTTGCTGGTGAACACGGGGCATGGGAAGGGGAAATCCACCGCCTCGTTCGGGGTGATGCTCCGGGGATGGGCGCGGGGCTACAAGATAGGCGTGTACCAGTTCGTCAAGAGCGGGAAGTGGAACGTCGGGGAGCAGGCGGCCGCCGAGAAGCTCGGAAACATAGACTGGTTCAAGATGGGCGACGGCTGGACGTGGACCGTGAAGGACATCGCCGAGTCCGCCGACCTCGCCCGCGAGGGCTGGGAGGAAGTGAAGAGGCGCATCTCCGACGAGACGTATGACATGCTCCTCCTCGACGAGTTTACCTACCCGATGAAGTTCGGCTGGGTGGATACGGATGAGGTCGTCGAGTTCCTCAAGGATCGGCCCGGTTTCCAGCACGTCATCGTGACGGGCCGGGACGCGCCGGAGGAGCTTATACAAATCGCCGACACCGTGAGCGAGGTCCGCAAGGTCAAGCACCCGATGGACGAGGGCTACAAGGGCCAGAAAGGCATCGAGTGGTGATTGGAGGTTTCAGGCATCAGGTTTCAGGCTTCAGGAAAAAGCCTGCCGGACATGGCATGTTCGCCGACCGAAACTTTGTCGGAGGGGTGGCTCGAACTTTATGAACTCCGCTGCTGCGATGGTTTGTCGGATCGGGGCGCGATGCCGCGACGATTTCCGTGGGGACTCCTCGCCCGCATGGGCCGGGGGCTTCTCTCGCGGGCATGATGCCCCCGCCCCCGGGATGTCCGCGCCCCCGGAATATTCGCATCCCGCCGACGAACCATCGGCCACACGCCTCGCCGAACAATGCGGGCCGTTCGGGGGGCGTGGGGGTTCGATGTGGGCGAGGCGTCTCGTATTTGTCTTCGCGGTTTTGCTTTTGGCGGCGGGCTGCGAGGCTACTTCCGCAGGGGAGGCGGGTTCGCCGGACTCTTCGGGTGGCTTTCCGGTGGTCGTCGAGGACGACCTCGGGCGGGAGGTGGAGGTTCCGGCGCGTCCCGAGGCGATAGGCTCGATGGCTCCGAGCGTCACCGAGGCGATCTTCGCCGTCGGGGCAGAGAGGCGGCTCGCCGGAGTGACGACCACCGACGACTATCCCCGCGAGGTCGAAGACTATCCGGTCATCGGCGGATACCGCGAGCCGAACTTCGAGCGCGTGGCCGAGATGGGGATAGACCTCCTCTTCGTCTCCTCGGAGGCCGCCACCGAAGACGAGGCCGAGGAGATCAAGCGTCTCGGGCGGGCCACCGTGATCGTCGTCAACCCCGAGACGGTGGACGAGGCCATCTCCTCGATCGGACTCATCGGGAAGTCGGTCGGCGAAGCGGAGAACGCTCGCCGCCTCCAGAACGACCTCCGCGCCGAACTCGACGAGATAGGGGACGCCGTGGCCGATGAGCCGAAGCCGACAGTCTTCTACGAAGTGTGGCCGGATCCCCTCCGGACGGTCGGGCCGGGGAGCTTTATCCACGACGCGATACGGGTCGCCGGAGGCGAGAACATCGCCGCCGATACGGGCGAGGCGTACCCGTCGTACTCCGAGGAGATTTTGGTCGAAGCCGGGCCGGACTATTATCTCGCGGGCCGCGGCACTTCGGGGGAGGTTCCCGGCGCGTATGAGCGTCTGGCAGGCGTTGCGGGGACGAAGTTCGTCCGGGTTGACGAAGACCTCGTAAGCCGCCCCGGCCCGCGCGTCGTGGAGGGTGTGCGTGAGATCTCCGAGGCCATCCACCCGGAGGCGTTTGACGGGGAGGGCGGCACATGAGGGGCGCACCGAGGATCGTCGTGACCGGAACACATTCCGGCGCGGGGAAGACGACCATCGCGACGGGCCTCATGGCGGCCTTCGCCGGGCGGGGCGAGTCCGTCGCGCCGTTCAAGGTCGGCCCGGATTTCATAGACCCCTCGTACCATGCGCTGGCGACCGGACGACCGGGCCGGAACCTCGACGCCTTCCTCTCGGGCGAGAGACTCATCGGCCCCCTTTTCAAGCATGGCTCCGAAGATGCGGACATCGCCGTCATCGAGGGCGTGATGGGCCTCTTCGACGGGCGGAGCGGGGCCGGGGACTTCGCCTCCACGGCGCACGTGGCGAAGCTCCTCGACGCGCCGACCCTCCTCGTCGTGGACGCGGGCGCGATGGCCCGCTCGGCGGCGGCGATGGTTCACGGATACGCCTCCTTCGACCCGGAGGTCCGGCTGGCGGGCGTAATTCTCAACCGCGTCGGGTCGGACACCCACGAGCGGATGCTCCGCGAGGCCATAGAGCCGCTCGGCATTCCGGTCGTCGGGGTGATGCGGAGGGGCAAAGAAATCTCCACCCCCGACCGCCACCTCGGCCTCGTCCCCGTCGCCGAACGCCGGAGAGAGGCGGCCGGGATGGTCGAAAGGCTCGGGGAGGTCGTCGCCCGATCCTGCGACCTCGAAGCCATAGCCCGCCTCGCCCGCTCAGCCGGGAAGCTCGCGGGCGAGCCGTGGAGTCCGGGAATCGCCGCAGAGCACCGGGCGCACGAACCCGTTCGGGTCGCGGTGGCGGTCGGGCCGGCTTTCAGTTTTCTCTATGAGGAGAACATCGAGCTTCTTCGCGCATCGGGGGCGGAGGTCGCCTTCTTCGACCCGACAACCGACGAGGCGTTGCCGGAAGGCGCGGACGCCCTTTACCTCGGAGGCGGTTTCCCGGAGGCTCATGCCGAGGCACTCGCCGCCAACGAGTCGATGAAGCGCGAGGCGCGGAGTTTCGCCGGGTCGGGGAGGCCCGTCATCGCGGAGTGCGGAGGACTTCTCTACCTTTGCCGCGACCTCGACGGGACGCCGATGTGCGGAGTCATCGGTGCCTCGGCCCGGATGGCGAACCGTCTCACCCTCGGCTACCGGGAGGCGACCGCCGCGGCCGACTCGCCGATCATGCGCGCCGGAAACACGATGCGCGGCCACGAGTTCCACTACTCGATGGTCGAGCCGGAGAGCGGCGGGGAAGAAGCCGCGTGGGAGCTTGAGGGGCGGGGGCGGGAAGGCTTCGTCGCGGGCGACTCCGGGAACGTCCACGCCAGCTATCTCCACACCCACTGGGCCGCGGCGCCGGAGGTTCCGAGCAGGCTCGTCGAGGCCGCCGTGAAATACCGGGAGTCGGGAGGTCGGGAGTCGGGAGTCGGGGCATCCTCGACACGCTCTTCTTCGATACTTTCGCTACCCCGCCCGACAAACCCTCGTCGGACTCGCCCGGAGGCATCGGCGGTGGGTGCTTCGCCCCCCGGCTTTTCCCGACTCCCGACTCCCGAAGCGAGCGGCTCCCGACTCCCGGCGAGCGGCAGCGAGCTAATCGGGGTCGGGGTCGGGCCGGGAGACCCGGAGATGCTGACGCTGAAGGGGCTTCGCGCCCTCGAAGAAGCTGCCGTCGTCTTCGTCCCGGTCGGGGACGCTGGGGAGGTCGGGCGGGCTGAGGCCGTCGTGCGGGCGCACGTGGACGAGGGGAAGGTGCGACGGCTCGTCTTCGCGCTCTCGGCGGACGAGGCGGCGGTGGTTCGCAACCACCGGGAGGCGGCGCGTATCGTGGCGGAGGCGCTTCGCAGCGGCGCGGACTGTGCTTTTGCGACCATCGGCGATCCGAATGTCTATTCGACCTTCACTTATCTGGCGAGGCGTGTGCGGGGCGAGGTTCCGGAGGTGGAAATCCGTACGGTTCCAGGGATAACGGCGATGCAGGATCTCGCCTCTCGCAGCGGAACCGCGCTCGTCGAGGGCGCGGAGAGGCTCGTCCTCCTCCCCTTCGTCGGGGAGGCGGGACTGCTCCGGGACGCATTGTCCTCCGGCGAGACGGTCGTTTGCTACAAGGGCGGGGGACGGGTGCCGGAGGTGGCGCGAATCGCGAAGGAAGCCGGACGGCTCGAAGGGGCCGTCTACGGGGCGAGGCTCGGGAGCGGGGGCGAGAAGGTCGGCCCGCTCGAAGAGGTGGACGGGCGATTGCCGTACCTCTCGACCGTCATATTCAACGGAAAGGGGCGTGAGTTCGATGGATAACAGTCATGGCGGGGCGAAAGTCTGGTTCATCGGGGCGGGGCCGGGGGCTGAGGATCTCATCACGGTCCGCGGGGCGAAGATCATCGGCGAGGCCGACATCATCGTGTGGGCGCGGAGCCTCGTGAGCGAGGAGATCCTCGAATACGCCTCCGAGGATGCCGAGGTCGTGGAGTCCACCGACATCCCGCTTGAAGGGGTGCGGACGGTGTACGAGCGGGCGGCGAGGGAGTGGCTTCGGGTGGCTCGCATACACTCGGGGGATCCCAGCGTGTACGGGGCGGTGATGGAGCAGATCGAGGTCTGCGAGGAGGTGGGCCTCGACTGGGAGATGGTTCCGGGGGTCTCGTCGTTCTCGGCGGCAGCGGCGGCGGCGGGCCGGGAACTGACGGTTCCGGAGGTCGCCCAGTCTGTCATCTTGACCCGCCGGGCGAGCCGGACTCCGATGCCTTCGGGGGAGGAGATCGAGTCATTCGCCCGACACGGGACTACGATGGCGATCTTTCTCTCCGCCGCGAAGCCCCGCGAGCTGGAACACGACCTCATGGAGGGCGGCTACCCGCCGGACACGCCTTGTGTCGTCGTGCACCGGGCGAGCTGGCCGGACGAGGAAGTCGCGCGCTGCCGACTCTCGGAGCTTGGTGAGACGGTGCGCTCGATGAGCATAAATCGGCAGGCCATGATCCTCGTCGGCCCCGGCCTCGACTCGTACGGGACGAGATCGCACCTCTACGACCCGGAGTTCTCCCACATGTTCCGACGCGGCTCCGACGCCTCCGTCTCGGATCTCACGGACAATGTGGAGGCCCGTTGACCCCTCCCCGCCCACACGAGCCGTCCATGCCCCCGAGCATGGCCCGCGTAAAAGGCGAGCGCGAGAAGCTCCGCACCGGATGGACGACCGGAGCCTGCGCCGCCGCCGCCGCCAAAGCCGCCGCGAAAGCTCTCGTAAGCGGGGGAACGGTGGATCGCATCGAGATAATGCTCCCCGGCAAGAAGGGGCGAACCGTCGCGTTCGAGGTCGAGAGGTGCGATCTCGGAGACGGCTGGGCCGAGGCGGTCGTCGTCAAGGACGCCGGCGACGACCCGGACGCCACCGACAGGGCGCACTTGACGGTGCGCGTAAGCTGGCGCGAAGGGTCGGGCCTGGATCTCACGAACGGCTCCGGGGTCGGGACGGTGACGAAGCCGGGGCTGGGACTCGAGGTCGGCGGGCCGGCGATAAACGACACCCCGCGGCGCATGATCTCGTATTCCCTGGCCGAGGTCGTGGATGTGGAGCGTCGCGGCCTCCGCGTGGAGATAAGCGTACCCGGCGGCGAGGCGATGGCGGAGAAAACGACGAACGCCCGTCTGGGCATCGTCGGCGGCGTCTCCATCCTCGGAACCACGGGCATCGTCCGACCGTTCTCGACGGCGGCGTGGGCGGCGAGCGTCGTCCAGGCCATTGACGTGATGGGGGCGCAAGACATAGACACCTTCGTCCTCTCGACGGGCGGGCTGACCGAGAAGGCGGCTATGCGGCTACTACCGGATCTGGAGGAGGTCTGCTTCATCGAGGTCGGGGACTTCACGGGGCAGGCGATCCGGCGCGCGGTGAGGAACGGCCTCCGGCGGGGCTTCTTCGTCGGGATGGCGGGGAAGCTCGCCAAGCTCGCCGCCGGGGTGATGATGACCCACTGGACCCGCTCGAAGGTGGACAACGAGTTGCTTGCCGGGATCACCCGCGAGGCCGGAGGCTCCTCCGAAGCGCTCGCCGAGGTCGAGGACGCGAACACGGCCCGCCACGCTTATGAGATATGGCGCAGGGACGGCCTCGACAGAGCGCCGAACATCCTCTGCGAGCTTGCCGCGCGGAACCTCCGCGAGCACGCGAAGTCCGAGGCGGGGGGCGAGCCGCTGGAGCTTCACGCCATAATCGTGGACTTCGACACGCTGGAACCCACAGGTGCGAGCGCGAGCGCGCTAGAGCAGACGAGGTGGGGGAAGGCATGAGCCGCATCGCTGTGATCGGGCTGGACGGGGGAGCGATGCCCCCCGAGGCCGCGAGCTTTTTGGAGGATGCGTCGCTCGTCGCCGGGGGCGAACGCCATCTCAAAGAGGCGGGAATCGAGCGGGGCCGCTCGGTCGTACTCAAAGGCGGCTTGTCAGAGGCTATGGCCCGGATCTCCGCCGATCGGGGGCCGGTCGCGGTGCTTGCCTCCGGAGATCCCGGCTTCTTCGGCATCACGCGCCTCCTTTCGGAACGCTTTGGCCCGGAGAAACTGATCGTGCATCCCGCCCCCTCGTCCGTCTCTCTCGCTTTCGCTCGCATCGGCCTTTCGTGGGAGGATGCGATCGTCGTGAGCGCGCACGGACGAGAGCCGCGCCGGGCCATAAACGTCTGCCGGGCGCACCCGAAGGTGGCGGTACTCACCGCACCGGGCTTTGGGCCGACGGAGATCGCCGACGCGCTCGATCGCCTCGACCGCGAATTCGTTGTCTGCGAGAGGCTCGGCTCTCCCGAGGAGCGAATTGTCCAGGGGAGCGTGGAGGAAATATCTGCCGGAGAGTGGAACGACCCGAACGTCGTGCTCGTGATAGAGCCGAGGTACGCGCCGGGCGGGAAGTCGTGGGTTTCGGGGACGGTCGAAGGGCCGGGGCGGTGGGGGCTTCCGGAGGGCGAGTTCGAGCATCGGTCGGCCATGGTCACGAAGTCCGAGGTCCGGGCGCTCGTCCTCTCGCGGCTCGGCCCCGGACCGGGAGACCTCGTATGGGATGTCGGCGCGGGGAGCGGCTCGGTCGCCGTCGAATGCGCCCGCCTCGGAGCCGCCGCCATCGCCGTCGAGCGTGACGGCGAGTCATGCGGCTTCGTCCGCCGCAACGCCGCCCGCCACGGAGTCTCGGTCGAGGTCGTCGAGGGGGAGGCTCCGGGCGCGCTGGAAAATCTGCCGATGCCGGATGCCGTCTTCATCGGAGGGACGGGCGATGGCTTCGAGGAGATCGTGCGCCTCTGCGCGGGGCGTGCGCTCCGGGCCGTCGTCTTGACGCTTGTGACGCTGGAGCGGGTCGTCCCGGCGGTGAAGATGCTGGAGGAGGCCGGGCTGGAGGTCGAGACGATGTTTTTGCAAGCGTCGCGCATGAAAGGCGTGGGCGGATTGAATCGGCTCGCACCGGAGAATCCGGTCTTCATCGTCTCGGGGAGGCGTCCATGATGGCCGGAGAGACCCAAAACCTTATGCCAAGCACGGTCGAACACCGTCGCGCTCACTTCCGAAAGGTGTGCGTCCGTAGAGACGCCCCGCCGGTTAGCCCGCGAGGCGGGGGAGGAGGGAACCGAACACGAGTTTCTTCGACCAGACTCGACACGAGCCGCCCTCTCCGAAAACGGCCGACCGCCGGGGCTGATAGCTCGGTCGGCCCCCGCATCTCCGAAGCCCCCGCGATCAGCGGACGTTCCGTTCGCGCATCCCTGCACAGGGGCGGTGATCCGACATGACCGGAAGGACGAAAACGGTCGCCCTCATCGCCGCGACGGCGAACGGCGAACGCAACGCCGCGCATCTGGCGGGCGTGTGGCCGGATGCCGAGGTATACACGGGAAGCCCCCGCGACGCGCTCGCCCGGGCGTGGGGGGAGTGCGGTGGGATCGTCTTCTTCTTGGCGACAGGCGCGGCGGTGCGGCTTATCGCGCCGCTCCTCGAAGACAAACGCACAGACCCCGGAGTCGTGTGCGTGGACGACGCGGCCCGGTTCGCCCTCGCCCTCGCCGGAGGCCACGATGGCGGTGCGAACGCCCTCGCCGAACGGGTCGCCGAAACGCTCGGCTCGGCACCCGTCGTCACAACCGCCAGCGACGCCACACACTCTCCGGCCCTTGACTCATTCGGGTCGAACCTCGGGTTCCGAGTGGAGGAGGGTTCGGAGGCCGCAGCCGTCGCAGCCGCGCTCGTCTCCGGGAAGGAAGTGCGCCTCGTTTCGGAGCGGCGGTATCCCGTCGGGCCGCTGCCGGAGAACGTCGTGCGGAACGGCGTTGTCGCGCCCGGTGCCCCCGCCATCGTTGTCTCGGACCGGAGGGAGGATTTCCCCCGGCCCGCCGTCGTGTACCGGCCGCCGTCGCTCGTCGTCGGCGTCGGGTGCAGCCGAGGGGCTTCGGAGGCGGAGATCATCTCCCTCATCCGAGGTTCCCTCGTCGGGGCCGGACTCGCGGAGAAGAGCGTCGCCGCGCTGGCGAGCGTGAAAGTGAAGCGCGACGAAGCGGGCCTTCTCGCCGCTGCGGAGCGGCTCGGAATCTCGGTTCGGTTCTATTCTTCGGAGGAGCTTGCCGCGCTCGAAGTCCCAAACCCGTCGGAGGTGGTGGCCGATGCGGTCGGGACACCGAGCGTGGCGGAGGCGGCGGCGATGGCCTGCGGGTCGGAGCTTGTGGTCGAGAAGCGGAAGTCGAAGAACGCTACGTGCGCGGTCGGCCGCATGCCCGTTCGGGGGCGGTTGTATCTAGTGAGTCTGGGGCCGGGGGATGATGCCCTTATTCCCCCCCTCGCCAGGGAGGCGCTCGCCCGGTCGGAGAGCGTCGTCGGCCTCAAACAATACGTCGAGAGGGTGCGGCACCTGCTTCGTTCCGGAACCCGAGTTACGGAGCTTCCCCTCGGGAAAGAAATCGAGCGAGCGGAGGTTGCGCTGGAGGAGGCGCGCTCCGGCGGGAGCGTCGCGCTCGTGAGCAGCGGGGACATCGGCGTGTATGCGATGGCCTCCCCGGCACTCGAGCTGGCCGGGGACGACGTGGACGTTACGGTCGTGCCGGGCATCACGGCCTCGCAGTCGGCGGCGGCGCTCCTCGGCTCCCCGCTGGGACACGACCATTGCTCGGTGAGCCTCTCCGATCTCTTGACGTCGTGGGATGCCATAAGGGGCCGCATCGAAGCCGCGGCAGCCGGGGATTTCGTCGTCTCTTTCTACAACCCGCGCTCGAAGGGGCGCGACTGGCAACTCGGGAAGGCGAGAGAGATTTTGCTCGGGAGCCGACCGCCGGAGACTCCGGTCGGCATCGTGCGCGACGCGTACCGCCTGACACAGGAAGTCCGGATCACGGACCTCGGATCCCTCCGTCCGGAGGACGTGGACATGCTTACGGTCGTGGTCGTGGGGAACTCGCAGACGGTGGTCCGGGCGGGCCGGATGGTGACGCCGAGGGGGTATTTGACGTGACCGATCACCTCGGAAATATGCTTGGGAGAAACTCCGTCTTCGCGGTGACGAACGCTTGCGCCGGGTGCGGGGCGTGCATTCGAACCTGCCCGGAGAAGGCGTTCCTGCCGGGGCGCACGGGCGGGCGGGTGCCGCTCGTCATCCTCGAAGACCGCTGCTCGGGATGCGCCGAATGCGCCGAGGTCTGTCCCGTCGCCGCCATCGTCGAGGTGAAGGGCCGGGAATCGGGAAACGCTTCGCTTCGGGAGTCGGAAGTCGGGAAAAAACGCGGTGCGGCTCCTGAATACGGGGCGGGGGGTTCCGCGTGAGGCGGGAGGTTCATCACATTGAGAGGGAGAGCTACAAAATACTACGCTCGCTCGTGGATCTGTCGCATCTCGGGCCGCTCTCGCGGGCGGTCGCCGAGCGTGTCGTGCATGCGTCCGCCGACCTGGAGTACGCCGGGAGCCTGGTTCTCGACGAGCGTTCGCTTCGGCGCGGCCACGAGGCGCTTCGCATGGGCACGCCCATCGTCGCGGACGTGGAGATGGTCGCGGCAGGGATCACCGCCCGCGAGGCGATGTGCTTCGTCACCGATGAGCGGGCGAAGGAACTGGCCGGGGAGCGGAGGATCACGCGCTCGGCGGCGGGCTTCCGGGTCGCTTTCGAGGAGGTGGGGAGGGGGGCGGTCTGGGTCGTCGGTAACGCTCCGACCGCGCTCTTCGAGCTGGTTCAGTCGGGCATGGATCCGGCACTCGTAGTCGGGCTTCCGGTCGGGTTCGTGGGAGCGGCAGAATCGAAGGCGGCGCTCGCCCGGAGCAGTCTTCCGGCGGTCGCGAACGTCGGGGCGAAGGGCGGGTCGGCGGTCGCCGCGGCGGCGTTGAATGCGCTCCTCTATTACGAGGAGGAACAAATTGATTCCATCAACGGGAGGTAGTTTATGAGCGATCGGAACGATACGAAGACGAGGGTGGAGATCGGGCGCAAGAACGGCCCGGCACTTCTGGTCGTGGGCCACGGCAGCCGCGACGAGCGGGCGAGGGTAGAGTTCGAGCGCCTGATCGGCCTTATGCGGAAGCGAAGCTCCATGCACGTCGAGGGCGGCTTCATCGAACTCGCCCGGCCCCCGATCTCCGAGTGCGTCGAGCGGCTGGAGGAGGCCGGAGCCTCCACGGTCTCCGCCGTTCCTTTGATGCTCCTCGCCGCCGGACACGCGAAGAACGACATCCCGGCGACATTGGTCCGCGAAGGGATGTCCCACCCGTCGCTGACGTTCCGCTACGGCCGCGCCCTCGGCGTCCGGCCCGAGCTTCTGGAACTCATGGACGAGCGCGTCCGGGCCGTCGTACCGGAGGACGAACTCTCCGAGACGGCGGTTCTCGTCGTCGGGCGCGGCTCCTCCGACCCGGACGCGAACTCGGACCTGGCGAAGATATCCCGCCTCTTCTATGAGGGCCGCCCGTATCCAATCGTCGAGCCGGCCTTCGTCAGCCTTGCCCCGCCGGACGTGAAGGCGGGATTGTCCCGCCTCCGAAGGCTCGGCGCCAGGAAGGTCGCCGTGTTCTCGTACTTCCTCTTCACCGGGGTTCTGGAGGAGCGCATCCGGTGCGAGAGCGGGGAGTTCGCCGCCGAGAACCCGGATGTCGAAGTGCTATACGCCGGGTACTTCGGGCCGGACGAGCGGGTCGCGGACCTCGTCTTCGAGCGGTGCGAGGAGGCATTGCGAGGGGACATCCGGATGAACTGCGACGCCTGCGTCCATCGGGTCGCGCTTCCCGGCTTCGAGGAGAAGGTCGACGCGGCCGCGACCCCGCATTACCACCCGGACGAGCCGGGCAACCATCACCATCACCACTAGAGGGGAAGACCGATGGCGTTCGAGGATCGCGTGAGGGAGCTTGCGGGGGACATCATTCCCGCCGATGGGGAGGCGATGGCTGCGGCGCGCGAGAGGCATCTCTCGCTTACGAAGCCGCCGGGGAGCCTGGGGCGCGTCGAGGAGATCGGGGTTCGGCTCGCAGGGATTTCGGGTGAAGCGATGCCGCCGGTCCCCGACTCTCCGGCGGTGGTGGTCTGCGCCGGGGATCACGGAGTTCTCGCGCAAGGTGTCTCTCCCTGGCCGCGGGAGGTTACGGCTTCGATGGCGGCGAATTTCCTCGCGGGCGGGGCGGCGGTGAACGCGCTGGCGAAGACCGTCGGGGCGAGGGTGAGCGTTCTGGATGTCGGGGTGGCGGGCGCGCTGCCAGACCATCCCTCGCTACGTAGCGCGAAGGTTCGGCCCGGCACGGACGACCTCTCGGAGGGGCCGGCGATGGATCGGGAGGACGCCGCGAGGGCGGTCATGGCGGGGGCTAACCTCGCCGAGGAGCTTATAGGGAGCGGCGGGGCCGACTTGCTTATTACGGGGGACATGGGCATCGGGAACACGACCCCTGCGGCGTGCTTGATCTCAGCTTTCACCGGACACCCCGCGGCGGAGGTGACGGGGAGGGGAACCGGGATAGACGACGAGACGCTCTCTTTGAAAACTCGCGTCGTGGAGAAAGCCCTCGAACTCCACGCCCCGGACGCGGGCGACCCGCTGGGGGTTCTGGCGGCGGTCGGCGGGCTGGAGCACGCGGCGATCTGCGGCGTCATACTCGGCGGCGCGGTGTCGGGGGTTCCGGTTTTGCTCGATGGGGTCGTGAGCAACGCGGCCGCGCTCGCCGCCCGCGCCCTCGCCCCGGAGTCTGTCGGATATATGTTCGCCGGGCATCTCTCGTCGGAGCCGGGGGCGGGCGCCGCCCTCGAAGCCCTCGGCCTCGATCCCATACTCGACCTCGGGATGCGCCTCGGGGAGGGGATGGGCGGACTCCTCGCCGTCCCGGTTTTGCAGGGCGCGGCGAGGGTGCTCTCGGAGATGGCGACCTTCGACGAGGCCGGGGTGGCGGGGTCGGAATGACAACTGCCGGGAGTCGGGAGTCGGGAGGCACTCGCTTCACTCGTTTCGGGAGTCGGGGTGTTCCCGACCTCCTTCCCTTCGATACCCTCGCCTTCCCACCCGACAGACTCACGACCATTCGACCGGGGACTTCGGCGGTGTGGGTTTCGCCTCCTTGTCTTTCCCGACTCCCGACTCCCGAAGCGAGTGTCAGCGAGCACCTCCCGATTCCCGGTCTTTCCGACTCCCCGCGCCAATGACAGGGACGGAGGGACAGCCAAAACAGCGGCGCGGCCCGATCGGCGACCTCGGGATCGCGTTCGGGTTCCTAACGGTTTTGCCGGTGCCGACGCGGGGCGGGGACGGCCCGGCGGGCTACGGGCGGGCCTTCTCGTGGTTTCCAGTCGTCGGGCTTGCGCTCGGGGCGGTGATGGCGGCGGCGGGGCTTCTTCTCTCGCTCTTCTTTCCGGCGGGGGTTTCGGCGGCGCTCGTCGTCGCGCTGTGGGTTTTCCTGACGGGCGGGCTGCACCTCGACGGGCTGATGGATTCCTGCGACGGGCTTTTATGCTCGAAGCCCCCGGACGAGCGGCTCGCGGTGATGCGCGACAGCCGGGTCGGGGCGTTCGGGGTGCTTGGGGCGGTCGTGGTTTTGCTGGTCAAATACTCCGCCATCGCCGCCCTCTTCGAGCTTTCGGCGGTTCCCCTGATAT
>JACDAJ010000135.1 GCA_013695475.1 Rubrobacter sp. | reverse complement strand
GTTCGCGGAGGGCTGCCTCGGGGAGAGGCAGCCGTTCAGGCCGAAGCTCGGGGAGGTCTACGACCATCTGGAGAGGCCGCCGCCTTGAGGTAGGGCGAGTGTCCATTTATCTCGTGGAGTTATCTAGCATAAGGAAGATGTCCAGCCCGGCCTCCGACGGCATCTCCGTCCTCATTGTTGACGGCGAGCGCTGGCTCTCCCTTCTGGTCGCATGCTGCCTGAGCCAGGCGCCGAACGTGCGCGTCCACGCGCTGTCGGAAGCTCCGAGGGCGGTTCTGCGCTTCTCCAGGTATCGGAGCAGCTTCCACGTCGCCCGTTCGCGCCACGACGATGCCCGCCGCCTGGAGGTCATCGCCGAGATGGCAAGGCGAACCGGAGCCGACATCATCATGCCGGTGGCCGAGGAGGCGATCCAATTCGCCGCCACCTACGCATCCGAACTGAGCCGTATCGCTACGCTGGTGTCCGTCCCCTCCCTCGAAGCGTTCACCGCGACGACCAACAAGGGGTCGCTCGCGGAGCTGGCCCGGCGGCACGACCTGCCGATCCCCGAGACCATCCGCTACTCCAGCGAACCGCATTTCGACGAGAGTTTGCGGTCGCTTGAATTCCCCGTTCTGGTCAAGCCGACGACCGGCGAGGGCGGCCGGGGCATCCACCTCTTCAACCGACCGGACGATGTGTCGCAATATCTTCGGCGGTTCCCGGAAAACGAGGCGCGGGAGCATATCGTCCAAAGGTTCATCTCCGGTCGGGACATGGATTGCAGCGTCCTCTGCAAAGACGGCGAGATTCTCGCGCACACCATACAGCGGCCCATCACGTCGGGCAGCGGCGCTTTCGCGCCCGCGAACGGCATCGAGTTCCTGGATGACGATGTGGCCCTCGGACTCGCCCGGCGGTGGGCCGAATAACCGGATGGAGCGGGGTCGCGCACATAGACATGCGGCAGTCGGACGATGACGGCCAGCTACGTATCCTCGAAGTGAACGCCCGGTACTGGACGAGCTTGCTTGGTTCGTTGATGATGGGCGTCAACTTTCCGCACCTGGCATGCTTCGCGGCGCTGGACGTACCGTTCCCGGCCCCAAATTACTCTCATAGCCATTACTATGAGCTCGGCACCGCGCTGCGTCGGCATCTCGGCCGCCACCGCTCACGCGGCGATCGCCCCCACCTGCTCAACGAGACCGCCTTGCGCTACAAACTCACCGACCCGCTCGCCGAAACCGTCCATGCCGTCAGGGAAACACATTTGTGGAAACTATTGCATCTCAGGGTCAATGCCGAAGAGCGGGCCAGGATGGTCAAGACATTGAAGAGGACGCTGAGGATATGAAGAATCAAGAACGAACACAGACCTTGAGCCGGAAGAACGTCCTGTCCGCGCTCCGGGCGCAGCTTCGCTCCTTGCGCTGGGTCATGCTGGTGATCTATACGCCGGTCGTGGTCGCCCTGGGCATAGTGGTCGTAGTCAGGATAACCACGGGGTTTCCGATGGCCGATCTCACCCGCGACCCGCTTCAAATAGCGCAAGTCCCCGTCTACACCGGAGTCCTGTCGAATCTCGGCGTATTGGTCTGGGCCGGAACGGCCGCGATCTGCCTCTTCAGCTACGCCGTCGTCCGCAACCGGGCCGCTCCGGGGACGAGCTCGCGGTTCTTGCTGGCCGGTGGCCTCGTGACCGTGATGCTGCTTCTGGACGACTTTTTTATGTTCCATGAGATCATCTTCCCGCAGTACATAGGCATACCCGAGAACCTGGTGTATGCGATCTACGTCCTGGTCGTGGCGTGGTTCCTCGCGCGGCACCGTTCGACCATCCTGCGAACCAACTTCCTGCTCCTCGCCCTCGCGCTGGCCGGATTTGGCTTGATGGTCGTCATGGACATCTTCGAATACGTCAATCCCCTCCCCGGCTTTTACTTGCTTGAGGACGGGTTCAAGCTCTTTGCCATAGTCAGTTGGGCGGCGTATTTCATCTCCACCAGCGTACGCCAGGTCGGAGGCTCCAAGTAGTGGCCGAAGCGTCTGTTCGCGTCGGCAAGGGTTCCCTCTTCTCCAACTGACCGCCACGCCATGATCCACGCTTCCACCTCTCGGTACTTCGTGTCTGCGCCGGGAATCGAGGTTCAATTCATGAGTCCGTTGGAATCGAGCCGCTCTGGCGAGTCAAGCCCACACGCCTTTAACGAAGATTTAAGTTCGATGTTTCCTTCCTTTAACCACGGCCCGCCGAAGTGTCCATAGAATCCGAGACGATATGGAGACCCGAACTCTCGCCCTCCGAAAGGCGGCACCTTGAGCGTGAAAATAAAGACCCCCGCTCCGCCGAAGCCGGGAGGGCGCGGGGAAGTCGCTCCGTCCCCGCGCATCGCCGGACTCATCCTCATCGTCGCCGGGATCCTTCTCATGGCCCTCTCCGGCTGGGCGCCGATGCCGTCTGGGTTCGCAGTTTGGGAGAACGCCTCTCCTAAAACGGCCCCCGCCGAAAGCCCGTCCATCGTATCCGGCGGCGCGGGAGACGACGACCTTTACGGAGAGGCCGGAAGCGATGCCATCGTCGCGAGGGGGGCGACGACTTCATCGAGGCGAAGGACGGCGCGAAAGACCACATAAGCTGCGGCCCCGGCGAAGACGTCGCGAGCGTGGACGACTTCGATGTCGTAGCCTCCGGCTGCGAGGCCGGGTTGACGAAGCAATGAGCGGCGAAGGCCGGAGGAGACTTTCGAGGCGCGACTTCCTCCACTTTCCCAGGCGGCCATGCATCGCGGGCGGCCTCCACGGCTACGCCTTCGCCCGCGACGACGACTACGCGCTCATGTGCCGGGGAAACGGCGGCGGAGCCAAACTATACGACCTTCGCGAAGACCCCGATCAGCAAACCGACATCGCGTGGCGAAACCGCGAGGTCGCCGACCGGATGTACGAGGAATACATACTCGCCGACGTGGGCGGGGAGATGCCTTCGTACGACGCATGACGCCGGGTTTCAGAAAGTGTTTTTCTCGGACGGATCGAACCCCGCCCGAACTCCCTCTCGCGGCTCGAAGATGACGACCCCCTCGTTCTCGAAGGCGGTGTCGTAAAGTTCGGGACTCGCTTCATAGTTTCGCCACCATTCCACGGGAGCGGTGCTTCCCCACGACGTGCCGGGGTCGAAGCGTTTGTAAAAGACGACGTACCGGACATCGTATTCGTCGAGGATGCGGGCGGTTCGTTCTTCGGTCGGATAGTTTATGGCTCGGAGAACGTCCCACATTGGCTCGGGGCCGTGCGGCGGGAGGTCGCGGTCGTATGAGATCCTCGACGGCGTGAATGACTGGAGGGCGGAATAATCGCCCATCGCGAGCATCGCCCGGCTCGCGACTTGATTTTGATGCGGCCCGACGATGATGTTCCCGCCCTCGTTGTGGCTCCGCAGCCACGCTCCGGCCTCCGAGATCTCCGGCGTCATGAGGTAATCCGCCGGGGCTTCCGTGGCACGCTCGAAACTCTGGAAAATCTGCGCCCCGAAAAGCACGGCGACGAGTGCGACCGCGACGGCCGCCGTCGCGAGCGTGGTTTTCCCTCCGGCCCGGAATGCCACGAGGGATTTCACGAGTGCGCCGAGGGCGAAGGCGGCGAGGAGGGCGAGCGGTATTCCGAGGTCGCGCTCGAAGCGGACCGGGAAGCCGGAGAGGGCGGTTCGGCTCCCGACGAAGAGAATGACCGCCCACAAAAGAAGCGTGTGCCGGGAAAGGAGGCTCGGCGTTCCGTCGTTCTTCGTGAAAAGGAGCAAAAACGCTCCGAGGAGTCCGAGCCACAAAATGGGGGCGGTTATGGAGTCGAGGAAATGCTCCAATGGAAGCCATCCTTGAGTCCCGACCGCCGACGCGACCGCGTACCCGCCCGAACCCGTCTGTGAGCCGCCGACGAAACCGCCGACGATCCCCGGAAGATCATACGTCTCCCACGCATACGCGACGGCGAGAACCCCGAGCATCGCGAAAGCCCCGAAAAGAGCGGCGGCGGTTCTCAGAAATTTTCCCGAAATCCGCCGAGATTCGAGGGAGTGGGGAGTGGGGAGTCGGGCGTCGGGGGGATTCCCGGATTCACCTTTTCCGGCTCCTTTTCGCCCGACGAACTGTCCACGGACTCGACGGAGAGCTTCGGCGAGAGGGTTCCCGAAGCCGCGAGGCTCCTTTTTCATCCCATTCTCGGGGCGTTCTCGATACGCTTTGAGAAGAAGATATGGGAGGAAAATTATGCCGGCCGCGCCGAGGAGAGCCGCCGTATAAAGGCTTCCGACGGGGTGGAAAAGGACGACCGAGGCTCCGAGGAGCGCGACGAGGACGGCGGAGCGGGGCGTCGGGTTCGCGTACGAAAACACGAGCGCGGCGACCGCCATCGGGAGGAGGAATTGCGCCGCTGCGACGTTCGGGTACATTGCGATGTCGAAGTACGAGTACGTGCTTCCGAGGGCGAGGCCGGACATCGCCGCCGCCGCGACGCCGTATGGCCATCCCCAAAGTTTGGTGGCGAGCGCGTAAAGGGCGAGCGCGGGGAGAGCCATGACGGCGGGGATGAGGAGCGGGAAGAGTTCGAGCGGGTCGAGGTTCGTGATGCGGGCGAGGATCGCCGTCATCGTGTGGAACCCCGGCGGATATACGAGGTACGGAAGGATTTCGCCCTCATCCATCATCCGGTTCGTCATGACGGCGTGCGAATATAAATCTCCGCCCCGGAGATACGGCCAGTCGTGGAGTGCGACCCCGAGATAATACCGGAGCAAAACAAACCCGAACACGACCGGGAAAAGCATGGCTCGGACGATCCCGAAGCCGGGCGAGCGCATCGCATCCCACGATCTCTTCCGTGGAGGCGCCCCATCCCCGGAGTCATCCCGCCACGCCCCGCCGGAGGATGGCTCATCGGAGGTCGAAGTTCCACGGAGCGAACTTCCGCCAGTTTTTCCCCGCGGCTCACCGGAGAGCGGCCCACCGGAGGTCGGGGTTTTTCGAGGAGGAGTTCCGTGGTCCTCTCGCGACCCATCGGAGGGCGGTTCACCGGAGATTGTCTGGCCGGAGGGCGAAGTCCCGTCTGCCTCTCGCCACGCCCCGCCGGAGGGCGGAGTCTCGTCCACCTCTCGGCGCGACTCACCGGAGGGCGGAGTCTCGTCCACCTCTCGGCGCGGCTCGCCGGAGGGTGGAAGCTCGTCGTCCTCGCGTCGTGGCGTGACGGCGTGTGTCGCGGCGGCGAAGGCGATGAGGATGGCGATCGGGAGAAGCGTCGGAGCGGCCGGTACGATGCCGAAGAATGCGAGCAAAGCCATCCCGACGGCCGGAACGAAAAGCGCGAGCGCGTACCCGCTCAAAGGCGCGGAAACCTTCGAGAGCGGAACGTCCTTCTCGTTTTCCGCTCTCCCGAAGGCGATGCTCGCGGCGAGTCCCGCCACGAAAACGAGTGACGGCGCGGCGACGGCGATGGGGAGCGTGACGCCGGAGCCGAAAACCTTCGCGAGAAACACGGCGAAGGCCGGGACGAGCGCGAACGAAAGAGCCACCGAGAAAGCGAGGCGAACATAAAGGTCGCGTGTCGGGACAAGGAGCCTCGCCCAGAAAAACCCCGGCGCCACACCGACTGCCACGGCGGCGAGGAAGGCGGCGAAAAGAGAGGGGATCATCGCCGCCACTCCGAACGCCACGATGGCAACCACGACGGCGAGGATGGTGGCGACGAAAGTTCGGGGTGTCGCTGCCATGCCACGCGCCACACGGGAGGCCACGCCATGTGCCAAACTTTCGTGGGTGGCTTTAACTTTGGTTTCATGGCGATAGCTTATCGGAGGCGAACGAGCCTCTCGTGGATTAAACGAATAGTTTACGTGGGTTTATGACTCATTTAACCATCGGCGTTTCGAGGCCGCTAAAATCCCCGACTATGCGTTTCGACCTTTGTGTGTTCCAAAATTACCGGGAGGGGAGAAGAGCGTGAGGATACTGGTTCTTGGCGGGGATGGATATTGCGGGTGGCCGACGGCGCTTCATTTGTCGGAGGCGGGGCATGACGTGGCGATCGCGGACAATTTCGCCCGCCGTCAAATTGACCACGAGCTTGGCGCGGGGAGTTTGACCGCCATCTTTGACCTCCGGGAGCGCGTGAAGGCGTGGCGCGAGGTGTCGGGGCGGCGGATCGAGGTCGAGGTCGGCGACCTCCTCGAATGGGATTTCGTGGCCGAGGTCATGGAACGCCACCGCCCGGATGCGGTCGTCCATTTCGCCGAGCAACGGAGCGCGCCGTACTCGATGATCGACCGCCGCCACGCAGTTTATACGCAGCATAATAATGTCATCGGGAACCTCAATCTCCTCTTCGCGATGAAGGAGTTCGCGCCCGACGCCCACCTCGTGAAGCTCGGGACGATGGGCGAGTACGGAACCCCGAACATAGACATCGAAGAGGGTTTCATCGAGATCGAGCATAATGGGAGGCGGGACACGCTTCCTTTTCCGAAACAGCCGGGGAGCTTTTATCATCTTTCCAAAGTGCATGACTCGCACAATATTCACTTCGCGTGCAAAATATGGGAGCTTCGGGCGACGGATTTGCATCAAGGCGTGGTCTACGGAACCGTGACGCCGCAAACCGAGCGCGACGTGCGCCTCGCGAACCGCTTCGATTATGAGGATGTGTTCGGGACGGTTTTGAACCGTTTTTGCGTTCAGGCGGCGATCGGGCATCCGCTCACGGTTTATGGGACGGGCGGGCAAACGCGAGGCTTCCTCGACATCCGGGACACGGTGCGGTGCATCGAACTCGCCGTGGAAAATCCGGCGGAGCATGGGGAGTTCCGGGTTTTCAATCAGTTCACGGAGGAGTTCTCGGTCGAAAGGCTCGCCGAACTCGTGGTCGAGGCGGCGTACAAAATGGGGATCGAAGCGTCCATCGAGAACGTCCCGAACCCGCGCGTCGAACTCGAAGAGCATTATTACAACGCGAAGCACACCCGCCTCCTCGTCCTCGGTTTGGAGCCGCACTATCTCGGCGACTCCCTCCTCGACTCTCTCCTAAATATCGCCGTCGAAAACCGCGAGAGGGTGGACATGGACGCCGTCGCCCCGAAGGTGGACTGGCGGAAAGGAAGGCGGAAGGACACGATCCGAACGGAACCCGAGCCTTCTCCGGTGTGATAGAAAATTCGCCATCCGAACTCGGTTCGCTTCGCTCCGGGAGTCGGGAAGGACGAACGTCGAAATCCGGCCCCCGCGAACCGAGGAACAGCCGCGAATCGAAAAGCCGCGTTTTCTCGATTCGTGGAGCCGGACGACGTATGCGGGAGCGGCCGTCCGGGTTCCATATAATGCGGCTCGCTTTCGGCTCCGACGCGCTTTCATGCCGAGTCCGCGTGTCCATGCGGGAAGGATGCCCCCCCGCGCCCCCGAGAAGCCGCCCTCGAATGCGAGGCCGGTCGAGCGGACTCGGTGCCGGCCGCCGGCTTTCGGCTGGAAACGCGGCGAGGCGCGAGGATTCCGTGGGGAAGTGACCCGGACTCCGGATGAACGGATCCTTCGCCCGAACTCCGCGTGAAGGAGGGGGATCCGGCTTCGGGTTCCGACGGAGGGGTCGTCGAGGATGCGGGCGGAGTGTCGCGGGCGCGGGTCGCGTGTCAAAGCTCGGACGAAGGCCGTTCCGAGAAAGCCGCCTTCGCCTGTGGTAAAAATTCGCATAAGATGTGAGGATAGCCGTGGGACGCGCCGCCCGGAAGCGCGAATGAGCCGTTTAATGAGGATTTAAACGAGGTTTCCAATCGGTTTAACCAAAGGCCGTTCCGGGGTGGCTAATATCGTGCGCTATGGCGAAGGCGGGGATCACCGTGAAGAACGAGGGGGATAAAATTCGAGGGGATTCTTCGGGTTCTTTGAAGAAGAGGATGTCGCGCATCCCCGCCCCCCTCGCTTTCGTCCTCGTTGTCGCCGCCGTGTATTTCATTGTTTTCGCGGCTTTCACGATGAATCGCCACGAGGTTTATTCCTCGGCCCGGTTCGACCTCGGGAACATGGATCAAGCCGTGTGGAACACCTCCGAAGGGCGCGTCCTCGAGAACACGAGCATCGAGGGCGAAAACCGGAGCCGCCTCGCAAACCACGCCGACTTCCTCCTCATAGCTTTCGCTCCGCTTTATTGGATCTCCGCCAGCCCGCACTGGCTCCTCGCGATTCAAGCCGCCGTCGTCGGACTCGGCGCCCTGCCGCTTTTCTGGCTCGCGAGACGCTTCCTGAAACGCGAATGGCCCGCCGCGCTCATCGCCGGAGCGTACCTTTTCAATCCCGGCCTCCAATCCGCGAACACCTTCGACTTCCACTCCCAAACCCTCGCCGGAACCTTCCTCCTTTTCACATTCCATTATCTTCTCGAAAGGCGATTATGGCCGTTCGTTTTCTTCGCGGTCCTCGCCTCGTTTTGCAAAGAGGAGATATCGCTTCTCGTCGCGATGATGGGGCTTTATATGATCTTCGTCGAGAGGCGGGCGAGGTGGGGGATACCGGTTTTCGCGGCGGGGGTCGCGTATTTCCTCTTCGTGATGTTCGCTGTGATCCCCGCCTTCAACGAGGGTGGCGCGAGCGAGCTTGTCGCCGAGCGGTACGGCCCCGTCGGAGGTTCCATCGGCGGCGTGTTCATGACCTTCCTCACCGATCCGGTCGCGGTTCTCGGGCATGTTTTCACGACGGATAAGCTCCTTTATCTCACGCACCTCGTCGGGCTTGGCGGGATGCTCGGGCTTCTCTCTCCGGCCATACTCCTCATTCCGCTGCCGGAGATCGCGATAAACCTTCTCGCCGACCGGGATCAAATGACGAACATAAACTATCATTACTCGGCGCCGATCATCCCCTTCATGTACGTCGGATGCGCCGCCGGACTCGCCGCCGTCGCCCGCTTCCTCTCGAAGCGAAACGTCTCGGACGAACTCCTCCGCCTCGCGCCGCTCATGTTTTGTGGATGGGTTCTTTTCATGAACGCATACATGGCTTTCGGGTATGGGCCGCTCCCGTTCGCGGAGTTCCACCGGAACAATCCGGTCGCCATGCAATCTTTGCCGCCCGAGCGCGTCGAGAACATAGACGAGGCGGTTTCGCTCGTCCCCGACGACGCGAAGGTTTCGGCGAGCAATTGGATCGGGGCGCACCTCGCCCACCGGACGCACCTTTATCTCTTCCCGACCATAGGCGACGCGGATTATGTCGTCGTGGATCTCGCCCGCGCCAGCCATTTCACCGACGTGGATCGCGAGAAGGCGCAGCGAGTTTTGCAAAACGACCTCATAGAAAACCCCGACT
>JACDAJ010000095.1 GCA_013695475.1 Rubrobacter sp. | reverse complement strand
TGTCCGAAACCCGTTCGGGATGGGGCATTATGCCGACGACGTTCCGTCCCTCGTTGCAAACTCCGGCGATGTCGTTCGCCGAGCCGTTCGGGTTTTCGAGATACCGAAGCACGACCCGCCCCTCGTCTTCGAGACGGGCGAGCGTATCGGCGTCGGCGAAATAGTTTCCTTCGTTGTGGGCGACGGGGAGCGAGAACTCCTCGCCCGCGCCGCAATTCGCCGTCCACGGAGTGTCGGTCGCCTCGACCCGAACGGGTACCTTCCGGCAAACGTATCGCATGCTCATGTTTTGGAGGAGAGCGCCGGGGAGAAGGTGCGCCTCCGTCAAAACCTGGAACCCGTTGCAAACCCCGAGGACGGGGCCGCCTTCCCGAGCGAACCGCTCGACCTCGCCCATCACCGCGTCGAAGCGGGCGATCGCTCCGGGCCGGAGATAGTCGCCGTACGAAAAGCCTCCGGGGACGATGATCGCGTCCACATTTTTCAGGTCGGCGTCGGCGTGCCAAAGCTCGACGGGCGTCGCGCCGATGAGTTCGACGGCGTGGAGGGCGTCGGTGTCGCAGTTCGAGCCGGGGAAGATCGCGACTCCTATTTTCATGGCCGCTTCGCTCGGGTCGCTTCGCTCCGGTTGGTCGCTTCGCTCCCGGTTATTGGTTTTTGGTTACTGGTTGTTGGTAGTAAAAAACCAAGAACCAACAACCAACAACCAACAACGGCGAGCGAAGCGAGCCTCACCCAACCACCTCCCACTCGTACTCCTCCACCGTCGGATTCGCGAGGAGCCGCTCGCACATCGCCTCGACCTCGTCCGCGCTCTCGACTTCCATCTCGATGAGCCGCCCGATATGCACCGTTTTCACTCCCTCGAAACCGAGGGCGGGCAATGCGCCCCGGACGGCTTCTCCCTGCGGGTCGAGGATGCCTTGTTTCGGGCGGACGAGAACCCGGACTTTCAAGCTATCGGCCATCAGCCGTCAGCTTTCAGCTTTTTGGCTCCGGGTATGCCCCTTCCCCGCGCACCCGAACGGCGGCAGACAATGCGGCGAGAAATTCCGCCCTCCGGCGAAAGTGGCGGTGTCTCGAAAGGAGCCTCGCCACCCAAAGTTTTTGGCTGGCTGGCTGGCAAGCTGACGAGCGAAGCGGACTGACGGCTAATCACGAAGTGACCCTCCGGAGCATCTCCGCATACGCCTCCTCGATGCCACCCATGTCATTCCGGAAGCGATCCTTGTCCAGTTTCTCGTTCGTCTCTTTGTCCCAGAAACGGCACGTGTCCGGGCTGATCTCGTCCGCGAGCATGGGGTTCCCGTTCTCGTCCTTCCCGGCTTCGACTTTGAAATCCACGAGGATTATCCCGCGCTCGTCGAAGAACGGGGCGAGGACTTCGTTGACTTTGAAGCCGAGTTCCTCGCAGAATTCGATGTCTTCGTCGGAGACGCCGATCTCCCGAAGATGATGCCAGTTTACGAGCGGGTCGTCGAGGTCGTCGTCCTTGTAGCAAAGCTCGATGATGGGAGCCTTGAATTTCCTTCCCTCCTCGAAGCCGAGAAGCCGCTTTATGGAGCCCGTCGCGAGGTTCCGAACCACGACCTCGACCGGGAGCATGTCGAGCTTCTTCGTCTTTATGGACGTGTCGTCCACTTGCTCGAGGAAATGGGTCGGCACGCCGTTTTGCTCGAGGTACGCGAACAATGCCGCGCTCATCGTGGCGTTCGTTTTGCCTTTGCCTTCCCACGAGCCACGCTTCTTCGCGTTGAAAGCGGTCGCGTCGTCCTTGTATGTGTGGAGGAGGACGTTCGGCTCGTCGGTGGTAAAAACCTTCTTCGCCTTTCCTTCGTACAAAAGCGTCTCAGTCATTTTCCAGCCTCCCTTTCAGTTCCTCGACCCGCTCGAAGACGACCCCGAGGTTCCGGATCGCATACCCCGGATCGAATAATCCGCCGATGTCCGATCCGAGGTGTTCTCTGACTTCTTCTTTCTCTTCGATGAGTTCCTTGAAACCACCCTCCCCCTCCCACGCCCGCATCGCCGCGCTTTGAACGACCGCGTATGCGTCGTCCCGGCTCATCCCCGCCTCGACGAGCGCGAGGAGGACGCGCCCGGAGAACACGATCCCGCCGCCCGAGTTCATGTTCTCGACCATCCGTTCTTCGTCAACGTCGAGGCCGGAGAGGACTTTTTTGGTTTGACGGAGCATGTAAAAAGCGAGAACCGTCGAGTCCGGCAAAACGACCCGCTCCGCCGACGAGTGGGATATGTCCCTTTCCTGCCACAGCGCGTTGTCCTCGAAGCCGACGTTCGCGTTCGCCCGGAGGACGCGCGCCATCCCGCACAGCCTTTCCGTCAGAATCGGGTTCCGTTTATGGGGCATCGCCGAGGAGCCTTTTTGCCCGCGCTCGAACGGCTCGGCGAGCTCGCGTATCTCCGTTCTTTGCGAGCCGCGGATTTCGAGTGCGATCTTTTCCATCGTCGAGCCGAGGATGGCGATGGCGGAGAGGACTTCGGCGTGGCGATCCCTTTGCACGATCTGCGTGGAGGCGAACGCCGGGGTGAGTCTGAGTTCCTCCATCGTGAGAGCCTCGACTTTCGGGTCAATGTTCCCGTAGCTCCCGACCGCGCCGGAGATCTTCCCGACCGCCGCCGCTTCTCTGGCATGAGAAAGACGCTCCAAATTCCGCTCCATCTCGAACGCCCACACAGCGAGCTTGTGTCCGAGCGTCGTCGGCTCGGCGTGGACACCGTGCGTCCTCCCGACCATCACCGTATCCCGGTGTTCGAGGGCCATGTCGGCGAGGAGTTTGGCGAGTTCGCGCACCTCGCAGATGATGAGGTCGAGCGAGTCCCGGAGTTGCAAAGCGCCCGCCGTGTCCAAAACGTCCGAACTCGTCAATCCGAAATGGAAGTGGCGTGAGACGGGGGAATCCACATGCTCGGCGACCGTCGAGACGAAGGCGATGACGTCGTGGTTCGTCTCTTCTTCGATCTCTTTTATCCGCTCGACGGTGAAGCTCGCTTTATCCGCGAGTTCCTCGACTTCTTCGGAGGGGATTTGTCCGAGGCGTGCGCGTGCGCGGCACACGGCTATTTCGACGGTCAGCCAGTTTGCGTACTTCGCCTCGTCGGTCCACAGGGAGCCGATCTCGGGCAGCGTATAACGTTCGATCAAGTTTAGCCTCCGGCGTTGTTCGTGATGTTCGTGGAGCTCATGTTCGAGCGGCGTTTCAAAAAGAGGACGAGCGCGTCGGCGAGTATGGCGAAAACGACGACGGCCATAGTTTGAAGCTGAAAAGAGAACGCATAGTTCGACCCCGTCGGAGAATACGAGACCGCGACCCATCCGAGGAGGAAAACGAGAGCGAGATAAAGAAGCGCGCACCGACGGAGATGGTCGAGTGGTTTCGGGCGCGAGAGGCGTTCGAGAGACGCCGTGATCCTCGCGGCCCCCGCGAACACGACCGCCCCGATCACCGCCCCCGGAGCCATGACGATGAGCGGCCACATCGCGCCTTCATAGAAATCCGGGCGAATGAAAACGTTGCTCGCGAGGAAGCTCGCCGCCCATACCGAAAGAACGACGGCGGGCAAAAGAACCGCCCCGAAAACCACCGGAGACGCGAGCTTCGCCACCGGCCCGGCTGTCCTCCCGGCTACCAAACTCTATCCATCCAGCCTCTCCGCGAGTTCGTCGTCCGAGAGGGCGAGTATTTGCGCGGCGAGAACCGCCGCGTTCGCCGCCCCGTTCACCGCGACGGTGGCGACCGGAACCCCGGAGGGCATTTGCACGGTGGCGAGGAGCGCGTCGAGGCCGTTCAGGCTCCCGGCGGCGATGGGTATTCCGATGACGGGCAAATTGGTGCGCCCGGCGACCGCCCCCGCGAGGTGCGCGGCCATCCCGGCGGCGCATATGATGACCTTTATTCCGCGCTCCTTCGCGCCTCCGGCGTACTCGGCGACGGCGTCCGGGTTCCGGTGCGCCGACTTCACTTCGATCTCATGCTCGACTCCGAGCTCTTCGAGCTTCGCGGTGCATTTCTCCATCACCGGAAGGTCGGATTCGCTTCCGACGAGGATGCCGATACGCGGCGTTCCGGCATGCGGCGTGCCATTCTCACTCATGCCGACCCCCATCGAAAAGCGAACTTTGTTTGTGCGCGAGCCGCATATTTCCCGGTTCGCGACTGGCGACTCGCTCCTCCGCCGTTCGCGCTCCCGCACAGACGCGACGACATTCGACCATTCCCAACATCAAATATCCTCCAATTCGATCGCTTCGAGGGCGATGTCCGTCCGATATTGCATCCCCTCGAAATGTATCGTCTCCACGGCGGCATACGCTCGGGCGCGAGCCTCGATGACCGTCCCGCCCGTCCCGACGATATTTAGGACGCGGCCTCCGGCGGTGTGGAATTTCCCATCCCGCTCCCCGGTCGCCGCGTGGTAAACGTACACCCCCGCCGGAAGCTCGTCGAGGCCGGATATCTCGTCGCCGGAATGGGACGACTCCGGATATCCCTCCGACGCGAGGACGACGCACACGGCCTTGTCGGAGGACCATGCGATCTCACGCCCGGCGAGGGTTCCGTCCTCGCAGGCGAGCATGAGCTCGAGGAGGTCGGTGCCGAGGCGCGGGAGAACCACCTGTGTCTCCGGGTCGCCGAAGCGGCAGTTGAATTCGAGGGCTTTCGGGCCGTCCTCGGTGACCATGACGCCCGCATATAAAAGGCCGGAATAGCGGGCGCCGATGAGGGCGAGTTGGCGGAGGGTCGGCTGTATGATCTCTTCGAGGATCGCGGCGTACGTCGGCGGCTCCATCCACATGAGCGGCGAGTACGCCCCCATACCACCCGTGTTCGGGCCTTCGTCGCCGTCCCCGATGCGCTTGTAATCCTGCGCGGGAAGGAACGGCAAAATGTCCACGCCGTCGGTGATGACGAAGATGGAAGCCTCGCGCCCTTCGAGTTTCTCCTCGATGACGATCCTCCGCCCGTCGTCCCCGAACTTCCCGCCGAAAGCCGCCCGAACCGCCTCCTCGGCCTCTTCCTGATTTCGCGCGACCGTCACGCCCTTCCCGGATGCCGTCCCGTCGGTCTTCACGACGATGGGATACTCGCCCATATTTCGGAGGTAATCCCTCGCCGCCCGCTCCCGGTCGAAAACCTCGAAGCGGGCCGTCGGAACCCCGGCGTTCCGCATGAGTTCCTTCGAGAAAACTTTGGAGCCTTCGATGCGCGCCGCCGCCCTCGACGGGCCGAAGACGCGGAGTCCCTCCTCCCAGAAACATTCGGCGACGCCCCCGATGAGCGGAGCTTCCGGGCCGACGACGGTGAGGTCGATGTTCTTCTCTTTGGCGAAGTCGCGGAGGGCGACGAGGTCGTCGGCGGGGATGTCCACGGTTTCGGCGATGCGGGAGATGCCGGGGTTTCCGGGGGCGGCGAACATCTCGGGCTCGAGGTGGCTCGCGGCGAGGGTTTCGACGAGGGCGTGTTCCCGGCCACCGCTCCCGACTACGAGGACCCGCACTTTTTACGCCCCGATCTTTTCGACTATCGCCTGCTCGCGCTCGGGCCCGACCGATATCATGCACAAAGGCGCGCCCACCTCCGTCTCCACGAACTCGACGAAATCCCGCGCCGCCTCCGGCAAATCCCCGCGCATCCGACACCCCGTGATGTCCTCTTCCCACCCCGGAAGCTCTTTATACACCGGACGAGCGTGATGGAGGTCGGTCTGGTGCATCGGGTACCCGTCGAACCTTTCCCCATCAATCTCGTAGCCGACGCACACGTTCACTTTCTCGACGCACGTGAGGACGTCGAGGAGGGTGAGCGCGACGTACGTTATGCCGTTCATGTCGGCGGCGAACTTTATGGCGGGAAGGTCGAGCCACCCGACGCGGCGCGGACGCCCCGTCGTCGTCCCGAATTCGCGCCCGGTCTCACGTATCTTTTCCCCGACTTCGCCGTGGAGTTCGGTCGGCATCGGGCCGTCTCCGACTCGGGTGGTGTACGCCTTCGTCACGCCGACTATTTGATCCACGTGTTTGAGTGAGATGCCGCTCCCGACTATGGCTCCGCCGATGGTCGGGTTCGAGGAGGTGACGAACGGGTATGTTCCGTGGTCGTTGTCGAGGAGCGTGGCTTGCCCGCCTTCGAGGAGGACTTTCTTTTGCTCTTCGAGGCCGTCTCGGAGCATGGCTCCGGTGTCGGAGATCATGGGTTCGATGAACTCCCGATACGACTCGAGCCACGCGACGAGTTCTTCGACGTCGTATGGAGTCTCCCCGTACACGTTCTCGAAGACGGCGTTCTTCTCGCGGAGGGCGGCCTTGAGTTTGCGGCGCAAAATCCCCTCGTCGAGGATGTCTTGAACGCGGACGCCAGAGCGGGCGACTTTGTCTTCGTATGTCGGGCCGATGCCGCGGTTCGTGGTTCCTATCTTCTGTTCGCCGAGGCCGATCTCCCGGTGGGAGTCGAGGGCGATGTGGTACGGCATGATGAGGTGCGCCCTCCCGTCCACTTTCAGTCGCGCCCTCGCGCCGAAGCCGCGTTTTTCGAGGGCTTCGACTTCCTGTTTGAGAACTTGCGGGTTGACGACGACACCGTTTCCGATGGTGCACGTTACGCCCTCGCGCACGACGCCGGAGGGGACGAGGTGGAGTTTGAACTCCTCGTCGCCGACCCGGACGGTGTGTCCGGCGTTGTTTCCGCCGGAGTATCGCGAGACAAAATCAACGTCGTGGGCGAGCACGTCGCAGACGCGCCCTTTGCCTTCATCTCCCCAGGCAAGCCCGAGAACGACCGTGGCCGTCAAGAAAAACCTCCGCTGTCGCCGACACTTTCGTGAAGTTCCAAAGAATGCTTCCGGCAGCGAGGTAGGCCGGGCTACGGTTCGGGAAACCTTTCCGGGACCGACGCTCTCTGCCACGCTCCGCAGGTTAGCACATAGCTTCCGCGATTTGAATCGGGCGTCGAACGGGAGCGTTATTCGAAGAGCGTGATCGGCTCGTCATAACGACGAATACGGTGCTCACGGCGGTGTCTTTCGACGAGCGAGCGAAGCTCGGAGTTCGCAAAATCCGCGTCTCTCCCCTTCAAGAAATCGAGTGGGAACCGGACTCCGAGGACGCGCCTCGGGACGTGGAAGCGTGTGATCCCCGCCGGAAGGACGGTGTCGCGGGCCACTATTTCCACGAGTTCCGACGTGGAGAAAGAGCGGTATCTCACGAGCGCCTCGCCCTCGGAGAGAGCGACCTCCTCCCCCGGCTCGACGCGGGTTATGGTCGAGCTTTTCGGATAGAGAGATTGGAGCCGCCAGAGAACCTCGACCTCCGAGGCGAGGTCGCCCGGAGTCTCCGACTTCACTGAGAGGAGCCTTCCGTCCGCAGCTTCGATCTCCGCTGTGAAGCCGCCTGCGGAGCGGGGCGAAATCTCCACACCTTCGAGCCGTTCGAGGCCCGCGAGGCTCGATCCATTCACCAGATGCCGCCAGCTTTCGGCCCGGTCGGGAACCTCGATGATCTGAACGAGCGCGAGTTCGAGGCCGAGCTCCGTCAATGCGTGAACTCGATGCGCCCCGTCGAGGACGAGGAAATCGTCTTCATAAGAAGAGGCGATGACCGGGTTCGACTGGACGCCTTCGGAGGCCATGCGTTCGCGTAGGCGGGAGAGACGGTTCGGGTCGTGGGATTCGTGGAGCATGAGCCGGGAAAGCTCCACGATGTGGAGGCCGTCGAGTTCGGCGGCGGGGGTCACGGGTTGGGAAACCGTTCCCCGGGTTCTCTACGCGTCTCCGCCGCGGCGTCCCCAGAAAAAGTCGAGGAGGACGAAGCCGCCGAAAAAGAAGCCCGCGATGAGAGCCATATACCCGACAATGCTGATAAGAAGGAAGATCGTATCCAAAACCCCGTCGCCTTTCCGAAAAACTTCTCTCAAAAGAGTCGGGACGGCCGGATTCGAACCGGCGACCACTCGGCCCCCAGCCGAGTGCGCTACCAGACTGCGCCACGTCCCGACGTTCTGACGCCGCCTGAAATCATAGCATAGACAAGGTTCGCCCACGCCCCCGGAAAACACCGCCGTGTTATGATCCTCCGGGCGTGGAGAATGCGGCTTTTTACATCCGGACGAACGAAAATGACGGCCTCGCTTCCCGCGAGGAGCAACTTCGCGCCATCGAGCATTACGCGGAAGAAAACGGCTATGAAGTCGTCGCCCGTTACGAGGATGTCGAGGCTCCGGGGAAGCTCCTTTTCCACAAGCCGGACCTCAAAGAGGCGATCGGCAACATCAAGGAGCGCGAAGAGTGGAGCGTCCTCATAGCCGCCGAGGCGAGATGCTTCTCACAGACGGAGTCCGCCCGCCACGAACTCGCCCATAAGTTCTCGCTTTACGGCAACCGCCTCGAATGCCCGGACAAAAGCTGGGACGCCTTCGAGGCCGGGATGAAAAATTATCGGCGGGAGATGAGCGGGCGATGAAAGGCGGAGGGAAAGGCGCGGAGAAAGCCTCGAATGCCCGGCTCCATCCGGCCGGACGGCGTTTGACTTTCGTGAAAAGCCCCGACCCGTCTTGTAGGATTGCATCGTGAGCTTTTTAATGACCGTCTTCGGGTACCTCGCACTCGCCGTTTCCCTGGCGGGGGTGGCCTTCGGGGTCTTCATGGCTGCGAGCTCGAAGACGCGCGACACCGGGAAATACTTCGCGCTTTGGTGGGTTCCGGGCGCGGCGGCGGCGAGCGGCATAATCATGAGGGACATCGTCACTTTCACCATCGGCTTCGCGTGCTTCTGCGTGGCCGGGGTTGTTTTCGCTTTCGAGGCCCGCGGCTCGGGCGGGATGAAGCGTTCCTCCGGCTCGAAGACGAAGAAGAAGCGTGCCACACGGTCTTCGGAGAACACGACCACCGAGAACGAGAGGCGCAACTACCGGAGGAGGGCTTCGTAGGCATGGGACTTCTCAGAACCATACTCGCGCTTGTGATCCTCTTCATACTCGTCCACGTCGGGCTTGTGTACCTCGGCATCGAGCGTACGGCGAACGCCGTCACCGAGGCGATTTACGGGCTTGGCTTCCTCGTCGAGTCGCCAGCGACGATCATTCTCGGACTCCTCGGGACGAACCTCCCGGACTCCCTCGACCCGAACGGCTTCTTCGTCATCGCCCTCACCGCGGCGGCGGCGTACTTCGTGCTTTATCTCCTCCTCGGCATCGGCCGGAGATAGCCTCCACCCGCCGACTTCCACTTCCATCCTCCTCGCGGAGAAATTCATACGGTATCCGGGTGAAAAGTTCCGCGAGGAAACGAAGAGGCCGCATCGCTCCGTATCCGGCTTCGCCGCGTTCAGCTTCGCGCGAAGATGTTCGACCGAAATACTTTCATGGGCGGTGGGGATTGCCGGGTTCCGCTCGACGCCCGGCTATCTTCGGGCTATCCACGGTACTCGTCCATGAATTTCTCGTCTATGAAGCTCTTCAGTTCGAGGGCGGAGCGTCCTCGCCACACGAGAGGGCCGTATACACCGAGCCCCGTGCCGTCGCCGAGGTTGAGAATATAAAGGAAGGTCTTTTGGGGGCGGAACTCCGTGAGGGGGTTTCCTTCGAGGGTGGCCCGGAGGTTTCGGAAGAGCGCCGGACCTTGCCGGATGGCGTACACGCCGAAGCGCGGGAGCGCCCTTCCCCGGAAATCCACCGAGTCGCCGCCGCCGAAGATGCGCTCGTCGGAAATGCTTTGCAAATAATGGTTCACCCACATCGCCCCGTCGTCTCCGGTGGCGAGGCCGGAGCGGGCGAAAACCTCGGACGGAGACACGCCCGTCGCGGACACCACGATGTCCGCCGGAACCTTTCGCCCGTCTTCGAGGGTGGCGAAACCCGGCTCGAAGGACACGGCTTTCGCGCCGCGCATGACATCCACGCCGACGCTTCGGAGGTGTTCGCGCATGGTGTGGCGGGCTTTCTTCGGGGCGAAGGAGAGGATGTCCGGCCCGGCCTCCACGAGCGTCGTCTTTCCATGCGGCATGAGGGGAGCCGCGTTCGCCGCGACCTCGCATCCGGCGGCCCCTCCCCCGACGACGAGGAGGTTCGACGCGCTGTTTTTCGAGATGGCATCGCGGATTTTCGTGAGGTTCTCGACGGGTTTGACGGGGATGGAGTCCGCGTTCGCGAGCCTCGTCTCGCTCCCGAGGCAGAAAGAGACGGCGTCGTATGGGACGGTTCTCCCGTCTTCGAGGAGCAATATCCGTTCTCTCGGGAGGACTTGTTCGACCTTTCCTTCGATGAATCGTCCGCCGCCGGACTCGACGAGGCTGCGGACGTCGAGGCGGTGCGCTTCGGGGGGGTATCGGCCGGAGATCACACCCGTCGCCATGCTCGAGTAATAAAGATGAGGCGACGGGTTTATGAGGACGACATCGTATCCGGCGGCGGCGAGGTCGGCGGTCCGGCGGAGGGAGTATACGTGCGCGTGGCCGCCGCCCGCGAAGACTATGCGGAGGGTTTTCATGTGAATGGCGAGTGTGGATTTTTCATACGGCTTTCAGGATAACCGATAAGCCGCTTCGCTTGTCGCTCCCTTCGGCTTCGCCTTCGGTCGCTCCGGTTGTTGGTTTGTGGTTATTGGTTATTGGCAAGAACTGAAAACCGAGAATGGCGCGGGATCCGCCGATTCATGCCGGGCGTGGGCTATCGCAGCCGCGTCCTCCGCCGCCACGCTCCGCGATGTGGCATCCTCCGCGAGGCGCCCGTTCCGCCGCGAAGTTCATGAAGGTTTCCCCCTCCGTCCGGCGAGCGGTGATTTCTCCACCTGTGTTCGGAGTCGCATGTAGAAAAAAAGGATATGCCGTATACTTCGCGCAATTGTCCATCTGGCGGCTGGAGGAGTCGTGTTCCCGTTCAAAGAAACCGGTGGGGTTCAACGTAGGGATTATTTTCCCTGGGCATATAGGAGATGCAATGATCGAGTTTAGAGAAGTCTCGAAGACTTATGAAGGCTCCGACTCGCCTGTGGTAAACGACCTCTCCTTCGAGATTCCCGAAGGGGAGATTTGTGTTCTCGTTGGCCCTTCCGGGTGCGGCAAAACCACGAGCATGCGTATGGTCAATCGGCTCATCGAGCCGACGAATGGCGAAATCCTCATTGACGGCGAACCGAACACCGCCATGAGCGGAACCGAACTCCGAAGGAAGATCGGGTACGCCATCCAGCAAATCGGGCTTTTCCCCCACCGCACAATCGCCGAGAACGTCGGGACCGTTCCCGGGCTTTTGGACTGGCAGAAGAAGCGCGTCACCGACCGCACCGACTCGCTCCTCGAACTCGTCGGCCTCGATCCCGGACAATACCGCGACCGGTATCCCGTCGAGCTTTCCGGCGGTCAGCAACAAAGGGTCGGGGTGGCGCGGGCGATGGCCGCCGACCCCCCGATCATGCTCATGGACGAGCCGTTCGGGGCGGTTGACCCGATCACCCGCGACCGTCTTCAAGACGAGTTTCTCAACATCCAGAAAGACATTCGGAAGACCATCGTCTTCGTCACCCACGACATTGACGAAGCGATAAA
>JACDAJ010000090.1 GCA_013695475.1 Rubrobacter sp. | reverse complement strand
CTTCCGTCAAGGATACAAGTCGGCAGTTGCAGTTAAATTTAGAGTGGAATAACGACTACTACAACACGGTAGTTTTTTGGACAGTCAAGGATAAAGATTTTTACTGTTTAGAGCCTTGGACAGCCCCTCGCAACGCTCTAAATACCGGAGATGGCTTGATATCCCTCCCTCCAGGAGATAGTTTGCAAACTTGGGTGAGTATGAATATAACTTTTTTATAACCCCTTGTGTTTATTAAATACTCATGCTAATGTTATAAACGGTGTCAAAAACGACGCTAAACAACGGGTCGCTAGCTCAATGGTAGAGTACTCGGCTTTTAACCGATTTGTTCTGGGTTCGAATCCCAGGCGACCCATAAATAAGTAATCGCTACCAAGCTTCCTATTCATTGATATTTGATATGTTAAAGACCCTTTGGGCGATCGTTCGTCAAGGCAGAATTAAGTTATTAGAACAAACTGAAATTCCTGAAGGTACAAAAATCGTGGTTACTCTTTTAGGTGAAGATGAATCAAAATTTTGGCTGGCGACAAGTCGAGTATCGCTAGATGCGGTGTGGGACAACACAGAGGATGATATCTATGCCCAGTTACTCGAAAGATAATATTGTATTAGGCAAGATATCCCTCAAAAGCAGAACAAATTAAAATAGGAATCTATGACGCAAGCCAAATTAAGGTATTAGAGAATATTCCCGATCTCGAACAACTAGAAAACGGAGAGTGTCGCCGCACATACACCTATCGCTTTGTAAATATATTGCCCGAACAAAACGAGATTAATCGCATAGCAAGCAATCTAGGAATAAAATTTACGTGTTCAAAGGTAATAACTGAGCGTCCCGAAGAAATTGAAATTTATGCTAATGTCATCATTGAGCGATCGCAAGATTACGAAGCCAAAGTAAGTATCGTAACCACTCTGTTATGGGAAGAACGTTATGTTTTTGTGTTTGGACTAAGAACTTTACCTCGTAAGCTTGAAGAAGAATTTGGAACTGTAAAGTCACTTCAAGGACTACCAAGAAAGCGGTGGAGTGGGTATGACTAATATAAGTTGGTCAAAAGAGCAAAACAGAAAACCTATAAGCTTGGGCGGATTCTCGATATTCACTATCGCGATCGCAATCTCCGCAGCGTAGACGTATTAGGTGCAGATAAGCTTTTGTAGTACATCGCTTCGGCGATCAGGATATCATGTAATACAAATAAACATTTCTCTTAACAGTCGTATGGACTATCGTGACACCATCACAATTGCACCTGGAAAACGCAGTGGCAAACCGTGTATTCGAGGAATGAGAATTACTGTATATGACATTTTAGAATATTTAGCTGGTGGCATGACAGAAGCTGAAATTCTTGAAGATTTTCTGAACTAACTTTAGAAGATATCAAAGCCTGCCTTGCTTTTGCTGCCGATCGCGAGAAAAAATTATTTGTAGCAGCTTTGTGAAGTTGTTATTGGATGAAAACTTGTCAGACTGAATTATTGGTAGGATTATCGATCTATACCCCGCTTCAAAACACATCAAAACATTAGCACTTACTAATACTGATGATGCAGTAATTTGGGAGTACGCCAAGGGCAATAATTTTATACTCGTTTCTAAAGATGCTGATTTTCATCAACGCAGTCTACTTTATGGTCAGCCGCCAAAATTCATCTATCTTCGTATAGGCAACAGTCCCACGACCAAAATTGTTCAAGCGTTGAGAGACAATTTTGATACTATCAGCCAATTTGCCCTTAACGAGGTAGAAAGTATATTGGTGCTAAACTCAAGCTTTTAAAAAGAAACTAAGTACCCATACATAGATATAATTTTTGTTAAAGCTGAAAATTATCTTAAGATTAGCGTAATAAAACGCTTGTTCAAAACACTAGCTGATAACCAAATTAGGAGGAATTTATATGGCGCTCGTACCAATGCGGCTGCTTCTAGATCACGCGGCTGAAAATAGCTATGGTATCCCAGCTTATAACGTCAATAACATGGAGCAGATTCAAGCAATTATGCAGGCTGCTCATGAATTGGAT
>JACDAJ010000089.1 GCA_013695475.1 Rubrobacter sp. | reverse complement strand
CCGGGCCAATTCGAACGATGCCGCCGTCGTCGTGTGCGAGGAAGTTCCCGGCCTCGGAGGCGCGGGCGTGGATGAGATGTCTTCGCAACTCGCCGCCGAGGTCATAAAAGAACATTTCCCGGACGGACTTCCGGATCTCCCGGTTCCATTAATGTGGATCGAATACCGCCCGCCCCGCCGACGCGGACGTGGAAAATACTTCCTCCTCACCTTCGAATCATACGAACCGCGCCCCGCCGCCGCCGGTTTCACACGCCGCGTCACACTCGGAAAAC
Source organism: Rubrobacter sp. (assembly GCA_013695475.1). GTDB lineage: Bacteria > Actinomycetota > Rubrobacteria > Rubrobacterales > Rubrobacteraceae > JACCWD01. The sequence goes on along the minus strand of JACDAJ010000089.1, from coordinate 2,655 downwards.
CGAAGCGCGAACCGCTCACCCCGAACGAAGTCGCCGCCCTCGTCGGAGGCGCATGAAAATACTCGTCATCGGCGGAACCCGCTTCATCGGCCCGCCTGTCGTTCGGATGCTCGCCGAAGCCGGACACGAAACGGTGGTTTTTCATCGCGGTGGGAGCCGAAGGAATCTTCCCGAAGAAGTCGGTGAAATCTTCGGCGACCGGAAGGAGCTTCCGAACTTCCGGGAGACGTTCCGCCGCCTCGCCCCCGGTGTCGTCGTGGACATGATCCCGATGAGCGAAAGCGATGCCCGCTCCGTCGTCGAGACTTTTTCCGGCATCGCCGGGCGCATCGTCGCCATAAGCTCGGAGGATGTGTATCGTGCATACGACATCGTGCGCGGCCTCCACCCCGGCTCGCCCGACCCGACCCCGCTCACCGAAGACTCGCCGCTCCGCGAACGCCTCTTTCCATACGACCGCTCCGGAGTCGAGGAATACGAGAAAATCCTCGTCGAGAAAACCGTCATGGCCGCCCCGAATCTCCCCGCGACCGTCCTTCGCCTCCCCGCCGTGTACGGCCCCGGCGACTATCAAAACCGCCTCTTCCCGTACATAAAACGCATGGACGACGGACGCCCCGCCATCCTCATCGGCGAAGACATCGCCCGCTGGAAATGGACGATGGGCTTCGTCGAGGATGTCGCCCACGCTATATTTCTCGCCGCCACCGACGATGGCATCGCCCCCGACCGCACATACAACGTCGGAGAGGAAAACCCCCCGACGCACCGGGAGTGGATCGAGGAAATTGCTCGCGCCATCGGATGGAGCGGCGAAATCGTCGCCCTCCCGAAAGAAAAACTCCCTCCCCACCTCGACCCCGGCCTCGCGAACACCGACCAAAACTGGGTCGTGGATACATCGCGCATCCGAGCCGAACTCGGCTACGAAGAGAAAACCACCCGCAAAGAAGCACTCCGAAAAACCATCGAATGGGAACGTGAAAACCCGCCGGAAAACCTCGACCCGAAAGACTTCGATTATCCCGCTGAAGATGCGGCTCTCGAAAAACTGCGTGCCGACTCCGGCTGATATTCGCTGAATCCGGTGAATTCTTCCGTCGCCCGCGACTGCGTGGGAGACGTTCGTCATTCCCGACTCTCGCGCAAACGAAGTTACGTCTCCACGAAGGTTCGCGCCATTCTTCGCATGATCCACTCGGCTCGATCTCGAATAACGCGCCGAATCGCCGTTTCGGCGGGAAGTCTCATTGGCGAAGCGCCTTCTTCGACGCGGAGGCGAACCACCGGGCCATCTCCGCAATGAAACGACGATCCCCGCAAAAGCGACCGATCGAGTTCGACGACGACCTCGAAAATCCATCGAAGAAACTTCCTTGATAAATGGTCGGCATAAACCAACAATACGGCAATAGTCGTATGTTTGTTTTGAGCGGACGGAGAAAAGATGTATTCGAGTGGAGACCCGGACGGGCGATTGGCGGACATAAATCGGAGACAGGCGGAGGCTCGGGAGGCGGTTCGTCGCGAGGCCGAGGCGCGGGGGCGTGTCGAGTCGGGTCGGCGATGGAGTTTCGCGGCTTTCAGGCTTTGGCGGCTCCACGTTTTCATTGGCTTCGAGCGGGTGGGGAGATAGTTCGATGAGTGGTCGGCGGAGCAAGCCGGACTATGAGTTGGATGAAGTTTTGGGGGTGAGAGACCCTGAGCAGTTCAAGGCTGTTGGCGATCCGACCCGGCACAGGATCATCATCCTCCTTTCGGAGAAGGCCGCGACGACCAGCCAGCTTGCCGAGGCGTTGGAGCAGCCGAAGGGGAGCGTCGGGCATCATCTCAAAGTTTTGGAGGACGCTGGTTTGATCCGGGTCGTGAGGACGCGGCAGGTGCGAGCGATGACCGAGAAATATTACGGTCGGACGGCGCGGTTCTTTGATTTTGGCGACCCGGAAGGAAGGATGCCGGAAAAGGAATTCATCGTTGATTTCTTCCGGCAGGTTATGGACGAGTATGAAGGGCCGGATCCGGACGGAGAATTCTCCGACCTCCAGGCGCTTCGACACGCTCGAATACCGGCGTCCGAGGCTCGTGAGTTCCAGAAGCGGGTCGCGAAACTCGCCGAGGAATTTGACGGTATGGAGAGCGTTGCCGGAGAAAGAGTGTATGGTTTTCTCTACCAAGTGTACCTGACCGACCTGCCGGAAATCCCCGAAGAATATTGAGGGTCCCGTTCGCCTCGATCTCCCCGCAATACTGGAAAGTGTGGACGGGGAGCGCGTCCTCGAATTTGAGCGACGGGGTGTATATCGTCGCGGCTCCGCTTCTCGCGGCTTCGCTCACGCGAGACCCCGTTCTCGTGGCGGGCGTGTCGTTCGCGTTCGGGCTTCCGTGGCTGATTTTCCCGCTCATCTCCGGCGCTCTCGTGGATCGCCTCGACCGGAGGGTGGTGATGGGCGCGGGAAATGTTCTTCGGGCTTCCCTCATCGGGACGCTCGGGCTTCTCGTTTTGTTCGGGTGGGCGAGTTTGCCGCTTCTTTATGTCGTGTTCTTCCTTCTCGGGACTGTCGAGACGATGTACGACAACGCCGCGCAGGCGATCATACCCGCCGTCGCCGGACGCGAGAACCTCGAAAAAGCGAACGGGCGATTGTACGCGGTCGA
>JACDAJ010000085.1 GCA_013695475.1 Rubrobacter sp. | reverse complement strand
AGACGCGCTTCGAGTGGAAGATCCCCGAGTGGTCGAACGCCATCGAGCGCGACCGCGCCCGGATCTACTTCATAGCCTACTCTGCGGCCTCCGCGTTCTATTTCCTCGAGAAGGCCCTCGAACTCGTATACGCGGGAGAGACGAAGACCTTCCAGGAATTCGAGGTTCCCGACGAGGGAATCGGCTGCGGATTCCACGAGGCCGTGCGCGGGGTCCTCTCGCACCACATGGTCATCAAGGACGGCAAGATCGCCAACTACCACCCGTACCCGCCGACGCCGTGGAACGGCTCTCCGACCGATTCATACGGCACGCCCGGCCCGTACGAGGACGCGGTCGCCGGAACCCCGATCTTCGAGGAGAACGGCCCCGAGGATTTCAAGGGCATAGACATCATGCGGGCCGTCCGCAGCTTCGACCCGTGCCTGCCATGCGGAGTGCATATGTACCTCGGCAACGGCAAGACACTCGAGAAGCGACACTCCCCGACCCTCGGGATAGGCGTGGACGACGACGAATAAACCGGACGTGTAACCGGGCGGGCCTGTAACGAAGGGCCCGCCCCTTTTTGGAAAGGGTTTACGTGGTAAAGCTAACCGTCCTTTACGGACATCCCGAAGACCCGCAGGCTTTCGACGACCACTATAAAAACACCCACACCCCGCTCGTGGACAAGATACCGAACCTCAAAAACTTCGAGTACGCGAAGGTGGTCGGGACGCCGGACGGCGGCGAACCCGAGCAATACGCCGTCGCGGAACTCTGGTTCGACGACATGGAGACTTTCGAAGCGTCTATGGGTGGCGACGAGGGGCAAACCGCCGCCGGAGACCTTCCGAACTTCGCTTCCGGCGGCGCGACGATGCTCGTCTGCGAGGTCGAGTAAATGCTTTTAGAGGATAAGGAACTGAGAGAGCGGGTCGCCCGGATGGAGACTTTGCTCGAAGAGATCGAAGCCCTCGAAGACCCACGCGCGAGATCGAAGGCGGCCGAGGTCGTGGGCGTCCTCCTCGACCTTTACGGCGAAGGTCTCGCCCGCATGATGGAGACAGTCGCCGAAACGGAGGACGGCGAAAGCACCTTCGGGCGCTTCGCCGACGACGAGCTTGTCTCGCACCTTCTCTTCCTCCACGGGCTTCACCCGCTTGATCTCGAAGCTCGGGTCATCGGCGCGCTCGAAGAGGTGCGTCCCTATTTGAAATCGCACGGCGGAAACGTGGAGCTTTTGGGAGTGGAAGGCGGCGTGGCGCGCCTGAGTATGGAGGGGAGTTGCAAAGGTTGCCCATCCTCCACCATGACGCTCAAGCTCGCGATAGAGGAGGCCATCTGGAAAGCCGCCCCGGACCTCGAAAGCATCGAGGCCGAGGGAGTCGCCGAACCCGAGCCGGCTCCGAACTTCGTGGCCGGCCCCACGCTCCGAAGGAAGAAAAAGAAGCCGCCGGAGGAGAACGGCGCGTCGTCGTGGACGGTCGTCGGCGGTCTGCCGCAACTCATCGGCGGAGGTACGCTGGCGAAGGAAGTCTCCGGCGAGCGGATCCTTTTCGTGAAGCTGGCGGATGATTTTTACGCCTACCGCGACCTTTGCCTCGGCTGCGGAAGTTCGCTGGAAGCGGGGAGTTTGAAAGAGGCGGAACTGAATTGTCCGGGATGCGGCCATCGTTATGACGTGCGCCGGGCCGGGGGATGCCTCGATGAACCGACGTTGCATCTCGAGCCGGTTCCGTTGCTCGTGGACGAGGAGGTCGTCGAGGAGCGGGAGGGCCATAGTCGGCGGAGCATAGTCAAGGTCGCGCTTCCGAGCGCGGTGGGATGAGTCGCATGGTCGAGCGGAATGGCGGGAAGACTCCCTCGGCTTTCTCCTCGCTGCGGCGGTTCGCCGAGGAGGAGGCGTCGAAGCCGGCGGTGGCTGAGCCGGGGCAGGGGGCGCAGGAATTCTGCGAGCTTTGCAGCGAGCCGATACCGCCCGAGCATCGGCATTTGCTGAATATTTCGTCGCGGGAGATCATGTGCGCGTGCCGGGGGTGTTCGATTCTCTTCTTCGAGGATGCGGCGAGCGAGGGGCGTTACCGGCTCATACCCGACCGCCGCCTCTTCCTCGAAGGCTTCGAGATGTCGGACG
>JACDAJ010000014.1 GCA_013695475.1 Rubrobacter sp. | reverse complement strand
GGGAGTGGGGAGTGGGGAGTCGGGGTGCTTCCGACCGCCTCTCTCTCGACGCCATCGCCTCTCCGCCCGGCAAATCCTTGCGAGATTCGAGGAGAGGCTTCGATAGCGAACGCTTCGGCGTTCTCGCCGCCTCGCCTGACGAACTCGCTATGGATTCGAGAGGAGACTTCGGCGGCGAGGGTTTCGATCCTCTGTCTTCTCCCGGCCCTCGGCGTGGAGGCGTGGCATGCCACGCCTCCACAAAGGCGCGGATACCTCGAACCCTTGTTTTCCCCCACTCTCCACTCCCGGAGCGGAGCGGATCGGAGCGCCTCCCCACTCCCTGGGAGCGAAGCGACCATCATGTCCGGTAACTCCCGTTTATCTCCACATACCCATACGTGAGGTCGCACCCCCACGCCTCCGCCGAAGCGTCGCCCTCACCCATCCGCACCGAGATGACGACTTCGTCGCCGGAGAGGGCGGCGTTCGCCCTTTCGATGTCGTGGGGGGCGGGTTCGCCGTCCTTGAAAACCTCGACTTCGCCGAAGGATATGCACACGCCCGCCGGGTCGAAGCCCACGCCGGAGCATCCCATCGCGTTGAGTGCGCGTCCCCAGTTCGCATCCTCGCCGAAAGCCGCCGCCTTTACCAAATTGCTCCCGACAATGCTCTTCGCCAGCCTCGCCGCCGACGCCTCGTCCTTCGCCCCCGCGACGGAGACGGCGATGAGCTTCGTCGCACCCTCGCCGTCGCGGGCGATGTCCTTCGCCAATGACCGAGCGACTTCCTCGACGGCCTCCGCGAAGATGGGAAACTCCGCGTGATCCATCGTTATCTCCTTGTTTCCCGCGACGCCGTTCGCCATGAAAACCGCCATGTCGGAGGGCGAAGTGTCGCCGTCCACAGTGACGCGGTTGAATGTTCGCTCCGTCGCCGAGGCGAGGGTTTTTTGAAGGCATTCCTTTTCGACCTTCGCATCGGTCGTGAGGAAGGCGAGCATCGTCCCCATGTTCGGGTGGATCATGCCGCTCCCCTTCGCCGTCCCGCCGACGATGACCTCTTTCCCTCCGATTTCGACCCGGATCGCCGCTTCTTTCGTGCGAGTGTCGGTGGTGAGTATCGCCTCGGCGAAACTCTCGCCTTTCGATCCGAGGTTCTTCGCCGCTTCGTTTATCCCGGCTTCGACTCTCGCCATCGGCAAATGCTCTCCGATCACCCCGGTCGAGGCGACGGCGACCTCGGAGGCGGAAACCCCGAGCGGGTCGGCGGCGATTTTCTGCATCCTCCTCGCATCCTCCACACCTCGCTCCCCGGTCGCGGCGTTCGCATTCCCGCTATTCACCACGACCGCCCGGACATCACCGTTCGTGACGGCGTCGCCCGTGACTGTGAGTGGCGCGCCTTTGAGTACGTTCCGGGTGAAAACCGCCGCCGAAACACACGGAGCCTCCGAATACAAAATGCCGAGATCGAGGCTCCCCGAACTCCGCACCCCACACTCGACCCCGCTCGCCATGAATCCCCCCGCCGCCAATGCGCCGCCGGAGAGGCTCTTTATTCCAATTATTGAATTTTTATTCATCACGAGCGGTATTTTCGCACTCGTGCGCGAGGGAGTCAATCTTTTTATACAGAAACTTGAATAAATATCGGGCGGCTGGTTCAATGGGGCGCGACATGGGACTTTCGGTTGGAATATACGGTGGAAGCGGGTATGCGGGTTCGGAGCTTGTGCGTCTTTTGGCGGGCCATCCCGAGGTCGGCGGTCTGGCGGTCGCGTCTCGCGGGTATGCGGGCCGGAGGGTTTCGGAGGTTTATCCGCACATTTCCACGGACACCGGATATGTTTCGCCGGACGCGATTGACGCTTCGAGGCTCGATGTGGCGTTTGTCGCGTATGGTCATCGGGAGAGCGCGGAGGCTGTGGCCGGGCTTCTCGATGCGGGGGCGGGCCTCGTCGTGGATCTCTCGGCGGACTTCCGGCTCCCGGAGGTCGAAACGTATGAGGAATGGTATGGGGAGCACCCCGCGCCGCATCTCTTCTCCGAGTCTCATTATGGGTTGCCGGAGGTTTTCGGGAAGGCGGAGGGGCGCATCGTCGCCAATCCGGGATGTTATCCGACGGCGGCGATTTTGGCTCTCGCTCCGGTCGTGAGGCGGGTTGGAAACGGTGTTCGATCCATCACCATAAATGCTTTGTCGGGGGTGAGTGGGGCGGGGGCGAAGCCGAGCGTGAAGACGCATTTCGTGAGCGCGAATGAGAACGCGAATGCTTATGGGATTGTGGACGGGGAGCCGAGGCATCGGCACACGCCGGAGATCGAGGCGATGCTCCGCCGCGTCGGGGAGTCGCCGGAGGTTACGTTCATCCCGCATCTCATCCCGATCTCACGCGGAGAGCTCGAGACGATCACAGTCGAAATGGATGGCGAGCTTCCCGACGTTTCGGACGTTCTCGGATGGTACGCGGAGGATTACGCGGACTGGAAATTCGTCGAGGCGCGGGAGGAGGTTCCGCAGATTTCGCACGTGGCGAACACGAACCGGGCGAGATTGTCGGCGGCTGTGGATCGGCGCGCCGGAAAATTGATCCTCTTTTCGGCGGTGGATAATTTGTTGAAAGGAGCGTCGGGGGCGGCGGTTCAAAACATGAACCTCGCGCTCGGGCATAGCGAGGATCTCGGACTGGAGCATCTCAAATAATGGAAAGTACGGAAGGGAGTGGGATGGAGACGACGACATCGGCATCGGGCGCGACTGTGGACAAGGCGACGAGGCAGAATTTGATTCTCCGCCTCATCTCCGAGCGGGAACTCGGGACGCAGCAAGGAGTGGTCGCCGCCCTCGCCGGGGAGAACGTCGAGGTCGCGCAGGCGACGGTGAGCCGCGATCTTTCCGAACTCGGGGTTTTGAAAGTCGGGAGTCGGTATTTGGCTCTTCCGCACGATCCCGGCTCGGCTGGCATCGAGGTTTTGCCGAGCTTCATCCTCGGCCTCGCCGCAGCGCAAAACCAGGTCGTCGTGCATACGAGGGACGGGACGGCGGGGGCGGTGGCGAGCGTCCTCGACCGGGTGAGGGGTTTGAAAATAGTCGGAACCGTCGCCGGGCAAGACACCGTCCTTCTCATAACCCCGGACAACGAGGCCGCCGAAGAAGTGTCCGGCCTCCTCGCCGACGTGTGCCGGGCGAAGACCCGCCCCGCCGGGAACGTCGAATAATTGGCGAACTTCGCTTCTCCGATGCCTCTTCGCATGTCCGTACTCGATGAGCGATTGTGCGTTTGCCGGGTGGTCGCTTCGCCTTCGGCTTTGCTCCGGGGAGTCGGAGGTTTCGAGGATGGCTCGTTTCTGTCCATAACCCGCACCTCCGATGAACTCTCCATCGTATGTCCGGAGAACGAGGTGCCGGAAGGCGCGAAAGTGGACGGCGGGTGGCGGGCGATGAAGGTCGAAGATCCGCTCGACCTTTCGATGGTCGGGGTTCTCGCCTCGATCACCACTCCGCTCGCGGAGGCCGGGGTGTGTATTTTCGTCGTCTCGACTTTCGATACGGATTATGTCCTCGTGAAAGAGGCGAACCTCGAGGAAGCCGTCTCGGCGCTCGAAGGGGCGGGTCATAGCGTCGCAACATCCGGGAAATCTCGAAACACATCCGATAAATAGAACGGGAGAAAGCATGTCGCTCGAAGGGAAGAAAGTCGTACTCGCATACTCCGGCGGCCTCGACACCTCGGTCTGCCTGAAATGGTTCCTCGAACAGGGAGCCGAACCGTATGCACTTTACCTCGACCTCGGACAGGGGGAGCCGTCGGGCGACGTGGAGAAGAAGGCGCTCGGCATCGGGGCGGCGGGGGCTTTCGTGCGCGACGCGAAGGAGGAGTTCGTCTCCGAATACCTCGCGCCCGCGATAAAGGCGAACACTTTGTATGGCGGGAAATATCCGCTTTTCACCGCACTCGGACGTCCGCTCATCGCGAAGAAGCTCGTCGAGGCGGCTCGGGAAGTCGGTGCGACGCACATCGCGCACGGCTCGACGGGGAAGGGCAACGACCAGGTTCGCTTCGATGTCGCGACGGCCTCCATCGCACCGGATCTCACGGTCGTCGCCCCGGTGCGCGACTGGAACATGAACCGCCCCGAGGAGATCGAGTACGCCGAAAAGCATGGCCTCCCATTCTCCTCGGACGTGACGAAAGAATCCCCGTACTCGATAGACGCGAACCTTTTCGGGCGCTCCATCGAAGCCGGCCCCCTCGAAGACCCATACCACGAACCCACTCCCGACGTATACAAACTCACCGCCGAACCGGAGGATGCTCCGAACGAACCGGAGTACGTCGAGATCGGCTTCGCGGAAGGTGTCCCGACCTCTCTCGATGGAAAAGAAATGCCGCTCCTCGAACTCATCGTCCGTCTCGGCGAGGTCGCCGGGGCGCATGGAGTGGGGCGGATCGACATGATCGAAGACAGGCTCGTCGGGATAAAGAGCCGCGAGATTTATGAGGCGCCCGCCGCCATCGCCCTCATAAAAGCCCATCAAGAACTCGAGTCAATGACCCTCGCGAAAGACGTCCTCCGCTTCAAATCCTCCGTCGAACAAAGATACGCCGAACTCACATACGACGGATTGTGGTTCACCCCGCTCAAATCCGCGCTCGACGCCTTCATCACCGAAACCCAAAAGACCGTGACCGGAACCGTCCGGCTCAAAATCTACAAAGGCTCCGCCATCGCCGTCGGCCGCACCGCCCCGAAGGCTCTTTACAATAAAGACCTCGCCACATACGACGCGAACTCCACCTTCGACGAGTCCGCCGCCGCCGGATTCATCTCCCTGTGGGGACTCCCCGCCCGCCAATGGGCCGGAGTCAATGGCGGCTTCGAAGATGCCGGGACGACCCGCAAAGACTAGACTTGAAGTGGAGCGTTGCGGATGAAAACATTGATTTTCCAGGGGTTTAACGACGTTTGATTAGCCGCTCGAAAAATGAACCTTTACTTTAGGTTGGCAGTGTATCTAAAGTGAAAGTTCATATATTCGTCCACTTGAGATCGAGGTCGTTCGGGGGCGTGGAGCGGGATCGTCGCGGCGAGGGCGGGGCGGCTGCGCTTCGCGGTGAAGGTGGTTATGGCCGCGTCAATGGCGGCGGCTCCGCGGTGGCGGGCGACCGAGACGCGGTGGTTTCCGTCGTAGACGAAGTATCTTCCCTCACTTCGTTCCCTCACTTCGTGAAGCTCGACCGGGGAAAGTGGTTTTTCCGTCTCGGAAGGCTCCGTTCACGCGCTCCCATCTGTCCCTCGTGCATGAACACGCCGGAAGGAAGTCGCCGTCGAACGCCCGGCACCGCCCGACGCTGCCGACGATCCTCTCGACTTCGATGGCGCCGAATTTCTTATTCGCGTCGGGGTTCTTTCGGTGGGGCGCCGCCTCCTCGGAGAAGCATGCGAGAGCGTCGCAGCAATTTTCGCAGCAAGCCGGAATGCCCGAGAGCCGATGCTTCAAACACCTTCCGAGGCGGCTCGGCAACGCCCCGAACCTCGCCCGGCGAAAGCCCCTCGCGGCCTTCCGGGCTTCCCGCCACATAGCCTCGAAGTCTCCGTTTCCGGGGAGCATCTTTCCTCCGCTCTCTCCGCGTTCCAGTTTGACAGAGCAACTTTCGCTGATGTAATATATCAAAAATAGTTGATTTGCGAAAGGTGGTGTCGGGGATGGGTTCCGAGGATGATGTTATGAGGGACACGGTGCGGCGGCGGTATGCGGAGGCGGCGTTGTCGGTCGGGGAGGGCGGGGCGGGTTCTTGTTGCGGCGAGTCGTCGTGTGCGTGTTCCGGGTCGGACTCCGGCGCCTCGGACATGACGGGGGATGGGTATTCGGCGGACGACAAGGGCGGGCTTCCGGAGGCGGCGGTCGGGGCTTCGCTCGGGTGTGGGAACCCGGTCGCGCTCGCGGAGCTTCGGGAGGGGGAGGTCGTCCTCGATCTCGGATCGGGCGGCGGCATTGACGTCCTTCTCTCGGCGAAGCGGGTCGGGTCGGAGGGGAAGGCGTATGGCCTCGACATGACCGATGAGATGCTCGCGCTCGCCAAGAAGAACGCTCGGGAGGCGGGCGCGGGGAACGTCGAGTTTTTGAAGGGGGAGATCGAGGACATTCCCCTCCCCGACGAGCATGTGGACGTGGTCGTGAGCAACTGCGTCATAAACCTCTCGACGGACAAAAAGAGGGTTCTCGAAGAAGCCTTCCGGGTGCTTCGGCCCGGCGGTCGGTTCGCCGTTTACGACGTGGTTTTCGTCGGTGACAAAGCGAGCCTTTCGGACGAAACCCTCGAAGCCGTCGGATTGTGGACGGGGTGTGTCGCGGGGGCTTTGGAAAAGAGCGAGTACGAGGCGATGCTTTCGGAGGCCGGGTTCGAGGATGTCTCCGTCGAAGTGGCGCACACGCACGACCCGGACTCCATAGCGAAGGCGCACGGCGTGGATGCGAAGGACTTTCGCGGTATCTCCGTCGCGAGCGCGTTCGCGCGGGCGACGAAGCCGGAAGGATGATTGATTTGGAGCCGTCGAATGTTTCCACCGTCGAGTCCATCGAAAACGAAAAACTGCGGCTCAATCGGCTCGCCGCGTTCGTTCGGGCGAAGAAGCCGGGGGGTGGCGAATGACGGAGAACATGGAAGTCGAGTCCGCCGAAAACGAAGAGGTTCGGCTCGAACGGTTCGCCGCGTTCGTGCGGGCGACGAGGCCGAGGGTGGAAGTATGACGGAGAACATGGTCGCCGAGGCATCCGTCGAAGAGATTCGCGCGGAAAAACTCGCCGCGTTCGGGCGGGCGATGTCCGACCCGATCCGGGTGAAGATGCTCGGCATGCTCGCCGCCGCCGCGAAAGAGGGGCGCGGATGTTGCGGCCTCCCAAACCTCGGCGCGCCTGTCGGCGACGACGATTCTCCCGGAATCTGTGTTTGCGAGTTCGTCGAAGTTTATGGACTCGGCCAATCCAAAGTCTCGTACCATCTCGCAAAACTGAAGGAGGCCGGGCTTGTGAAGGAGGAGAAACGCGGACGATGGAGCTTTTATTCACTCGACATCGAGGCGGCGGATGGTCTCCTCGGCGAGGCGCGAGCGCATCTCGGGCGGGACTCCAAAAACGTCTCGTAAAGAACCCCGTCCGTTTCCGCCTCCGCGTTTCCGCCTCCGCGTTTCCGGCTCCGACATCGCCGCGTGGGCGAGCCGCCGCGACGTATGGCGATTGCCCGGTGAAGTCGCCGTCCGAGCCATTCGGCGTTCGTCTCTGCCGCAGCGATGGGGCATGGCGAGTTCGGCGAGAAAGCCATTCGCCCGCGAAAGTCCTTCGTTGGCGACGCGGTGTGGGGGCGTTTCGGCGAAACATCCTCGGGCGCGATCCCTCCGGTATATCGCGGACCTTCCGGAGGAGCCGACGATCTCCGGTCGCCGCTTTGATCGTGTATATGGTTCGGAAGGCGATCGGCGGAATTCCGTGTCGTTGCCCCGAACGGGTCTCCCCGAACGGGCCTCCTCGACCGAGCTTTCCGAATGTCGGGCGATTTTTAACCGCCGTTTAACTCAGTCCCGGAGCGGCGTATATAAACTGTCCTTGATATGGCTCACGAAACCTTCGCGGAGGAACGAATGAAGTACGCTCTCATCTCAGACATCCACTCGAACCTCCCGGCCCTCGAAGCGGTTCTCGCGGATATTGACGGTCGGGATGATGTTCGGGCTGTGTACCATCTCGGGGATCTCGTAGGTTATGCGCCGTGGCCGGACGAGGTCGTGAACGTCGTGCGCGAGCGGCGGATACCGGGCATCGCGGGAAACTATGACTCGACGGTCGCCAACGACTATAAACATTGCGGCTGCAAAGCGGAGAGTCCGAGGGGCGAGGAGCTTTCGCACATAAGCTATGAGTGGACTCGGGAGCATGTCTCGCCGGGGACGAAACAATATCTCGGGGAGCTTCCGTTTCGGATGGACGTGAGGGTGAGGGGCGGGCATACGTCGAGGCCGCAAATTACGCTCGTTCATGGGACTCCCACTTTGAACACGCTTTATTGGACGGAGGATCGCCCGGACTCTTTCTGCTCGAAGATGGCGAAGGCCGCCGGAAGCCGAGGCGGGGATCTCATCGCCTTCGGACACACCCACAAACCCTGGGAGCGCGAGGTCGAGGGCGTCCGGTTCGTAAACACCGGCTCCGTCGGGAAGCCGAAGGACGGCGACTGGCGGGCCGGATACGTCCTCGTCGAGGCGGGGGAGGAGATCGAGGGCGTCGAGTTCGCGCGGGTCGAATACGATGTCGAGCGGGCGATGGACGGCATTCTTCGGAGCGAGTTGCCGGACGAGTTCGCGGCGATGCTCGAGGCGGGCGGAACGCCGAAGCCGGTGGAGGTGTGAGGCAGTTTCGCCGGGGGCGGGCCGCACTTTCATACCGAGTCCGACCGAGGAGACGAGTCCGACCGAGGAGACTGGCATTCGCCGCGCGCCCCGCGCCATCGTGGAGGAGGCGCGTTCCGGTGGAAATTTCCCGGATGCGAAACTCTTGCCCGGATGGGCGCTCCGCAGCGAAGTAGGCGGCTGCGATCGCCCATGCTCGGTGTCGGACGACGGCTTTTTCGACTCCGCCGATGGATGTCGGACCGTGTTTCGAGAGAGGATTGTGAAGGACGGAATATAGCGGGGCTTCGAGGCTCCGGGGAAAGGAGGAGATGATGCGGAAGACGAAGGTTTTGTTCCTGTGCACGCAGAATTCGGCGAGGAGCCAGATGGCCGAGGCGTTGCTTCGGATGCACGGTGGCGAGGAGTATGAGGCGCACAGTGCCGGGGTTTCGGCGGCGGGGGAGATCCACCCGTACGCCGTCGAGGTGATGGAGGAGCTTGGCGCCGACATGGGCGTCCATCGCCCGAAGGGCCTGAAAACGTACATGGGGAAGATGGGTTTCAATTATCTCGTCATCGTATGCGCTCGCGCCGAGCAAAACTGCCCCGTAACCTTTCCCGGAGTCGGGACGAGGCTCGTGTGGCTCTTCGACGACCCACGAAATCCCGACTCCCCCGAGGAAGATCGAATCGAGAAATTCCGCGAGGTGCGCGATGAGATCGAACTGAAAATAAAAGACTGGCTCGACCACCCCGAAGCGGAGCTCGAGAAACTCAAAGCCGAGCGCGAAGCGGAGAGAAAGGCCCGCCGGGAGGTCGAAGAATACGGTCGGACCTGATGGCGGCCTCGCTTGTCAGCGAGCCAGCAAGAACGAACGGCTGAAACGCTGGCAGGGTGAATTGGTGGCGCGAGAATTATTCCTCGCGCCACAGGTTTGCATGTCGCGCCATGATCCGGAGCGGTTCTTGGAGCCGTCGTGGAAAACCCACTGGCATTTTTCGTTCCGGCATGGCTGGCTCCCGAACATTTGATTTGGCGTTTGTGGAGATCGCCGCGCTGAGAGGATGACATCCATCGTCCGCGAGAGCTTCCGAGAAGGGAGCCGAAAAGGCGTCCTCCGGCGGGTTCCGTGTAAAATCCCGCCTCCTTGCTATCATCGCCGATGTGCCGACGGAGGATCCCAGCTCGCCAAAAACCACCGACCTCGCCATGATGCGACTCGCCCTCGAAGCCGCCGGGGAAGCCGCCGAAAAGGGCGAGGTTCCCGTCGGAGCGATCGTCGCAAAGGGCGACGAAATTATCTCCGTCGCAGCCAACGAGCGGGAAGCCACGAAAGACCCGACCGCCCACGCCGAACTGCTCGCCATTCGCCGCGCCTCCGAAACCCTCGGTGGCTGGCGGCTCTCCGGATGCACGCTCTATTCCACCCTCGAGCCATGCCCGATGTGCGCCGGAGCCGCCCACGCCGCCCACCTCTCTCGCATCGTCTTCGCCGCCCCCGACCCGAAAGCCGGATACGCCGGAACCCTCCACGACACCCCCGGCGACGCGAGGCTCAACCACCTCATCGCCGTGGAGAGCGGCGTCCTCGCCCCGGAGGCTTCCCAACTACTCCGCGACTTTTTCAAAGCGCGTCGCGCGAAATAAAGGTGCGTCCCCCTTCTTTCCGAGAGCGGATCCCAACTCCGACAACTCCCTGAAATACAAAGAGAAGCTTCACTCTAGCCTGTACCTAAAGTGAAGCTATAATTTATTAACCATAGTAAACTTAGATTCAAGTGCGAATAGAAGCTATAGACTTCACCTGAGGCTAAAGGTATGTGATTTGCGGGTAATTCCGCGTTTTCGTGGCTCGGTGGAAAAATTTCTGGAAAAATTTCGATTGAGCAGTTCGGGCGGGTATTGTCGCTGGGTGAGCGGGATTCGGGGGTTCAGCGTTATGTTAACCTCAAGTTTAGATTCATTTAGCGGGTGTTGCTATCCGAAAATATGGTGTGCTAGGTTTCCCGAGTACCAGATGTTGTGTTGGAGTGATGGGGGTTCCGGAGTGCAGTGTCCATATTGTGATTTCGAGGATACGAAGGTTATTGACTCGCGGCTTTCGGAGTCGAAGGATGCCATCCGCAGGCGGCGGGAGTGTCTTTCGGCGGGTTGCGGGAAGCGGTTCACGACGTATGAGCGGCGCGAGCCTATACGGTTGATGGTTCTCAAGCGCGACGGCGGGCGCGAGCTTTTCGACCGGGAGAAGCTGCTCACGGGGATCTCGAAGGCGTGCGCCAAGCAGAGGATCTCGGAGGACCAGGTCGAGGACATCGTGGACGAGGTCGAGGCCGAGCTTCGCGAGAGGCGCCGCCACGAGGTGACGTCGCGGAGGCTCGGTGATATGGTTCTCGTCCGCTTGAAGAGGATGGACATGGTGGCGTATCTCCGGTTCGCCTCCGTGTATCGTCAGTACACCGATGTGGACCAGTTCCGCAGCGAACTCGTGAGGCTCGCGGGAACCGGGGTCGGAGGGAGATAGACCCCGGCGGATGGTGGGGCGAAAAACCGTCGCGCCATCCGAAAGCAAGTATTGGGACAAGGCAAGTCAGCGGTAAAATCAGGGAGGAAAAGCAAGTGGAGGTAGACAGGAAGAAGATGTCCGTGAAGCTGTCGAACATAGACCTTTCGGAGAACGCCCGAGCCGTCCTCGCGAAACGTTATTTGAAGAAGAACGAGAAGGGCGAGGTTCTCGAAGAGCCGATAGACATGTTCCGAAGGGTTTCCTCGAACATCGCCGAGGGCGAGTTCAAGTTCCGGGAGGGGGGCGAGGCCGAGGCTCTCTATGAAGAGTGGAGCGGCAAGTTCCTCCAGATGATGCTGTCGAGGAAGTTCATGCCGAACTCCCCGACGCTCATGAACGCCGGGCGCGAGCTTCAGCAACTCTCGGCGTGCTTCGTGCTTCCCGTCGAGGACTCGATCGACGGGATATACGACACGCTCAAGCATCAGGCGGTCATCCACAAATCCGGCGGTGGGACGGGCTTCGGGTTCTCGCGGCTTCGTCCGAAGAACGACATCGTGAAATCCACGATGGGCGTTTCGTCGGGGCCGGTTTCGTTCATGGCGATTTACGACGCTTCGACGGACAAAATAAAACAGGGCGGGACTCGTCGCGGGGCGAACATGGGGATTCTCCGTGTGGACCACCCGGACATCGAGGAGTTCATCACCTGCAAAAACGAGAATGACCAGATAAACAACTTCAATATTTCGGTGGCGATCACCGACGAGTTCATGGAGGCCGTGAGGACCGACTCGGACTTCGACCTCAAAAACCCGCGCGACGGCGAGACATTCCAAACGATCCGGGCGCGCGACCTCTTCGAGAAGATCATCCACGGCGCGTGGCTGAACGGCGAGCCGGGTGTCGTCTTCATCGACAAAATAGACGGCGACAACCCGACGCCGCAGTTTCCCATCGAGTCAACGAACCCATGCTCGGAGGCGCACCTTCCACCGTACGACTCGTGCAACCTCGGCTCCATAAACCTCGAACGATTCGTGCGATCCGCCGACGGCTCCGACGCGGGCCTCGCCGACGGGAATACCTCGGGCGAAGTCCGCATTGACTGGGACGAGCTTCGGGAGACGGTGCATACGGCGGTCCGGTTCCTCGACAACGTCATCGAGCAGAATCGGTATCCGCTGCCGGAGATCGACGCGATGAGCCGCGGAAACAGGCGCATCGGCCTCGGCGTGATGGGCTTCGCCGACGCGCTCATCCAGCTCGGCATCACATACGACTCGGACGAGGGACTCGCCTTCGCCGAGAAGACGATGAAGTTCGTGGACGACGAGGCGTGGGCTGCCAGCCGCCGTCTCGCCGAAGAGCGCGGCGTCATGGGCAACTTCGAGGGAAGCCGCCATGAGAAGCGGAGCAATCCGGTTCGGAACGCGACGGTCACGACCATCGCCCCGACGGGGACGATTTCGATGATAGCCGGATGTTCGGGCGGCATCGAGCCGTTGTTCGCGGTTGCGTTCATGCGTCGGCAGGCGGAGATGGAGATGCCCGACGTGAACCCCGAGTTCGTGTGGCTCGCGAAGGAGCGCGGCTTTTATTCGGAAGACCTTATGAAGAAGGTCGCCGAGCATGGGAGCGTCCGCGACATCGAGGAAGTGCCGGAGGACGTTCGGAACACGTGGGTCGTCTCGCACGACATATCGAGCGAGTGGCACGTCAAAATGCAGGCGGCGTTCCAGAAATACACCTCGATGGGCATTTCCAAAACCATAAACCTCCCGAACGAGGCGACGGCGAGGGACGTGGAGGACGCTTATATGCAGGCGTTCGACACGGGCTGCAAAGGCATCGCCGTGTACCGCGACGGATCGCGCGACGCGCAGGTTCTCTCGACGGGGGCGACGAGCAAATCCGCGAACTCCGAGCCGGAGATAAAGCACGTCTCGCTCGCCGAGGCGCGCAACGGCCGCCCGAAGACGCTCTCCGGCGTGACGAAGAAGCTCACGACGGGACACGGGCCGCTTTACGTCACGATGAACGACGACGAGTTCGGACCTCGGGAGTGCTTCGTGATCATCGGGAAGCCCGGCGGGACGGCGGCGGCGTTCTCGGACGCTCTCGGGCGCATGATCTCACTCGCCATGACCCACGGGGCGTCTCCGAAGGAAGTCATCCACCAGCTTCGCGGCATTCAGGACGGACACCCGTATGGCTTCGGCCCGAACGCCGTATTGTCCGTGCCGGACGGCGTGGCGAAGGCGATGGGGGAGCATTACCTCATCGACGGGGCGCAAGTCGAGACTCGGGAACTCCCGATCATCGGCGCTTGCCCGGACTGCGGAAGTGGGCTGACGCGGCAGGAAGGTTGCGTGACGTGCCACTCGTGCGGGTACTCGAAGTGCAGTTGAAAAACTGACGACGCGCGCTCCTCGTAGCAAAATTCCGAGCGGCCTTCGGGGGGCGCGAATGAAAGTGGGGCGAATCCTTTTCCGGGTTCGCCCTTTTTCTATGAGGCGTCGGCCATCGGCTCGACTTCGCGTTCGATGCGCTCACCGGCCTCGATCTCGGCTATTCGAAGATCATAGGAATTCTGGAGGCTGAGCCAGAATTGCGCCGAGTTGCCGAAATAGCGCGAGAGGCGGAGCGCGGTGTCGACGCTTATCGCCCGCTTGCCGCGCACGACGTCGTTGACTCTCGGCACCGGAACCCCGAGTTTCTTCGCCAGCGCGTGAGCCGTCATCCCGAGCGGGTCGAGATGCACCGGGGGTCTGACCCTCGGCTCCCGGCGCACCTCCTCGGATATTCTGTCTTCCATCTCCGTCCTTTCTTTAATCGTGGTAATCCACTATCTCGACATCGAAAGCGTCGCCGCCGTCGAAGCGGAAGCACATTCGAAACTGCCTGTCCATCCACACCGCCCACCTTCACGGTCGCCGCCGAGCTTGTGGAGCCGATTCCCCGGCGGCACCCTCGTTTCCTCGATGCCTTTGGCTGCATCGAGCGCCGCGAGCTTCGTCTCAGCCCGGTTGACGATCTTCTGCGGAAGCCGCTTCGGTTTGCGTCCCTCGAAGACCCTCTCCGTGTCCCTGTCGCCAAAGCTCTTTATCACGATCATAATAATACATGGCGTTATTAATAACGCGCAAAATTACTGATTGACAATCCGCCTTTTTATGCGCCTTTCTCGTCCGACGGCCTCCGGTCGAGGCCGACGTCCTCGAAGGAGGCGGGGTCTTCGGTCGGCTCGATGTGGATGAAGACGGTGCTTCCGGGCAATGTCTCACGGAGGTCTTTTTCTATGTCCTCGGCGAGATCGTGGCCGCGCTGCACACTCCACTCGCCCGGTACGAGGACGTGCATCGAGACGAAGCGCCTTTGCCCGGACTGCCTCGTGCGGAGGGCGTGGAAGTGGACGTTCCCATTCTCGTATTCGGCGAGGGTTTTCGCTATTTTCGCCTGGTCATCGTTCGGCAACGCTTCGTCGAGGAGGCCGCCCGCCGTGTCCCGGAGGAGGCGTATTCCGGTCCACACGATGTTCGCGGCGACGAGGAGCGCGATGAGCGGGTCGAGGACGAGCCACCCCGTTATTTGCGCCGCCGCCACCCCGACGACGACCCCGAATGATGTCCACACGTCGGTGAGGAGGTGCTTCGCGTCGGCTTCGAGGGTGATGGACCGGAGCCGTTTTCCGGCTCGTAAAATTACGACTGCGACTCCGCCGTTGATCGCGGCGGCCACGAGGATGAGCGAGAGTCCGAGCGGAACCTGTTCGAGGGGTTGCGGGTCGAGGAGGCGGCCGAAGGCGGTGAAGCCGATCCAAGCCGCCGCCACGATGATGAGCGCGCTCTCCAAACCGCTCGCGAAATATTCGGCCTTCCCATGCCCGTACGCATGCTCCTCATCCGCCGGACGCGCCGCCACGCTCAATGCCCAAACCGCCGCCCCCGCCGCGAACAAATTGACGACCGACTCCGCCGCGTCCGAGAAAAGACCGATCGAACCCGTGAGGAGATACGCCCCGAACTTGAGCGAGATCGTGACGAGCGCCGCCGCCACCGAAAGCAGCGCATAACTCCTCGCGTCCCACCCGGCCCCCTCCGACTTCACCCCACCCAACTTTTTCCAACCCGCCAAAACGCTCTCCACAACCGCCGACAACGAAGAATCCATACCAATTACCACAGCCAAAACCCCTTTCCCCCCAAACCTCGACCCATGGTCGAATGTCAAGGAAAGCCGCCTCCGAGGAAACACTCCGAGACTTCCCGAGAAATATTCCCGTTTTGCAGGAAATACATCGCACATTTCGACCCGGCTAATCGGACGATGAAGGGCTATGTCGAAGGAGGAATTGTCGCGCCTAAGCAAGGTTTGTGATTTGACGCGCGTGAAGGTTTCGCGTGGTCTCGCCGCCGTGGTGAATCCGGGTGGAAAGACCACGAACCGAGGGGCCGGGACCGAAGGGCGACGGTTCACGATCGGCGGCGGGGCGAAGCGACGCGCTTCCCGATTCCTCGATTTCATCCGATCCTCCCCGGCGGAGCGGCGCGTATGACGACGGGTGGCTCGTGCGGTAAACTTCGCGGCGGAGAGGTGGCAGAGTGGACGAATGCGGCGGTCTCGAAAACCGTTATGTCGGCAGCCCCGGCATCGGGGGTTCAAATCCCCCCCTCTCCGCTCCGAAGCGGTTTCGTCGTCGGCGAAACCGCGCACGCTCCGCTTTTCAGCACGCTCCGCTTTTCAACCCGATGTGCAAGTTTCTTTTGAGGACTTGAGTAGTTAGGAGGACCCCCTTGTTCTCGATGGTGTTCGAATCCTTCGAGGACAAAAGGAGGTCTTCATATGGATCTCAGCGCCTTCAT
>JACDAJ010000043.1 GCA_013695475.1 Rubrobacter sp. | reverse complement strand
GTGTCAACCCATTGCTGGACGTACACATACCCCTCCGAAGTGTTCTCGAACTTCATGTCGAGCGGGACTCCGACCTCCCTCGCGAACCACACCGTCGCGTCGAAGCCGGGCTGGATGTACGGAAGCTCCGAATGGTGCGGGTGCCTCTCGACCGTTTCGAGGCCCGCGAGGTTCGCCGACATGTACAAAGTCGAGGAAACCTGGCAAAGCCCGCCGCCGTCGGCCGTGGCGGACTGGCCCTGAATTATGACCTTCGCCGCCTCGTAGTCGAGCGGCTCGGCCAGCTCGTTGAACGAGAACACCTCCCCCGGAGCGAGGAACGTA
Organism: Rubrobacter sp.; assembly: GCA_013695475.1. Taxonomy (GTDB): domain Bacteria; phylum Actinomycetota; class Rubrobacteria; order Rubrobacterales; family Rubrobacteraceae; genus JACCWD01. The sequence goes on along the minus strand of JACDAJ010000043.1, from coordinate 10,802 downwards.
CCGTTCACGGCCTCGGAGGCTATTTGCAAATTCGCGAGGCGACCGGGATCGTCGTCGTATGTGAGATAGTTCGTCTGGTACGAGGAGAGAAGCTCTGTCGGGCGGAGCTTCTCGGCCCGCTCGGTCGAGAGTTTCGGCTCGATGGACGCGACCGAAACCTCGATCCTCCCCTCCCCCGCCATGAGTTTCCGATCCAGCCCGTCCCAAAAAGACTCCTCGATGCGAACCCCGTCCCGACTCGGGGTTATGGAGACGAGTTCCGTTTCCGAGTCGGTGAATTCGTAGTCCGCCTCGGTGGCCCCGCTCTCGAAGGCGGCCCGGATGGCCTCCTCTTCGTACTTTATCTCCGGCCCGACGGCGGCCATTTGGAACGCGGACTTCACCCGATCCTCGAATCGGTTCCCGAATTCCCCGTCCCTCCCGACCGAATACGCCCGCTCGACGCTCCTCTCGGCGTCCACCGCGATGCCAAGCTCCTCCGCCCCGAGCGCCACTTCTTTCTCCCCGGCCACGAACGTGATTTCCTCCGGCAAACCCGCCGCGCTCTTCGCGAGCATCCTCTCTGCCTCGATGCGCGACTCGCCGCCGACCCCCACCCCGCCAACCTCGACGCCGCCGAAAACATCGTCCGAATTCCGCCACCCGTCGAAAGCCACGACCAACGAAAACAAAGCAAACAAAGCAACGACCGCGAACTTCGCCCACCCGAGATACCCCCGGAAAGAACCCCCCGAACCTCGCCCGCCGCCCTCCATTTTTTCAGCCGTCTCGGACGGATTCCGCGAGGAAACCGAGGGCATGCTCGGAGCCTTCGAGAATGCGGAACTCAAAAACCCCGCGCTGAAAACGTCTCGAATCCCCGTCCGGCGCTTCCTGAATTTCTTCTTCGCCCGAATGACATTCCCGGATGAGCCGGAAGACCTCCGCGCAGAGCCACCCGGAGAGGAGCCATCCCGCAGCCCACTCCCCGAAGAAAATCCCCCGAATCGCGACCCAACCTTCACAATGAGAGGACAACAATTCGACGTTGCGAATCAATTACGATGAAGCGACATTCTTAAAAAAAGTCCCTCGAAATACGATTTTCCGAAAAAGGAAGAGAATAAAAAAGCCATGCCGATGGAGCCCGGGCAAAGAAACCCCACCCGATGCGGCGCATTCCTTCGCCGCCCGAGCGAACATAACTTTCGAGGCGGAGGAGGCGAGCGCCGACGCGCCGCCTCCGGGAGACGACTCATCGAGTCCGGCGAAAGAAAAGGGGCCGGAAACCCGACCCCTGAAAACCTCGGCGCCCGAAACCTACTTCGTGAACTGCGCCTCTTCGGTGGAACCCGGCAACGCCGTGTTCGGGTCTTCGGGCGTGCCGAACTGCGCCTCTTCGGTCGAGCCAGCGAGAGCCGTCGTCGAGGCCATGCCGCCCGCGACGACTTGCGCGACCTCGTCGAAGTAGCCCGCCCCGACTTCGCGTTGGTGCTTCGTGGCGGTGTATCCGCGCTCCTCGGCATCGAACTCGGCTTGCTGGAGTTCGGAGTACGCGGACATCCCGCGCTCGCGGTACTTGTCCGCGAGGTCGAACATCGAGTAGTTGAGGGCGTGGAAGCCGGCGAGAGTGATGAACTGGAACTTGTAGCCCATCTCCCCGAGTTGCTCCTGGAAGGTGGCGATCTCCTCGTCCGAGAGCTTCGCCTTCCAATTGAACGACGGCGAGCAATTGTACGCAAGGAGCTTGCCGGGGAACTTCTCATGTATAGCCGCCGCGAACTCCCTCGCCTGCCCGATGTCCGGCGTCGAAGTCTCGCACCACACGACATCGGCGTACGGAGCGTACGCGAGACCGCGGGCGATGGCCTGTTCGAGGCCGGACTTCACCCGGTAAAAGCCCTCGAAAGTCCGCTCGCCGGTGAGGAACTTCGCGTCGTCGGGGTCGACGTCGGAGGTTATGAGGTCGGCGGCGTCGGCGTCCGTGCGGGCGACGACGACGGTGGGGACGCCCATAACGTCGGCGGCGAGCCGGGCGGAGATGAGGTTTCTGACAGCCTGCGCCGTCGGGAGGAGAACCTTGCCACCGAGATGGCCGCACTTCTTTTCGCTCGACAATTGATCCTCGAAGTGGACACCGGCGGCTCCGGCTTCGATCATGCCCTTCATAAGCTCGAAGACGTTGAGCGCCCCCCCGAACCCGGCCTCGGCGTCGGCCAAAATCGGGGCGAACCAGTTTATGCCGTTCTTCCCTTCGGAGTGGTTTATCTGGTCGGCGCGCTGGAGAGCCTGGTTGATCCTCTTCACGACATGCGGCACCGAGTTCGCCGGATACAAACTCTGGTCCGGATACATCTGCCCCGCTATATTCGCATCCGCCGCAACCTGCCAACCGGAGAGATAGATCGCATCGAGTCCGGCCTTGACTTGCTGAACGGCTTGGTTCCCCGTCAAAGCACCGAGCGCCCGCACGAACGGCTTCTCGTGCATCGAAGCCCACAGCCGCTCCGCCCCGAGCCGCGCCAACGTGTGCTCGATCTGAACCGAACCCCGCAGCCGAACCACGTCCTCAGCCGAGTACGGCCTCGTGATGCCTTCCCATCGCTCGCCGCGCCAACCTTCCTCGATCTGCGCGACAGCGTCGCTTCCATTCCGCCCGTTCGTGCTTCCGTTCTCCATCTTCCGCTCCTTCTAAAATTGTGTTCCTTTGCCTATCCAACCTACCTGCATTGTACACATACGTATACTTTGCAAGCAACCATTGGACGAACTTTCTCGCCTCGGGTGAGGAACGGGAGTGGTTCGATGTGGCTCCACGACGGCACACCCGACGCATAGAAAAGCGGCGATCCCGTGAAGTGGAGTCGGGAGTCGCCGCCGTGGATGTGGTCGCCGTGCCGGATGGGTTTCCTAGTCGAGGTATTCGTATCCGGGGAGGGTGAGGAACTCGACGAAATCATCGCGGGTCGAGAGTTCGGAGAAGAGTTTGGCGGCCTCTTCGAACTCGTCCTTCTCGAAGCGCTCGGGGCCGACGATGTCGTTCTTTATCCGGTCGAGTTCCTCGTCCATGACTTTGTGGAAGAGTTCTTCGGTGACTTCGGTTCCGTCGTCGAGGACGCCTTTGTCGTTGTGGATCCACTGCCAAACCTGCGCCCGCGAAATCTCCGCCGTCGCCGCATCCTCCATGAGATTGAAAACTGGCACGGCTCCCCTCCCCGCGAGCCACGCCCCGAGATACTGGATGCCAACCGAGACGTTGTTTCGGAAACCCGCCTCGGTGATGTTTCCCTCCGGTTTCTCGAGAAGCTGCGCCGCCGTCACCTCGACGTCGTCGCGCTGCTTGTCTATCTGGTTCGGCTGGGGCATGAATTTATCGAAGGCTTCCTTCGCCGTCGGGACCATGCCGGGGTGCGCGACCCACGTTCCGTCGTGGCCGTCTTGCGCCTCGCGCTCCTTGTCCGCCCTAACGGCGGCGAAGGCTTTCTCGTTTTGCTCCTTGTCGCCTTTGACGGGAATTTGGGCGGCCATCCCCCCCATCGCGAACGCGCCGCGCTTGTGGCATGTTTTTATGGTGAGGAGCGAATATGCGCGCATGAACGGGACGGTCATCGTGATCTCCGCCCGGTCAGGAAGCAGCAAATCCTTGTCGCGGAACTTCTTTATGTACGAGAAAATATAGTCCCACCGTCCACAATTCAGCCCCGCCGAATGGTCGCGAAGCTCCCACAAAATCTCATCCATCTCGAACGTCGCCAGAATCGTCTCGATGAGGACGGTCGCCTTTATGGTTCCTTGCGGAATGCCGAGTTCATCCTGCGCGGCGACGAAGATGTCGTTCCATAGCCGCGCCTCGAGGTGGCTCTCCATCTTCGGCAGATAAAAGTACGGGCCGCTTCCCATGTCCAAAAGTTTCTTCGCGTTGTGGAAGAAATAGAGGGCGAAATCGAAGACTCCGCCGGGAACCTGCCTCCCGTCCACGAGCATGTGCTTCTCGAAGAGGTGCCAGCCGCGCGGGCGCGGCATGAGGTTCGCAAGCTCGGTGAGTTTCCCGTCGAGTTCGTAGTGCTTGCCGGAAGCCTCGTCGTCGAAGGAGATCGTCTCATCTATCGCGTCGATCAAGTTTTTTTGGCTTTCGAGCATGTTGTAAAGAGTCGGGCAGTTCGCGTCCTCGAAGTCCGTCATATAGCTCGACGCGCCGGAATTGAGCGCGTTTATGAGCATCTTCCGGTCCGGCGGCCCGGTTATTTCGACGCGCCTATCTTGTATATCTTCGGGACACGGGGCGACTTTCCAGTCTCCGTCGCGTATTTCTTTCGTCTCGGGGAGGAAATCCGGCATCTCACCGGAGTCAATTCTTCTCTGCCGCTCTTCACGGGCGGCGAGGAGTTCGTGGTTGCGATCCACCGAAAGTCTAGCGAGCTTCGCCACGAAGGCGACCGCCTCGGGAGTGAGTACCTCCTCGAATTCGCTTGGGATGGGGGCGGTGAATTTTATTCCGTCGCCGAAATCTCGTGTGTTTGCCATAAATAAACAGGGCTCCTCTCTAACGCTCAAGTAAACGGCTTGCCAGAATGAGTTTATCCTAGCAAGCCATTCGTCTTACCGCTAAAGTTCCGCGATTCGGAATACGGTTGAGCCTTTGTGGGATATTTCTACTAGGCGGCGGTTTGTTGGGAGGAGCGGGACTCGGCCATCGTCCGTCTGACGTAGACGATGCAGCAAGTCGGAACCGTGCGCCAACGGAAGAGGACTTGATGCTCCTCGAAGCCGATGCGGACGCGCTGACCGATGTTCGGAGTCTCCTCCTCGTAGCGACGATCAAGGATCTCTTCGGTCTCCGAGTCTCTGTACTGTACCGTGATCATGTAAAGCTCCTTCTCTCATCGCTTCCTTTAACCTGCCTGAAAGATAACAAGAAGGTTGCTATCAGTCCAATTATTTGCTTGAATGAATGATATAGAAAATGTTTATGGTTATTGGTTTTCGCCAACAACCAACAACGGGAGCGGAGCGACCATGCTTTTCAGACAGATGGAGTGTTTCCTGGCGGTGGCGCGGCTCGGGAATCTCAGTCGGGCGGCGGAGGAGATGTTTTTGACGCAGCCGACTTTGACGGCGCGTTTGAAGGGACTCGAGGAGGAGGTCGGCGATCAATTGTTTGTTCGGACGAGCCGGGGGATGCGGTTGACGGATTCGGGGAAGGCGTTCGTGCCGTTCGCGGAGAAGGCGGTCGAGAGTTTCGAGGATGGGAAGCGGAGTTTGGAGGAATTGCGCGGGGCTTCGGGCGGTCGGCTCGTACTCGGGGCTTCGCCGGGGGTCGGGACGTATGCGCTTCCGGGGCTTTTGGAGAGGTTCGTGGGGGCGTATCCGCAGGTTTCCGTTTCGGTGAGGACGGGGCATTCCGAGGAGATTTTGGAGATGACTTTGAACGAGGACGTGCATCTCGGGTTGACGCGCTCGATGAGGCATCCGGACATTGAGAGTTTGCCATTGTATGAGGACGAGATGGTTTTGGTCGTGGATCCCGGCCACCGATTCACCGAGAAAGGCTCCGCCGACCTCTCGGAGGTCGTCGGGGAGCGGCTCATCCTCTTCGACAACGACTCGAGCTATTACGACCAAACCCAAGAACTCTTCCGGAACGCGGGCATACGGGAGCTTCGGACGATGGAAGTGGACAATATCGAAGCCGCAAAACGAATGGTCGAACATCGCCTCGGCATCTCGTTCCTCCCCCAGTCGGCCATCGTGCGGAGCGTCTCGTCGGGGAACCTCGCGCAAGTCGCCGTCGAGGGCGTGCCGGACATGACACGCTCGATGGTCGCGCTAAAAAGGCGGGACGTTCCCGCGAGCGGCCCCGTCGCCGCGTTCCTCGACGTGGCGGACAAAGTGGCCGAGAGCGAGGATCGGGCGCATCTCTCCCCCGCCCTCGCCGCCGAGTTCGAGAGTTTGCAGCTCATAGATTTGTTCACGTAACGACTTCAAGGATCGCCTCCCCCGACGCCGGGTCCTTCGTCATTCGAGTCGTCGGCGCCGTGTCCCGGAGAGCCTCCATCGGCAGGATGGGAAGAGCCATCTCCGCCGCGAATGGATTTTCTATCGCGGCTGCGCCCGATCTTTCCGTAGACCCAGGCGAGTATCAAAACGCCAACAAAAACCAGCGGAAAGAAGATCAAACCGGCCGAGTCGCCGAAGCTCTGTGCGGTTACAACGAACACATGAGACATTCAAAATGTCCTTCTCGAAATTAGTCGCCTCAATCTCCGCCGGAGTCGCCAGGGGTGCCATGTCCGGCATCCCAGCCGTCCCCTTTGAGTCCCTTGCCGATGTCGCTCAGGAAAATAGAGAGCATCACGGCGATGAAGAGGATCAAAACTATGACGGCGCCGAAGATCGAAGTCGCGCCCGTCGCCGCGTCGTTCGTGAAAAACACGAATATAGCCACGGAGAAAACCAGCGTGACCGCCGAATACAAAACAGCTTTCAAAAATCCACCGAACATACTTTCCCCGCCGTCTTCCCTCTCGCCGACTGGCAAGCATTATATACGAACCGGGAGGGGATCGCCGATGGCTTCGAGAGTTCGCGGGCTATCTGTCGCGCGCGTCTTGGCGCCAGAGATATATAAACAGGCGATTCGCCGCCGCCAAAACGACGAGCGCGACAGCCATCCGCGAGTGTCCCGACGCGGCGAGAGCGGCGCCAGCCGACCCGAATACGAGGGCTTCGACCATGAGTCCTCCGGCCAGCGGCAAAGGGACGCGGGCGCGAGGCGAAGCGAAGACGCCCCAGACCGTGGCCGCTGCCAGAAAAGCGAGTGTCCCGATGAGGAGGCCCGGGAGCCAGCCGTCCGCGAGCCGAATCCCCCAGTAAAACAGCGATCCGAAAGCGAACAACTCCAGAAAGAATCGGAGTCCGAGGTTGGATGCCCGCGGGAATGACGTTCTCAAAGCCGGAACATTATACGCGCGGAAAGATCCGTCCGGTCGGGTCAATATCCACGGATTCCCCCGCGTATACTAGGCGTGTAAATTAGGCGAGACTTCGAGGAGCGAGAGCATGGATCCCAAAACCATAGTGGTCATGGAGGGCGACCAAACCGGGCAAGAGCTTTTGGAAGAGGCTCTCAGAATTTTAGACCCCTCCGTAACCGGCCTCGACATCGAACTCGAACGATACGACCTCTCCCTCGAAAACCGCCGGAAAACAAAGAACGAAGTCGTCAACGAAGCCGCCGAAGCCATGAAGAAACACGGCTTCGGATACAAAGCCGCGACCATCACCCCGGAAAAAGCGGGCGACGTCGGCTCCCCGAACGCTGTTTTGCGGAAAGGCATAAACGGAACCGTGATCGTCCGCACCGGGCGGCGAATCCCCGGTGTGAACCCGCTCCCCGGCGTACACGCTCCCATCTCCGTCGTGCGTATGGCCGTGGACGACGCATACGGGGCCGACGAGCACCGCGAAGGCGAGGGGCTCGATGAGATCGCATACCGCACGGAGAAAATATCCCGGCGGGTATGCCGGGGCGTCGCCGAGTTCGCCTTTGTCCACGCGAGGAGGATGCGGGCCAAAGTCTTCGGCGGCCCGAAATGGACCGTCTCCCCGACATACGAAGGCATGCTCAAAGAGGAGATGGATCGCGCCGCCGAGAACAACAAAGACATCCGCTACGAGCCGCAACTCATAGACGCGACATACGCGCTTTTGCTTTCCACGTATGGCGAGCCGCTCGTCATCCCGACGTTGAATCGCGACGGGGATTGCCTCTCGGACATGGTCATGCAAATGTTCGGCTCGATCGCGGGGGCGGAATCCCTCCTCATCTCGCTCGACGAGGACGAGAGCCCCGAGACCATAATGGCCGAGGCTCCGCACGGAACCGCCCCGTCCCTCGAAGGGAAGAACGTGGCGAACCCGCTCTCGATGGTTCTCGCCGGAGCCGCCCTCTTCAATTATTTCGACGACGAAGTCGCCGGAAGGGTTTCGAGGGCGATATACGAATCGGCCTTCGAGACGATATTGGATGGGACGAAAACGGCGGATCTCGGCGGGTCGTCCGGCACCGACGAGTTCGTGGACGAGGTGATCCGGCACGTGAGAAACAAGCTCGAAGTGTGGAGCGCGTTGGCGTGAAGCGATTTGCTTCGCGAATCGCGCCGGTCAGCATTTCAGCCCGCCAGCCGCCAGCAAAAACACGGGCGGCGCGGCTCGAAGAGGGAAAGAGGACGTGGCGGAGAAAGAACGCGCGAAGCCATACAAAAACGCGAAATGAAATGCTGACTGGCTGACAAGCGCGACCGAAGGGAGAACCATGTTCGATACTTCGACCGAAACCGGAGCGAGAGCCGAAAAGCGCCTCGAAGAGGAAGGCATCGCGTGGCTCACGACGGTGCGAGAGAGGGATGGTATGCCGCAGCCCATCCCGGTGTGGTTTTTGTGGGATGGTGAAACCTTCCTCATATATTCGCAGCCCGACGCTCGGAAGGTGAAGAACATTCGCGAAAACCCTCGCGTCGCCGTGAACTTGAACTCCGACGCGGGCGGGGGGAACATCGTGAGGGCCGAAGGCTTCGCCGAAATTGACGAGGGCGCCCCGCCCGCCACCGAAGTCCCGGAATACATCGAAAAGTATCGTCCGAGCATACCCGCACTCGGCATGTCCGAGGATGAGGTCGCGGAGACGTACCGGGCGGCGATCCGAGTCCGCCCCGAACGCTGGCAGGTTTGGTAATGGATCGCAAACAGGTCGGCATCCTCATCTTCGACGACGTGGAGGTTTTGGATTTCTGCGGCCCCTTCGAAGTCCTCTCCGTGACGAGGTTGGATGAAGAAAAGCGCCGCGAGGAGCCGTCGCCCTTCGATGTCTCCCTCGTCGCCGAGGGTGAAAGCCCGATCACGACGACCGGAGGGATGCGAGTCGTCCCGGATCACACACTCGAAAACTCTCCGCCCCTCGACATCCTCGTCGTGCCGGGAGGATGGGGAACGAGGCGCGAGGCCGGGAACGGGGGGCTTCTCGAATGGATCGTGGCTCGCTCGAATGAAGTCGAAACAATCGCCTCGGTATGCACCGGCTCGATGCTCCTCGGCAAGGCGAAACTTCTCGAGGGCCGCCGCGCCACCACGCACTGGCAATCCCTCGACCGGATGGAAAGTTCGTTCCCGAACGTCGAAGTCGTTTATGACGAACACGTCATCGAGGACGGCGACGTGATGACCTCGGCGGGCATCTCCGCTGGAATAGACCTCGCACTCCGGCTCGTTGCGAAACACCACGGGGAGAAAATCGCCCGGAACACCGCCCGGTACATGGAGTATCCGTATCCCGAGGACAATGCCCGGCGAATTTAAACCCCGAAGCGATCCAAAATTCTCCGCACCATCCCTGCATACCCGCCGCCGAAGAAATACACATGCACGAGGAGCGGATACAAATTATAAAGGTCGCGGCGAACCTCGAAGAAGCCGGGGCGGATGCTCCGCACTTCCCCGTACCGCTCGAAGAAAGCCTTCCCGAATGAATCGAAAAGAGATATGAAGGCAAGTTCCATCTCCGCGTCGGCGAAGTAAATCGCCGGATCGAGGAAGGCGGTTATCCGGTCGCCTTTCGCAAGAACGTTCGCACTCCATGCGTCGCCGTGGATGAGGGAAGGCGGGTTCGGGGCTTCGATGTATTCGTCGAGCCTCCCGGCGAGGGAATCTATCCGCTTTCGGTCTTCGGTCGGGAGACACCCGGATCGGTGAGCGACATCGGCCATATAAAGGAGGCGATTATCGCGGAAGAAGTCCGTCCAGTTTTCGGTCGGCGGGTTCGGCTGGTCGAGGGAGCCGATGAGAGTGTTTCGTTCATGTCCATATTCGTTCGCGGTGATGGAATGAAGTCCGGCGAGGAGTTCCGCCGCATGATGCTCGACCGCTTCCGGGAAAACGCTCGCTCCTTCGATGAACTCCATGAGCAAAAGCGTCTCGGATCCGAAGTACACCTCCGGCACGGGAAGGCCGCTTTTTTCCCGAAGGTAACGAAGCATATACGCCTCGCGTTCGAGGTGGGATCCGGCGCTTTCATCCACCTTCGCCACGAGCGGGATCCCGTCCTCGAGTTCGGCTTTGTACACCTCGCCGATCATACCTCCGCTGAGAGGGCGGGCCGAAACGAGGCGTTCGCCGAGGTGGGAGGCGACGGCTCCGGCGATGAGTTTCTCAGCCACGGTCTTCGAGACGCTTCTTCTTTATCTCTTCGAGGAGTCCTTCCGACGCCTCCTCCACGAGATCGAGGACACGCTCGAAGCCGCGCCCACCGCCGAAATACGGGTCGGGAACCTCGGACTCGGGGGAGTCTTTGGCGTAGTCGAGGAACGGCCGGACTTCGGCCTCGCCGGACGCCATCGAGGAGACCTTCCGGAAGTTCTCCTTGTCCATCGTGAGGACATAGTCGAAGCGGTCGAAATCGTCCGGCGAGAGGCGCCGCGCTTTTTGTGAGCTTATGTCGAGGCCGCGGCGGAGCGCGCTCTCCGCCGCCCGCTCGTCGGGCGGGTGTCCGAGGTGCCACGTCCCCGTCCCGGCGGAGTCCGCGAATATTTCATCGTCGAGAGCTTCCCGTTTCACAAGCTCCTCGAACACGCCTTGCGCGACGGGACTGCGGCAAATATTTCCGAGGCAAACGAAGAGAACTCGAACCATGGGCGGATATTTTAGTGGTTTATCCGGCGGGAATCACAAGCCCGTCCACGAGGCCGCGAAGGACATGGTATACGGAAGCCTGAACTTCCTGAATGCGCGGAATATAGTCCGAGCGCACGACGAGCGCGTGATCCGTGAGT
>JACDAJ010000038.1 GCA_013695475.1 Rubrobacter sp. | reverse complement strand
TCGAGGCCGCCCGTCGGCTCGTCCAAAATCAAAAGCGGCGGACGGTGGAACATCGCCTGAACGAGGCCGATCTTTTGTTTGTTCCCCCGCGACAATTTCCGCATCGGCCGCTTCATCTCCGCCCCGAGCCTCTCGGCAAGCTCATGAGCATAACTCATGTCCCTCACGCCGCGGAGCTTCGCGAAGAGCCGAAGGAGACCCTCCCCGGTCATTTTGTCTTCGAGGGCGAACTCTCCGGGAAGGTTTCCGACGTTCGCCCGGATTCGAACACTCTCCCTCTTCGTGTCGAGGCCGAATATCTCGGCGGCTCCGCCCGTCGGGCGCATGAAGCCGAGGAGAACCCTTATGGTCGTTGTTTTTCCGGCGCCGTTCGAGCCGAGGAAACCGAAGACCTCGCCTTGCTCGACGGTGAGATCCACATCTTTGATTCCGCGGCTCTTTCCGTACGCCTTCGAGAGTTTGCTCGTTTCTATGACCGCGCTCATCTCTCTTCCTCTCTCGATTTTTCCCACCTCTCGATGAGGCCGGGCATTTCGCGCTCCAAATGAGAATAAATGCTGCGTATCTCTTCGAGGTCGAGCTTCGATTCGGGGCTGCTTCCGTCCATGATCTCGAGTCCGCGCTCGGCTATTTTCCTGAACGCGGCGTATGCGCCGATTTGCTGGTGCATGAGTTCCGCCCAGTTCGTGCGGGTCTGGAAATAGTCCCTTCTTTCGCCCGGCTTCGTCTTCCGCTCCACTATGCCCATTTGGATCAAACTCCGAGTCGCCGAACTGATCGAACCCCGACTCGCAGCCAATTCCCCAGCCAACTCCTCAGCCGTGACCATCGGCGGATCGGCGACGAGCAAAGCCCCGAGCACACGCCCCTGCATCTTCGGCATCCCGAAACCGCCCCAATATACCGCCAACTCCTCGACGTAATTCTTCCGCTCCTCATCCATAAAACTCCTCGACAAAATCCGGGGACTCTTTTTCTCGATCCCAGCTTACTTCATAGTTTCAATAATTTCAATAATTTTTGAAAGAAATGAAATTAAGGAGAGAGGCTATTTTCGGGTGTGTGGTTTCGGGGTGTTTCGGGTTGACCGGGTTGACTATCCGGACTATCCGCCGAAGAGACGGGAGAAGAAGCCGCGTCCTTTGAGGACTTTCAGTTCGGCTTCGAGGCGTGTGCGTTCTTCGGAGAGTTCGGATTTCTCTCCGACGAGTTTGGTGTGTTCCTCGGAGAGGCGGGTGCGTTCGGCTTCGAGTTTTTGCTTCTCCTCCTCGAGGGTGGAGATCGTTTTTTCTTGGAGTTCGCGCTGGAATTCGATGAGGTTGAGGCGTTCGATCTCCGTCCACAGACGGTCTATCTCGGTTCTCGCCGCGTCTCTCTCGCTCCGGATCTCCTCCATCTGGCGGTTCCGCTCCTCCAGGCGCGTCTTATAATCCTGCCCTTGTTGCAAAAGCCGCTCATACCGCTCGAAAGGAACGGCGGGAAGCCGGGACGAAGAAGATGAATCGGGGGCTTCGTCGCCGATGACTTCGCCTTCGAAGACCTCGTCGGAGGAAGTGTCGTCGGCGAGTTCCATGATATCGGCGAGGGCGAAGGAGTATTCGCTGTCGCCGTTCGATTCGGCGGAGAGGCGGCCATCGGCGACCATTCTGCGTACGTCGGCGGGCGAAGCGTCGAGGATCGCCGCCGCGCCGTTCAGTCCGATCCGCTCCTCCCGAGAGTCCATGTGGGGCATTTTATAGCAATCAGCTTGCCAGCGTCTCAGCTTGCCAGCTTTTCGCCCGCGAGCCGCACGCTCGACTTCCACGCCGAGATCTCACAGTCGGCGCCACGCTCCGAAACACGGCTTCGCGCAGTATTTTCGCCCTCCACCGTATTTAGCCGACGGCTGAAAACTAAGCGCGAAACACCTCGCCGTCGCGGACTTCCACCGGAATCTCCGGCAAAGGCTCGGGAGCCGGCCCCGCCGTCACCTCCGCGCCGTTGGCGGGGTCGAACATCGAGCCGTGGCACGGACACGCGAGCGAGCCATCCTGAAACGCGACGGCGCATTGCGCGTGCGTGCATACCGCCGAATAAGCGACGAAATTCCCCTCTTCGAGGTGGACGAGAACCGCCGGCTCCCCACCGTCCTCGAAGTCGAGAGCCTCCCCCGGAGCGATGTCCGACTCGGCGACGATGGATTCTCCGCCCGAGGCTTCCTCCGGAGCCGCCTCTTCTTCGGGAGCCGCTTCCTCGGGGGCTTCGGAGGCGCCGTTGCCTCCTCCGCATGCGACGACGAATGCGCTCGCCGCGCCCATCGTCGCTCCGAGGCGGATGAACCTTCCGCGTGAAATTCCTTGTGCCACGATTCTCCTTTCGATGCGAACCGATCTCGCACGGTGTCCGGGGTATCCATACCGAGTCCGACCTGCCACTTCCCCATTCGCCGAGAACCGAACTCGGGCGCGGAACTGTACCGCATCCGGACTCCGTATCACTTTATATACGCAAACCGGGCCGCCGCAGTTGTTAAGATCACCGCCAGCGAATCCGAGGGCTTTCGAGAGGAGCTCATGAACGCGATGGTGTGGGTGCGGGTCATAGTCGGCGCGGTCTGGCTGAACGCCGGACTCGAAAAACTTCTCAACCCCTCGTTCCCCCGCCAGTTCGCCGACATCCTCGCCGCCGGAGGATTCGTGTCGCAAGCCCCGCCTTTCTTCCAGACTTTCATGATAAACAACGTCATCCCGAACGCCGGGGCCGTCGCGCAGTTCGTCCGGGCCGCCGAACTCATGATCGGCCTCGCCCTCATCCTCGGACTGCTCACGAACTTCGCCGCCCTCGGGAGCATAATCCTGAGCGCCATGATCCTCTTTTCACAAGGCGGAGTCCGATTCGGCACGGGCCTCGGAACGCCCGAGTTCCTGAACATAAATTTGCTGACGGCGCTCCTCTCGATCACCATCCTCTTTTCTGCGGCGGCGAAATACTCCTCCGCCGATGTGAACCTCGTCCGCCGAAGCCCCGCGCTCTCGCTTTTATTGACGAACCGGAGATCGGGCGGCGGAAGCCGGGGGAGGCGGGGAGGGAGCCGGAGGCACTGACTGAGGAGTTCACAAAGGTTTCGGCCCACCTCACCAGCGAGGCTCCGTCCGAGAACCCCGGCTCGTCCGGGACGTTTTTCCTGAAGCCCGAAACCCGAAGTCTCGATACTCCCGCAACTCGCTGTGAGCCTATGGACGAGGCCGCGCCGACCCGTTTTCGAGAAATCCGGCGAGAAGTCCTTTCCCCATACGACCGAGGCGCCGCAGTCGAGGCACCGTCTTCGATGGCTCCGGCGCGGCCTCGCTCCGGAGCCCGCTACAAATTCTTGAAATATCTGGCTATCGGAAGGTGGACGTACCCGGCCTTCTCGTACACGCGCCGCGCCGCGGCATGTCCGGAGTCGCCCCCGTCTCGACCATCGCCACCGTCATCCCGGCGTCTTTGAGACGGTCGAGCGCGAACTCGGTGAGAGCCGTTCCGACGCCGCCCCCCTGAAAATCCGGGTCAACGGCGAGCATGGAGATCTCACCCATATTCTTCTCGTGACTGTCAAGCTCGACCGCCACGAAGCCGACCGGAGCCCCATCCGCCTCGGCGACCCACACCCGCATCTTTTGGCAGACCTCCTCCACAGCCCGCCGCTGACCTTCTCGCCAGTCCGGATGCTGCCTCCTGAAAATCTCCGAACCCATCGCCTTCTCAAGCGACGCGAAGCCCGGCTCCCACGCCCGAAGCGAAAAACCGACGATCGCCTCGGCATCCCGACTCTCGAACAGCCGAATACGCGCCTCCATCAACTCCTCCTCCACTCGTCGCGCAATACGCCCATTAAAACCATGTCCACGTACCGTCCGTCGAGCCACGTATGCTCTCGTAAACGACCTTCCTCGATGAAGCCGCACGATTTATACGCCCGGATCCCCCGCTCGTTTTCCGAATGCACTTCGAGCCACATCCGCCGGAAATTCCGAAGCCGGAACGCATAGTCGAGGAGGAGCCTCACCGCGTCGCGCCCATATCCATGCCCCCAGAATTCCTTGTCCCCGATGAAAATACCGAGTTCGCACGTTCGGGAGGTCTCATCTATTTCGAAGAGACCGCAAAACCCGACGAGCTTCCCGTCCGCCTCGATGGCGAAGTTCGTTTTTGAGGGATCCGGCTTGTCCGCATCCACGTCGAAGAACTTCTCGACTTCCTTGAGCGTCTTCGGCGTTGGGGGATCCCCGCCGCCCGCAAGCTCCACCTCGATGTCGTTGAAGAAAGACAAGAATCGCGGAAGGTCGTCGCGGAAAATCGGGCGCAGCGCAACTTTCTCACCGAGAAGCATCGCCGACTAAAACCCGAAGCCTCTCACAAAAACGCCGGAACGAGTTCGCCCCGGACGAGATCCGAATAATGCTCCCTCTCGCGCACGACGGACCACCGCTCCCCGCGCACCATCACCTCGGCGGGCTTGAGCCGCGAATTGTAGTTCGACGCCATCGAGAATCCATACGCCCCCGCGTTCATCACCGCGAGGACATCCCCCTCGCGGGCGTCGGGAAGCTCCCGGTCGCGGGCGAGATAGTCCCCGCTCTCGCACACCGGGCCGACGAGGTCGGCGCTTTCGAGCGAGCCGTTCGGGCCGACGGCCTCGACTTCGTGGTGGGCATCGTACAGGCTCGGGCGGAGGAGGTCGTTCATCCCCGCGTCCGCGACGAGGAAGCTCTTCCCGCCGCTCTTCTTCCGGTATATGACGCTCGTCAAAAGGACTCCCGCGCCGCCCGCGATGTACCGCCCCATCTCGCATATGATCTTCGTTTTCGTCGCTTCGAGCGTCGGGCGGATGGCATCCACGAGTTCCTTCGGCGAGAAGGTCTCCTCGTCTTTGTACTTTATTCCGAGTCCGCCGCCGATGTTGAAATATTGGATGTCGAAGCCCCGCGAACGAAGCTCATCCACGAGAGCCGCGCTCTTTTCGACCGACTCTTTATACGGTTCGGGCTTCGTTATTTGGCTCCCGATATGTTGATGGACCCCGATGAGATCCACACACCGATACCCCTTTATCCGCTCCGCGAGAGCCAATGCCTCCTCGACCGCCACCCCGAATTTGCTCCCGCCATGCCCCGTCGAAATATGCTCGTGCGTCTCCGGCTCCACATCCGGGTTTATCCGAAGCGCGACCCGCGCCCGCTTCCCATAAACATTCGCCATCCGTTCGAGATGCTCGAGCTCCGCCGCCGACTCGACGTTGAAAAGAAGAATTCGCTCCCCGAGACCCGCCATAAGCTCCGCCTCGGTCTTCCCGACCCCGGCGAATACGACCTTCTTCGGGTCGAAGCCCGCGCGCATCGCCCGATAAAGCTCCCCCCCGGAGACGATATCCACCCCCGCCCCGAAAGAGGCGAGCGCCCGAAGGACGGCGAGGTTTCCATTCGCTTTGGCGGCGAAACAGACCATATGGTCGAGGCCGTCGAACGCCTCGTCGAGTTCGCGGTACGATCGGTAAAGAGCGGCGTGGCTGTACACATAAGCCGGGGTTCCCGCGCTGTTCGCAATGTCGGCGAGGGGAACGTCCTCGCAGTGGAGAACGTCCCCCTCGCGGTGGAACTCATCCAAAATGCGCCTCCCTTTCCTTCGTGTTTCCCTCGATTTCCTTATACCCTTAAATTTCGCGCATCATGCTAATATTTCCGCTTCCGTCAAGCTGTCTGACAAGGGGAATATACTCCGTGCGAAAACCTCCCGCGACCCTAACCTTGAACCCCATACTCGAACGCCAGGGAGCATACCCGCTCCTCCGCCTCGACGAACGCCGCGAAGAACTGAAAAACAAGGGCGCCCGACTCTTCGACTTCGGAGCCGGAGACCCGAGGGAGCCGACGGATATAAAAATACGGGAAGCCCTCGAAAACTCCGTCCCCGAAGTCAGCCAATATCCGACCGCCACCGGAAAGCGCGAACTCCGCGAAGCCTTCGCCGGATGGATGCGCCGCCGCCACGAAGTCTCCCTCGACCCGGCGACCGAGATCATGCCCGCGGGCGGCTCGAAGGAAGCCATCTTCCACGCCCCGCTCGCCTTCCTCCACCACACCCACGAACGGCGCGGCGTCGCATACGGAACCCCCGGATACCCGGTATACGAGCGCGGAACCATCTTCGCGGGCGGAGAACCGACGCCCGTGAAACTCACCCGCGAGGGCGGCTTCCTCCTCCCCCTCGAGAAAATAGACCCGGAGAAAACGCGCATCCTCTGGCTGAATTATCCGCACAATCCAACCGGGGCGAGGGCGACGCTCTCGTATCTCGAAGAAGTCGCCCAGTTTTGCCGCGAGCACGACATCCTCCTCTTCTCCGACGAATGCTATAACGAAATTTACGAGGGAGTCCCGCCGCCCTCCATCCTCGAAGTCACGAAGGAACGCACGCTCGCGTTTTGTTCGCTCTCGAAGCGGAGCGGCATGACCGGATACCGCTCGGCGATGATGGCCGGGGACGCGGAACTCATCTCCGCCCTCAAAAAACTTCGTCCCTCCATCGGCGCGGCGACACCATCGTTCATACAAAACGCCGCCGTCGCCGCGTGGGAAGACGACGGCCATGTCCGGGAGAGGAACCGCGTCTTCTCGGAGAAACGTGCGCTCTTCGAGGCGTTTTTCGAGCGTGCGAATCTCGACTTCGGCCGGACGGGGGCGAGCTTTTATCTGTGGGTCGCCGTCCCGGATGGCGACGACGAAAAATACGCGCTCCGGCTCATGGACGAGGGGATCGTGGTGGCTCCGGGGAGTGCGTTCGGGAAAGGCGGAGAAGGCTTTGTCCGGGTCGCGCTCGTGCCTTCGGTGGAGGAGTGCCGGGAGGCTGTTTCGCGGTGGGGGAAGCTCTTTCTCTGATTCAGCCGTCTGCGGGAGCCGGGACTCCGATGGCTCGCGACGCTTTCAGGGTTCGGGTGCCTCTGTATTCTTCGAAATCCAGCAAATGTCCGTCGCCGGAGACGATCCAGCTCGCCCCCGCGGGGACGGCGCATTCGAGAACCCGGTTGTCGTCCGGGTCTTCTTCGACCACCTCCAACTTCAGCGAAGGCTCCACGACCGAAGCATCCCCGAGGACATCGGAGACGAAGCTCTCGATCTCGACCTCTGTGAAACCGAGCTTGGGATAATGCAATGCTCGCCGAAGCTCCGCGATCAAAGCCGGAGAGGTCGCAAGCCTCAAACTCCCCTCCCGGCAACGGAGATATATCCTTCGCCCACTCCCCCGCCACCCGAACGCCGAAATAAGGACACTGGCGTCGAGGACTACGGTTTCCGGCGCCCACCGAATGGCTTCCTCAACCTCTGGGCGAGTATCCCCCGCTCCTCGAACCTACGCGGGATCCCATCCGCCAAAGCGTCGAAGTCCTCGTCTTTCGGCTCAAGGATCAAATAGTCGCCCGCCGAAATCCCGTACCCTTTGTCGTATATTGCTCCACGATTCCTTACCTCCTTACGAAAACGACACTACGCCATCTCGTCCAGCGGGTTCGCGGAGACCCATGCCTCCATCCTGATAAACTGGCACACGATGTCTCACATGCCGGAGGGAAAACCGTGGAAAACCTGAGAAACGCCATCGAAGCCGCCTTCGACGACCGCGAACTTCTGAAAGACGACGAGCATCGAACAGCCGTCCTCGACACCATCGAAGCCCTCGACAAAGGAAAACTCCGAGTCGCCGAGGAGAAAGACGGCGAGTGGGAATCGAACGCATGGGTGATGAAGGCGATTAATTTGTACTTCGGCGTGGCCGAGATGGAGACCGTCCACTCCGGGCCGTTCGAGTACCACGACAAAATCCCCACGAAGAAGAATTTGGCCGAAGCCGGAGTGCGGGTCGTCCCCCCCGGCACCGTCCGGTACGGCTCTTTCGTGGAACCCGGTGTCGTCGTGATGCCGGGGTATGTGAACATCGGGGCGCGCGTCGGGAGCGGCACGATGGTGGACACGTGGGCGACGGTGGGCTCCGGGGCGCAGATCGGGAGGAATGTGCATCTCGCCGGAGGGGTCGGCATCGGCGGCGTTCTCGAGCCGCCGGGCGCGATGCCCGTCGTCATCGAGGACGGCGCGTTCGTCGGGTCGCGGGCCATCGTCGTCGAAGGCGTGCATGTGGAGAAGGAGGCCGTCCTCGGGGCGAACGTGGTTCTCACAAGCTCGACTCAAATCATTGACGTGACCGGGAGCGAGGAAGTCGTCCATAAAGGACGTGTCCCGGCGCGTTCGGTGGTTGTGGCGGGGACGCGGACGCGGGAGTTCCCGGCGGGGAATTACCAGCTTCAGACCGCGCTCATCATCGGGAAACGGCGCGAATCCACGGATCAAAAAACCTCGCTCAACGACGCCCTCCGCGAGTTCGGGGTGAGCGTTTGACGCCGCGTCCGGGCGAAGAGATGCGCGCTCCGCGCGGGAGGCGGGGAGAAGCCTTTCGGGGAGAAGCCTTTCGGGGCACGCGATTCGTCGCACGCATGTCCGCGACTCGCGTGTCCGGCGTATGCGCCGAAGGCGGGCGGGCTTCGAAATGAAGCACAAACTCACCGACGACCTCCTCTGGCTCCTTGAACGAAAGAGTGTCACGGGCGACGAGAAGGCTCTTTGCGACGACCTCGAAGCGAGGATCGGAGAATCGCCCGGCTGGAAGGTCGAGCGTGTCTCGAACAATCTCGCCATCCGGCGCGAAAACCCCGACCCGTCCCGACCGAAGGTCGCCTTCGCCGGACACCTCGACACCGTGCCGGAGCCGGAGAAGGAGCTTCCCGTCCGCGTCGAGGGCGAGCGGATTTACGGGCGTGGCGCGTCGGATATGAAGGCCGGGGACGCGATGATGCTCGCCCTCCTCGAAGGCTTCGAGTGGGACGCCTCGTGGGCGGAGCCTCTTTTCGTTTTCTATGAGCGCGAAGAAGGGCCGCACCTCGAGAACGGCCTCGAAATGGTGTTCGAGGAAATTCCGTGGGTTCTCGAGGCCGAACTCGCGCTCGTTCCGGAGCCGACATATGGCGCGCTCGAGGTCGGGTGCATCGGGACGGCGCAAGTCGAGGTCGTGTTCCGTGGGAAGGCTTCGCATTCGGCGCGTCCCTGGCAGGGCGAGAATGCGATGACGAAGGCCGGAGAGTTTTTGGGAAAGCTCCATGAACACGAAGCCGAAGAAGTCATCGTGGACGGACTCTCGTTTTATGAGGTCGTCGTTCCGACGATGGCCCGGTCGGGGAGCGCGAAGAATGTCGTGCCGGATTCCTTGTGGATGAATGTGAATCATCGGTTCGCGCCGGGGCGGGGGATCGAGCACGTGGAAAACGTATTCGATGGGCTTCTCGAAGGCGGCGCATCTTTCTCCGTCGTGGATTTCGCGCCGAGCGGGGATGTGGATCTCAGCCATCCCCTCCTCGAGAAACTCCTCGAAACCGGGATCGAAGTCCGTCCGAAACAGGCGTGGACGGATGTGGCGCGCTTCGCCGAGCGTGGCGTGGCGGCGGTGAACCTCGGGCCGGGGCTTTCGTCCCAGGCGCATCAAGACGAGGAATACGCGGAGACATCCCTCCTCGAAGAGAGCTTCGAGACTTTGAGAGGGTTTCTTTCGTAGCCGGTTTTTAGTTTTTGCCAATAACCAACAACCAACAACGGGCGCGAAGCGCCCTCCGGTTGCCGCCGCTCCGCTCCGGGATTAACATAGGCGCAAACAACGGGAGAAGGGAAACCCCCGGAACACATGTCCGAAGAAAGCCAGGCGACGACCCCCGGTGACGGCCCGATTAATATTGTCGTCATCCCGCACTCGCACTGGGACCGCGAATGGTACGCGACATTCGAGGAGTTCCGCTTTTATCTCGTGCGCTTCATGGACGAGCTTTTGGAACTCCTCGAAGACGACGAAGGCTTCCGCTCCTTTCTCCTCGACGGACAGGTTTCCCTCCTCGACGACTATCTCGAAGTGCGGCCGGAGAAGCGCGAGGATTTGCAGCGACTCGTCAGAGAAGGTCGGCTCGAGATCGGGCCGTGGTACGTCCAGCCCGACGAGTTTTTGATCTCCGCCGAATCCCTCGTCCGGAACCTCCTCCTCGGCGACCGCGCAGCCCGCCCCTTCGGCGCCATCATGAAACAAGGATACGTCCCCGACACTTTCGGCCACGTGAGTCAACTGCCGCAAATACTTCGCGGCTTCGACATAGGCACGTTTTATACGATGCGCGGCCTCGCCGAGGACATCGAGGAGTTCGGCACGGAATTCTGGTGGGAAGCCCCCGACGGCTCGAAAGTGATGGCTCATTTTCTGTCCGAGACGTATTCGAACGCGGCGGTTCTCGGGAGCGACCCGGCGAAGATATCCTTCCGGCACGACCGCATCTCCGAGCCGAGCAGTTATTTCGTGAGCTATGATTCCCTCTTCGAGCTTCGGGACAATCTGGCGAAGCGGGCATCGAACGGGACGATATTGTTTCTCAATGGATCGGACCACGTAACGGTCCAGCCGCTCTTCTCGAAGTACGTCTTCGACCTGAATCAAAGAATGAAAGACCGCCTCTTCAACGGGAAGCTCGGCGACTTCGAACGCCTCGCTTTGGAAGGAAACCCGGAATTGAATACGTACCGGGGCGAGCTTCGATGGGCGAGGTATCAGCCGATTTTGAAGGGCGTGTATTCGTCGCGGATGTATTTGAAGCAAGAAAACGAGCGCACGCAGCAACTTCTCGAAGGGATGGCCGAAAGGGCGGCGGCGGTCGTGTACGCGCTCGGTGGGCGAGACTATTCGCCGTTCCTCCGCCATGCGTGGAAGGAGCTTGTGAAGAACCACGCGCACGACTCCATCGGGGGATGTTCGGCGGACGCGGTCCATCGGCAAATGGTGGGACGGTACGACACCGCGAGGCAGATCGGGCAGAAAGTCGTGGACGAGTCGCTCGACTATCTCTCCTCGCTCGTCGCCCCGGACCCGGAGCCGGGCATGGTTCCGCTCGTCGTTTTCAATCCGAGCCCGTGGGAGCGCGGAGGCTCCGTGAGGGTGGATGTGTCTCTGGAAACCGACGTGCCGCTCAAAAGGCGCATCTTCGATTGGATCGGCCAAAAAGAACTCGACATCGAGAACTCGCGCCTCCTCGCCCCCGACGGGACGGAAATTCCTTTCAACGTGAGGGGGAAACAACTCCACATCGAGGATGCACTTTATCGGCGGAAGTCGGTGAGGCGAGCGACCATCCAATTCCTCGCCGAGGAGATACCGCCGCTCGGATACAAAGTCTTCCGGCTCGTCGAGTCGGACGGCGGCGAACGCATGCGCCTCGCCGAGCCTCCGTGGGAGGCGACCCTCGAGAACGAACGCCTCCGGGTGAGCGTCGAGGGGGATATGACGCTTTCGGTTTTCGACAAGGAGTCGGGGCGGGTTTATTCCGGCCTCAATCTTTTCGTGGACGAGGGGGATGCGGGGGACACGTATAATTTCTCGCCGCCGGAGGTCGGGAGGAGTGTGCTTTCCTCGGGCGAGGATTGGGACATCGAAGCCGGGGACGACCCGAGGGTTCTCATGCTCCGGGGGAATTTGCGTCTCCCGAAGGGGCTTTCGGAGGATCGCCGCTCCCGCTCGGAGGAGACGACGCGGTGTCCGGTGAACGTGCGAGTCCGCCTCGCGCCCGGCTCGCGGCGGGTCGAAATAACGACCGAATTCTACAACCGCGCCCGCGACCACCGTCTTCGGGTCGCCTTCCCGAGCGGGTTCGGGAGCGTCGGGGAGTCCGTCGCCGAAACCGCGTTCGGGACGGTTCGCCGCTCGACGACTCCGATGGAGAGCGCGGGATGGCGCGAGACGGATAATGTCCTCTTCGCGCAAAGGCGCTTCGTGTGCGTCGAGGACGGGGAGGGACACGGACTCGCCGTTTTGAACAAAGGGCTTCCCGAGTATGAGGCGACTCCGGAGGGCATCATAAACCTCACGCTTCTTCGGTCGGTGGGGTGGCTTTCGAGGAGCGACCTTTCGACTCGGCGGGGGCATGCGGGGCCGCCGCTTCCGACTCCGGAGGCGCAATGTTCGGGGCGGCATGTTTTCGAGTATGCGGTCGTTCCGTATTCGGGTGGGGTCGAGGGGGCGGATATGTTTCGGGAGGCGGAGGAATATTGGCTCCCGCTCGAGGCGTGGGATGTTCAAAGGGGGAATGAGGCGAAGGAGAAGTCGCCGAGGGGTGCGCCGGGGTTCTTTCTCGAAGTCGGGGGGGAGAACGTCGTCATAAGCTCGCTCAAGAAATCCACGGATCGGGAGGCCATCACTATTCGGGTTTTCAATTCGTCGGAGAGGGAGACGACGGCGACTTTGAATTTCGGGATACCCGTTTCGGCGGCTTATCGGACGAATTTGAATGAGGAGATCGTCGAGGAGATCGCACCCCGAGGACACCGCCTCGAACTTCCCCTCGGCGGCTCGTCCATCGAGACGGTTCTCGTGAAGCTCCACCGCCCGGAGAGATGGGCGGAGAGAATACGAAGGTCCTCGCCGGGTACATAAGCCGGACGAGTGGAAAAAGGGAGAGGCCGGATATCCCCGGTCGGAAGGAGGGAATGATGAGAGAAAAGGCGTATGGACGACGGAGGGGCGTGGCTCGGAGGCGGATGAGCCGGGGGAGTTTCTTGCGGCTCGGCGGGGCTTCGGCGGCGGGGGCGGCTCTTCTCGGTGCTTCGGGGTGCGGGGGCGGGGATTCCGGCGGGGCGACGGAACTCACGTTTTCGTTGTTTCCGGATCCCACGGGGACCGTTCAAGAACTCGTGGATCGGTTCAATGAGGAGCATGAAGGGGAGATCGTCGTTACGTTTCGGGAGATGCCCGCCGATTCCGGGCAGCATTTCGATCAAGTACGGACGGAATTCCAGTCCGGGCAATCGGAGATAGACGTGATCGGGGGCGATGTCATATGGCCCGCGCAGTTCGCGGCGAATGGCTGGGTCCTCGACCTCTCCGACCGCTTCGACGACGCGGACTCCTTCCTCGAAGCCCCCATCGAGGCGAATTCCTTCGAGGGCGGAATATACGGCGTGCCGTGGTACACCGACGTGGGGTTCCTTTATTACCGCCAAGATCTCCTCGACGAAGCCCCAACGACATACGACGAAATGAAGGAGATGGCGCGTCAAGTCATGGACGAGGAAGGACTCGAGTTCGGGTATCTTTTTCAGGGGGCGGACTATGAAGGCGGGGTCGTGAACGGCCTCGAATTCATATGGAACGCGGGTGGGGACGTCCTCGAAGGGGATGAAGTCGTCATAGACAGTCCGGAGGCTGTGCGGGGTCTCGAACTCGAACGGTCGATGATCTCCGACGGCATCTCCCCGCAAGGCGTGAGCCAATACATGGAGCAGGAATCGGCGTCGCTCTTCCTTCAGGGGGACTCGGTTTTCATGCGGAACGTGCCGAGGATGTACGCCCTCGCCTCCGATCCGGAGGAGTCGAACATTGACCCCGGGCAAATAGGCATCGCCGCGCTCCCGGTCGCCGAGGAGGGCATCGAGCCGTCGAGTTCCACGGGCGGATGGAACATGTTCATAAACGCGAACACCGAAGACCCGGACGCCGCGTGGGAGTTCATCCAATTCATGACCGCCCCCGAACAACAAAAATTCCGGGCCCTCGAAGGAGCCGTCCTCCCCACCCGCTCCGCGCTCTACGAAGACGAGGAAGTCCTCGACGGACTCGCTATCGCCCGCCTCGGACAAGAAGCCATAGAAAGCGCGAGGCCGCGCCCCATAAACCCGTTTTACTCGGACATGTCGCTCGCGATGGGGAGCGCGTTCAGCGAATCATTGAACGGTGAAGCCCCGCCGGAGGAAATCCTCGCCACGCTTCGGGAGGATTTGCAGGAAATCGTGGATCAAGCGTGAGGTCGCTTCGCTTTGGTCGCTTCGCTCCCGGTTATTGGTTTGTGGTTGTTGGTTATTGGCAAAAATTAAGAGCCGATGACCGGAGCGGGAGATGGGTAGTGGAGAAAAACATAGAGACGAAGCTCCCATTACCGAAGCTCTGTCGAGTCCGTCGGACGGGAAGGCGAAGGCGTCGGGGAAGCGAGTCGGAGGTTACCCGGCTCCCGGCTCCCCACCTCCCACTCCCGGCTTTTCCGATTCTTCCGGCTTCGTCCTCACCCTCGCCCGGAGGAAGTCTATGGAGACTTTCACCACCGCCAGAGCCGGGACGGCGAAGAGGATGCCGACCAGCCCGGCGAGCTGCCCGCCGCCTATCACGGCGAAGAGGACGATTATCGGGTGTACTTGAACCGCCCTCCCCTGAATCCGCGGTGTGAGGAGGTTTCCTTCGAGTTGCTGGATGGCGATGTACACGATGACCGTAAGGACGGCGGTCGTCGGCGAAGTGAAGATGAGCGCGATCACGACCGCCGGTATGCCTCCGAGGAAGGCTCCGAGGTATGGGATGATCGCCGTCAATGAAACCCATGCGCCGAGGATGAGGAAATACGGCACCCCGAGAAGATAAAGCGCGAAGCCCGAAAGAACTCCTTGAATCACGACGATGAACAATAATCCGCCGAGGTACCTCGAAAGAGAGAGTCCGAAGGAGTCCCAAAGGCCGCTCGCGTCGCGGCGGTATCGGGCGGGGACTATTTTGAGGTATGCGGCCTTCGCCTTCCGCACGTCCACGAGGAGGTATACGGCGACGAAGAGGATGCCGAAGAGGGCGATGCCGACGCTGAACGCGCTCGACACGATCCCGAAGAGGCCGCGGATGGTTCGCTCGACGAGTTCTTGCGTCCGCTCCAAAAGGTCGTTGACGAGGTTCGAGGCGAAGTTGTCGGGGATGACGACGGGGAGGTCGGTGTTCTCGAAGAAGCCGCTCACGCCCATTATGAGATCGTTGGCGCTATTTATGATCTCCGGCGTTATTAAATCGAAGTTGGAAAGCTGGCGGATGAGGAGCGGTATGAGGACGACGAACGCGAGGACGACCGCCCCGAGGAGCGCGAGCACGGTTATGGGGATGGCGAGTCCGCGGGGGATTATCCGCGACATCGCCCCGACGGGGTACGAGAGGATGAGCGCGAGCGTGACCCCTCCGAAGGCGACGGTCGGGATGATCGGGGCCGCGTAAAGAAGGAGCGCGAGAAGAACCGCCCCGACGATCCCAAATACGAGCGCGGCCCGACGCGAAACGTATATCGGGGTGGGATCCCCCTTCGGTACATACGGCCTCCGCCCCGAAACCCTCGCGCCGCGCCGCCTCTTCGAGTCCTTCTCCTTCATGACCGTATTTTAAGCCCGCGAAGAACACAACGCCCGAGGCGCGGACTGCTATCCTAAACGCACCTTCCGTGAGGGAGGAAAAGGGAGGAAAAGACGAGGCTCGACATGAAAGGAATGCCTATGTATTTACGGAAGTCTTTGTTCATCGTATCCGCCATGCTCGTGTTCACGCTCGCCGCATGCGGCGAGACCACCGAGCAAGAAGAGGCTCCGGAAGAAGGGCAGACTTCCGCCGAGCAAAGCATGGCGGAGGAGTCGGCCATGATGGAGGAGACGACGATGGCGACGGAGGAGACCGGGGGAACCGTCGGCGCGGGCGAGGTGACGGTCGGGGGCTTCACCGTCGAGAGTCCCGGCGTCCCCGCGAGGGACATCCCCGAGGTCGCCGCGAGCCAGGCTGCCGTGGACGAGTATCTCGGGCAGGTTCGTCCCGTCATAGACGAAACCGCGAGCGACATCTCCGGCCTCGTTGACCCCGAAGTCGAACTGGGCGACGACGGCTCCATCTCCATAGACCCGAACTTCTCCTCCCTCGACGAAGCCCGCCAGAGCGTCGAAGACGGAGCGACCGAGCTTCAAGAATTAGACGCCCCCGAAGAACTCCAGCCCATAAACGACCGCCTCGTCGAAGCATACGAAGAAGCTCTCCCCGCTTACCAAAACATCGCCGAAGCCGCCGAGGGTGGCGACGTCGAAGGTTTCGCCACCGCCACACAAGAAAGCCTCCCGCAAATTCAGGCTTTCAACACCGAAGTCAACGCCATCATCGAAGACCTCGAACAAGCGGGCGGCTGAGGGCGAGCGGCAAACCTTCGGCCCGCCGCGCACGCTTCACTTGTCAGCCAATCGGCAAAAAACAAAAAGCTGAAATGCGTGAGTTCCATGAGGATCATTCCTCATGGAACTCACTGTCAGGCTTCGGGAAATACTTTCCGGACGAGAGGCGGCGATGTCGGGTGAAGCTCGTCCGAAGGCGGTTCGCTCCCGGCTCGCCGCGCATGCTTCACGAACCGCTTCATACCCCCCGAACCAGCCGGAAGAAAACCTCGTCGAACGACGGATATATGAGGTCGGCGGAACGAACGTCGGCGTCGCGGAGAACCTCGAAGACCTTCGGCAATGCGACGTCGGCGTTCTCCACGACGAGGCGGGTGCGGCTCGCGGCGTTCTCGCCGACCTCCTCTTTGACCTCCACGACGCGGCCGACGACTTCGAGGGCGGCGAGATGCTCGCCCACGTGTCCGGGGTCGCCGCCGAGGGTGAGCTCGATCATCTCCCCCCCGAACGCTTTTCTCCGAAGCTCCTCCGGCGTCCCGGCCGCGATGATGCGTCCGTTGTGGAGAAGCCCGACGCGGTCGCACAACTCGGCCTCGCCGAGATATTGCGTCGTCACGAAAATAGTGCGCCCCATCCCGCTGAGGAGCCGGAACTCGTCCCAGAATTTCCGGCGCAAAATCGGGTCGAGGTTCGCGGTCGGCTCGTCCACGAATATGAGCTTCGGCTCATGCACGATGGCCGCCGCGAGTTGGAGACGTCGCTTCATTCCGCCCGAGAGGCGCGACGCGGTCTTCTTCCGATCCTCCCACAACTCCACAAACTTGAGGACTTCGCGTATCCTTTGCCGCCTCCGCCCGAGTTTGAGTCCGTAAAGTCCGGCGGTGAAGTTCATGTTTTTCCTGACGGAGAGTTCATCGTAGAGGACGAAACTTTGCGGCATGAAGCTCATGAGGCGGCGGTCGGCGGCGTCGAAGCGGAATGGATCGCGCCCGAACACCGAAACCTCGCCCTTCGTCGGTTTGAGGTAGCCCGTCAAGGTTCGCATGAGCGTGGACTTCCCGGCCCCCGAAGGGCCGACGAGGCCGAATATTTCCCCCTCCGAAACCTCGATGTCCACGCCCCGAAGTATGCTTTTCCCCCCGAAACTCTTCATCAGCCCCTTCGCCTCGACGACCGCCATTTCTACGCGGCTCCCTTCCGACCCATGAGGAGGCGGGCGGCGACGAGGCACACGAGGAAGTACACGGCGAGTCCGATGAGGTCGAAGGTGGCGGGCCATTGTCCGCGGAGCATGACGTCGCGCAACGCCCGTATGCCATACGTCGCCGGGAGGAGGTACGAGAACCCGGTGGCGGGCTGGTCGAGTTCTTCGAGGGGGAAGAGGAAGCCGGAGAAGAAGCCGCTTCCGATGAAGGCGAGCATCGAAACTTGGATGGCTTGAAGCTGGCTGCGCGACACCGCGGAGAGGAGGAATCCGGCGGCGATGGAGGTCGCGGAGAGCATCGCCATGACTGAGGCGAGCATCCCGAGGCTTCCTTGTATGGAGATCTCGAGCAAGCTCACAAGCGCGAGCGCGACCGCCATGTTCACCGCGACGACGAGAAAGAGATACGTGATGAATTTCCCGATGAGAAGCTCCCCCGCCCCGAGCGGCGACACCTCGAAATATTCATACGCCCCGGATAGCCGCTCCCGGACTATGGCGAGGGAAGCCAAACTCAACGCGATATGTTGTATGAGGAGTCCGAGGGTGGAGGGGGCGTAAAATCCCGCAGCGTCCGGCTCGAAGGGGGCGAGATTGTCAACGACGAGCCGGAGCGGGTTCACGAGAACCTGAGCCGGAACGTCCGCCGGAAGAGCGGCGCTCTCCTCCGAAAGCTCGGCGAGCGACGATTGAAGCTCCGCCGTCCCGGCCTGTTCCTGTACGGAGTCGGCACCCTCTTCCTGCGCGTCCCGAACCTCCCCGAGAAGCTCCCGAGAATTCCTCGTCTCTTCGAGGGCGTTTTGGATGTCCTCGTTCTCGTCGTCGGCGAGGGAGAGGAGTTCGAGGGTGGTTTCGAGGTTTCCGAGGGCGTTGTCGAGGTCGGCGGTGGTTTGGCGGGCGTCGTCGCTCGACAGGGATTCGGCGGTCTCGTTGACTTGCTCGATCTGCACGTTGAGTTCCTCGACTTGCTCCTGTGTCGGGCGGATGGCTTGCAATTCCTGCGCGATGCCTTCCCGGACTATCGAGCGGTTCAAATCCAATATAAGGCCGTTCGCCCGGTTCGGAACCGTGGTGCCGAAGATGGGATTTATATTGTTGTAATGGACTTCGAGGACGGCTTGCTCGCTCTCGGCGACCCTCGCCGAAGGCTCCGAAGGCATGATGATGACCGCGTCGGTCTCGTCGTTCCGAAGCATTTCGTCGGCCTCGTCCACGCTCCGCATCACGCCCTGGAAATCGGTTCTCTCGGTGAACTGCCGCCGGAACTGCTCGAAAATATCCTCGCCCTCGCTGTCTTCCTCGACGACGATGACGGCTCGGGGCAAATAGCTTCCAGCGTCGAAGCTGAGCGCGAAGACGACCATGATGAGGACCGGGCCGATGAGAAGGAGCGCGAGAAGTTGCGGCTGGCGAGCCAAAGCCCAGAATTCCTTCGCCGCCACCGCCCGGATCCGAAGCAGCGAATTCATAAACACCGGGGGTCGAAAGTCGGGGATCGAGGGTCGGAAATCATTCCGGCAATGATACCGTTTTATCCCTTCCCGAAGCGAGCCGAAACCCGGAATTTTTCACGAGCCGACACGGGCGATGTGCGCCTCCCCCGCCTCACGCGCCATACGCAAAGTTTCGTCGTCGAGGGACGTTCTCTTCGCGCCGTACCGAACCTCCGCCTCCCCGGCGAACGCCTCGATGACATCGGCCACCGAAATCTCGTGTCCGGCGCGGCGCAAACTCCCGACACTCCCGCGACGGAAGGGGTGTTTCATCGCCGAATACACTCCTTCGAGGACATCGGCGAGTTCTTCCTCCCCATGAACGAGGACGATTCCGCCGACGCTCGCCGCCCGCTTCGTGACCCTTTGCGCGATCCCGACGATTTTCATACCGTCGCGCCAATCCCCGATCCTCAAACTGTGATCCCCCGGACAAAACTCGTCCCGAACCTCCCCCACCTCGACCTCTCTCACGCCGAGCCGCCCGAAAGCGGACAACGCGAGGGAGGCGGCCTCATCGTATCGCTCCCGGATCCCAGCCCCGATCTCCACCCCGTCCGCCAGACGCACGATGGAAAACCCGAAAGTCCCCGCATCGGCGGCGGTCGCTCCTCCCCCCGCATTCCGAACGAGCGTCGGATACCCTTCCTCGTCCGCCGCCCGGACGGCGTCGTGGAAACCATCGCGGTGCGTGTCCCGTTTCGTCACCCCGACGTGGCGAGTCGAAGGGGTTATGACGACGGTCGGCGACCGTTCGCCGGAGGCGATTTGCTCGAAAACGACTCTTTGAAATCCGTATCCGTCGGCGGGGTTCTCGAAGCGTTCGGGGAGAAGGAGGTTCATGGGCGGCGCATCATATTTCTCGGACAAAAGACACCTCCCTCAAAGCGGAACACGCCAGCCGATGGTAGTACGGAATCTGGTTGGTTGCCGCCGCCTTCCTCAGGCGCGGTTCGCGTTTTATGGCGAAGCTCGCTTCCGAGGAAGTGCGGGGTCGTTCGCCCGGACTCGGCATGGCTTCCGGAAGAAGACGATCCGAAAAGAAGCCGGGCGTATTTCACGCCCAGCCTCCGGGAAATTTCGGAATTATTGCCTGACCACATTTCTCCCCGACTCGCCGACGAGGCGGTCTTGTCCGGGGCCGCCATTGAGGATGTCGTTGCCCGGCCCTCCGAGGAGCGCGTCATTTCCCGGCCCGTCGAGGAGTGTGTCGTTCCCGGCGTTGCCGCGGAGGATTCGTTTCCTCCGTAGCCATGGACGATGTCATTGACGCCTCTGGCGAAGATCACATCCCTGCCGGGCGTTTCGCGGACTACCCCAACCCGGTTCGTCCCGACCACCGTGCATACATGAAGTCGCCCGCGCATCGCTCAAACCACGTGGCTTCGAAGAATTGCCGCCCTTCCGAGCCGCGATGACCATCGAATGGAACGCGCCGCTTGCCCGCGCGATGTGATTAACTGTTCCAAACTCGCACAAGAAGGAGAAAGCGGCATGGCGAAGAAAGTTCTCATAACGGGCGGGGCGGGATTCCTCGGGATAAACCAGATCCGGCACCTCATGAAGCGCGGCTACGAAATAGCCTCCATTGACACCGAAGATTTCGACTACCCGGAGCGCGGCAAAGTCTCCATCTTCAAAGGCGACATCCGAAACAAACGCCTCCTCGACGAGGCGATGGAAAACGTGGATCTCGTGATCCACACCGCCGCCGCGTTGCCTCTCTATTCCGCCGACGATATATACACGACCGACGTGGAAGGAACGAGGAACGTGTGCGAGGCCGCGCTCCGCCACAACGTCGAGCGCGTCGTCCATGTTTCCTCGACGGCGGTTTATGGGATACCGGATCACCATCCGCTCTATGAGACGGACAAACTCGAAGGTGTCGGGCCGTATGGGCAGGCGAAGATTCAAGCGGAGATGATCTGCCTCGAACACCGCGCGAAAGGTCTCACCGTCCCGATAATCCGTCCGAAGTCCTTCGTCGGGCCGGAGCGTCTCGGCGTTTTCGCGCTTTTGTACGACTGGGCGCACACCGGACACAACTTCCCCATGATCGGGAGCGGAGACAACCGCTACCAACTCCTCGACGTCGAGGATCTGTGCGACGCCATCGCCCTTTGCCTGACATTGCCGGAGGAGCGCGTCAACGGCACATTCAACATCGGCGCGTCGGAGTTCACGACGATGAAGGGTGACTATCAAGCCGTCCTCGACGAGGCGGGGCATGGGAAAAAGATCGTCGGCTTCCCGGCTCTTCCCGCGATATGGGGTCTCCGCGCCCTCGACGCGCTCGGTGTCTCCCCACTCTATAAATGGGTGTATGAAACGGCTTCCAAAGACTCCTTCGTCTCCATCGAAAAGGCGGAGAAGCAACTCGGGTACGCTCCGAAGTTCTCGAACAAAGAGGCTCTTTTGCGGAACTTCCGATGGTATTTGGAAAACCTCGAAAAGTTCGAGCGATCCTCCGGGGTATCGCACCGGGTGCCGTGGAAACAGGGTGCGATCGGGTTTTTGAAGAAGGTTTTTTAGCGGATAGCTTCTCAGCATTTCAGCCCGTCAGCTTTCGGTTGGCAATTTCGAAACTCCGAGCCGGAACTCTGCCAGGATGCACACGGGAGACGGCTCGTGCGGCTGCCCAGTCGTTTGTTTTTGGCTGACAAGCTGAAGTGCTGACGAGCGAAGCGGGCTGACAGGAGCGGGAAATTTTCGAG
Source organism: Rubrobacter sp. (assembly GCA_013695475.1). Taxonomy (GTDB): domain Bacteria; phylum Actinomycetota; class Rubrobacteria; order Rubrobacterales; family Rubrobacteraceae; genus JACCWD01. The sequence continues at coordinate 2,777 of JACDAJ010000038.1, read as the reverse complement.
AGATTTCCCGCTCCCCGTGATCCAAGTCAAAACAGCCCGCGTAGTAAAAGGTTAAAAGGGCGAACCGGCTCTTTATATAGTTGTTGCGCTATATAAAATCGCTCTTCAGCTGCTTTCACGTCTTATTATTTCCGGTTCGCCCTTTCCCAGATCAAAGCCGGGGAGGGTTCTCTTCTCGGCTTTTGCTTTTCAAGGGAACCAGCCGCGCCCCGCTCCACCATCCACTCCGGCCCGCCAGCTTTTGGCCGGATGAGCTTCGATGGATACTCCCGCGCATCGCCGCCACCTTCGAGGATTTCTTCGAGAGCCTCCGCCTTCCCCTCTCCGGCGACGAGGAAAACGACCGAGCGGGCGTCGTTTATGACCTCCTTCGTGAGCGTGAGGCGCACCGTGTCGAGCTTCTCGACGACGTTCGAGACGACGAGGCGGTCTGTGACCTCGAGGGCTTCCGTCCTCGGAAAGAGGCTCGCGGTGTGGCCGTCCTCCCCGATTCCGAGGTGGATGAGGTCGAAGCTCGGAGCCTCGCCGAAGATGTTTCGAAGCTCCGATTCGTATTCCTTCGCGGCCTCTTCCGGGGCGAGTTCGCCGCGCATCCGGTGGACGCTCCCGACCGGGACGCGGTCGAGGAGAGCCTCCCTCGCCATCCGAAAGTTCGAGTCTTCGTGGTCGGGCGGGACGGTTCTTTCGTCGCCGATGAAAATGTGGATGTTCTTCCAATCCACGCTTTCGGTGTGATCCCTCGCGAGGACTTCATACGTCGCCTTCGGAGTCGAGCCTCCGGCGAGGACGAAGTTGAAAACGCCGCGGGCGGATATGGCCGCTTCCGCCTTTTCGGAGAAGTCCCTCGCGGCGGCTTCGGCGAGTTCTTCCGGGTTCTCGAATACGGACACGTTCATATGTTCATCATCTCCATGACTTTTTCGAGAGACGACTCATAAACGGGGTCGCGCCCTTTGAATTTCAGTTCCTCATCGAGCATCGTCCCCATGTCGAAGCGGCCGATGCGGACCGCCCGGTGGGAGAGTGTTTCATCGCCTCGCTCCACGCTGATATGGGCCTCGGTGAGTTCTTTGTGGCGCGAGATGACGAACGACAAATCTCCGGCGCGGAGTGTGATGCGGCTGAGATCCACATCGTCCGCCGAAGGAAAGGTGCGAAATACCATCTCCCCGGACAGCCCATCGAAAACGAACCCACGCCCGGAGACTCCGCGTCCGGAGACTTCGCTTTCGTAAATTCCGCTTTCGAAGACTCCGCGCTCGGAGAGCCCCTTTTCGGAGACTCCTCCTTCGGAGACTTCGTTTTCGGAGTCCGACGGGCGATTCTTCTTCGGCGTCCATCCGAGGGAGGAGGCGAGCCATCCGGCGAAGAGCATCGCCCGGCTTTCGCCCCCGGCGGTGTGCATGACCTCGACTTCGCGGATGTTTCGGAGGTCGCCGCTTCTTTCGGGCGAGGAGAAAAGCTCCCCCGCCAGCGAGCGCCACGGGGAGAGGGCCGTCCATTGAATGTCCCCGACGGCGGGTGTGTCCGGGGATTCGACGAGGGCGGATATCTTTCGGAAAGACCTTTCGCATCCGGGCGAGGCCGAGGAATCGAGGATCACCCGGTCGGCGAGGCGGATCACACCGTCGTCCGAGTCCGGGAACCCCTCCGGATAAAAAAGGAAAGTCGGGAGATCCGGGACGAGAAGCGGCCCGGCGACGCTTTCGAGGTGGAGCGCGGGCGGCCCCCCAGCATAAACCGTAATTTGCTCGGAGCAAACATTGTCTCCCGAACCGCCCCGCAAACTGCAAAAAGCCGAAAGCCGAATATCGAGGATCGACTCGCCGTCCGCGTCGGAGACGAGAATTATGGACCGTGAAGGATGCCGATTCGCAAGCTCCGACACGCCCCTCGCCACCTCCTCCGCCGACTCCTCCCCCACCATAACGATCAAATTCAAAACACTCGCCCGAAGCCCGAGCGTCCCATCATCGTTCATCCGAAGCCGCGCCAACTCCCGCTCGACGCTTTCTAAGCTCATAACCATCAGCCGTCAGCCGCCAGCTTTTTTGCGAGTGGCGAAGCCCACACTCTCGCGCCGCGCCGGTCCCGCGCGAGAAACCTCGCATCCACGCTCGTCTCCTTCCGGCGGCGCGTCTTCGCTGGAGAGTATGTTTCTCGGCGAAGGAGACGGCCCGGCGCCCCCCCGAAAACTACGCCGCCACAAATTTTTGGCTGACAGCTTTTCACGTCCGCCTCCATTCGCGCCCGTCAGCTTCGAGGAGGGAATCGGCTTCATCCGGCCCCCACGCCCCCGCCGCATAAAACGGGACGCTCTCTTCTTTCGACCACGCCTTCATCACCGGCTCCAGAATTCGCCACGAACCCTCGGCTTCGTCGGCCCGGATGAAGAGGGTCGGGTCGCCGAGCATAAGGTCGAGGAGGAGGCGGCCATATGCGTCCGGGGCTTCTTCGAGGAAAGCCGTGCCATAGAGGAGATCCATATTCACCGCCCCGATGTCGAAGCCCGAGCCGGGAACCTTCGCCCCGATTTTCAGCGACACACCCTCCTCCGGCTGTATGCGAATGACGAGGACGTTCGGCTCCATGCCGTCGTCGCCCGCCCGGGCGAAGGGCGTATGCGGCGTGGGCTTGAAATGGACGGCGATCTCCGTCGCCTTCTTCGGCATCCTCTTCCCCGCCCTCACATAAAACGGAACCCCCGCCCACCGCCAATTGTCCACGAAAAGTTTGAGCGCGACGAAAGTCTCCGTCGAAGAATCGGTGGCGACCTC
>JACDAJ010000017.1 GCA_013695475.1 Rubrobacter sp. | reverse complement strand
TGGCGTGGGGGCACCGCGTTCGGAAGCGGCATCCCGACGGTGGATTCACCGGGTTCGGGACGTCGCCTTCGAGCATGATCTTGTTTCGTCCATGCTCGGAATCCGGGTCGGGAACCGGAACCGCCGATCTCCGCCGGAGATTCTATCCACATATTGAGACGAATGCCAGAGAAGCGCCGGATATCGTCGAAAAATTCATGGAATGCAATATTTTTGCAAAGTGCCTCGCCTTCGCAAACTCTCGCCAAGCATGATCGCCACGACGGGGCGGCACGCGAGATTCATCCGGCAATGAGATCGAGAAACCCACGCGGCGAAAGAACTCTCACGGGCGCGTCTTCGAGCTTCGTCAAATGAGGGTCGCCGGAGACGAGGAAATCCGCGTCCACCGAAAGGGCGAGGGCAACGAGATAGTCGTTCTTCGGGTCGGGGGTGGCACGGGGGATGGAGTCGGGGTCGGGGAGCATCGTCGCCCGCTTCCTGAAACGCTCGATGTATTTCGACGCCTCGTCCTCGGAGAGGTATCGGCGGAACTTGCTTCGCATGAGCACGGTTTCGAGTTCGCCAAGCAACGAGCGGGACACGAGCAAATCGAAGGTTCCCCGCTTCCAGTGTGCGACGAGCTTCGACGGAGTGTCCGAAGGGGAAAGCGCGGCGGAGACGAAAACGCCGGGGTCAATGACGACGCGATTCAGCTTCGACTATCCGGTCTGGCTTTCGCGGGATTCGGCATCGTCTCTTTCGGCCCTCATGGCATGAAGCTCTTCGTAAGCCAGCTTGAGCGATTCCTCCTCGCTCAGCGCAAGTCCCTCGCGTTCGAGCCTTTCGTGGATGCGGTCGAGGAAATCGAACCCCACATACGCTTCGAGAGCCTCCTCGAAGATCTCATCCTCGCTCTTCCCGCCGCGCTCCGCCATCTCCCGCGCCGAGCGAAGCAGGCTTTCCTCGATCTCGATGGTGATCTTCTCGCGTTCCATAAACGCATTCTACCTTGTCGCATGGTTCGTGCCCCCCGGACATGGGCTATAAAATACGAGGGATAGAAAGGAGCGTCGAAATGGACAAGGAAACCATAGACAAGCCGGAGAAAACGAAGGACGAACACGAAGACGGCGAAGAGAAATATCCGAAAAGGAAGCCTCGTGGTTCTCTCTTTCACAGTGGAGACCCCACGTTGGCTAAGCGCATAGAAGAAGAATTCTACGACTTCGGTGTCGAATCGCTCCGTTCGGGATCGTAAAATATGGGTGAACCGGAAGGAGCATCGAGATGAGCAAAAAGATCGAAGCCCGGTCGGAGAAGAAGGAACGCAAAGACGACGAGAAAAAGTATCCGAAGCGGAAGCCTCGCGGCGCATTGTTCGACAGTGGGGATCCGACGTTGGCGCGGCAATTGGCTGAGGATCCTTATGGCGTGAGACGGCGTTGACGCTCATCGCTGATGCCGGTGGACTTTACTCCGTCTTCGACACAGCGCGCAGCCCGACCACGAACTTTTTCTCGATGCCGTAAACAACGTTCGCGGCTCGACAATAATCTCCCCGATCGCGCTCGCCGAACTCGACTACTTCATCCTCGACCGCCTCGGAAGAGAAAAGCAGCTCACCGTTTTGGAGGAGATCGAAAATTCTTACGTGATCGAACCCTCCTCAAACGAAGACCTCGCCCGCGCCCGAACCCTCCTCGCCCGATACGCCGACCTCATGGGCTTCGGACTCGCGGACGCCTCATGCGTCGTCCTCGCCGAGCGGCACGACTGCTTCGACATCCTCACCACCGACCAACGCGACTTCCGGGCGGTCGCGGGTTTCCGTGGCCGACACTTCCGCATCCTTCCCTACGACGGATAGCGGCTCATCGCCCGGCCTCCTCCGAACGCCCCTCGAACCAGCCGGAGATCTCCTCGAAAGCCATCTCGTCGTTCGCCACGTCCACACCGAAGTCTTCGAGTTCTTTCTGGCTCGACTCGACTTCGTACCCGAAGGTGGAGAGAAGGTATGCTCCGGATGAAATGCCGGTTCTTTTGTTCCCGTCCAAAAACGAGTGGCGGCGGATGATGCTTTCCGTGATCGCCGCCGCCTTGTCGAAAGGGGTCGGGAAATGCTCCTTTCCGAAATATGCGCCCCACGGTCTCGCTATGGCCGCCTCCAAAGATTCGACATCCCGCACCCCTTCCGAACCGCCGTACTCTCCGATCAAAGCGGTGTGGATGAAGATGACCCGGCGGAGATCCAGATTCGCCACTATCGACCCGCCAAATTTCTGAGCGCCTCGTCATACTTCCCCATGAACCGCGCCATGAACTCGACCACATCCCCCGGTGGACGCCCGCCCGCCCGCTCGACCACCATCCGCCCGTCCTCCACACGAACCCGCACCTCATCCCCCGCCGACAACCCGAGTTCACGCGCCATCTCTGCCGGTATCGTCAACGCGACCGAACCCCCGATTTTCTGCAATTTCCGTACCGCCTCCATACCCGAGCCTCCTTCGTTTGTTATACAAAGTTTAACATTGAGTTTGAGTGGGTCATATACACTCCCGAGCATGGCTCCGATCCTCAAAGACTTCCCGAACAGCTTCGAGA
>JACDAJ010000281.1 GCA_013695475.1 Rubrobacter sp. | reverse complement strand
GCATGATCGACGCCTTCGGCGCCTCAGAGGCGCCGTCGTTCCTGCTGTACGAGCGGTGCCGGTAGGGCGGCGTCGGTCCGCCACCTCGGAGCGGGGGAGGGGCCGGCAGTAGTGTCGCCGCCCATGCGCGCGGTGGTCATCGTCCCCACCTACGACGAGGTGGAGAACATCGAGGGGTTCCTGCGCGCCGTACGGGCCGCGGCCCCTGATGTCGGGATCCTGGTCGTCGATGACGCCAGCCCCGACGGCACCGCGGCGCGGGCCGAGGCGGTCGGGGCCGAGCTGAGCCGGGTGGAGGTGCTCCGCCGACCGGGCAAGGACGGACTGGGCAACGCCTACCGGGCCGGGTTCGCCCACGCCCTGGCCGCGGGCCACGACGTGTTGGTGACCATCGACGCCGACTTCTCCCACGACCCGACCGTGATCCCCTCGCTGGTGGAACAGGTGGGCGCGGGGAACGACATGGTCGTCGGCTCGCGCTACGTCCCGGGCGGGAGCACGCCGAACTGGCCCGCTCACCGCCGGGCCCTCTCCCGCTACGGCAACCGCTACACCGGTTGGGTGCTGGGCCTCCCCATCCGCGACGCGACCTCCGGGTTCCGCGCCTACCGCCGGTCGATGCTCGAGGCCATCGCGTATGAGACGACGCGAGCCAACGGCTACGCCTTCATGACCGAGCTCGCCTTCCGCATCGTGGCCGCCGGGGGCTCCATCGCCGAGCTCCCGATCGAGTTCCGCGACCGCGAGCGGGGCACGTCGAAGATGTCCGGGCGGATCATCGTGGAGTCGATGGCCCGGGTGAGCTGGTGGGGTGCCCGGGCCCGCCTGCGCCCGGCCCGGAGCCCGTCCCGGGGGGCGGGAGACCCAGCCCCGACCGAGGGGGCGATCGACGCCCCTGGGCCCGAGCGCTAATGGGACTCGATCGGCCTTCTGATGGTGAGGGAGGCTGGTTCCGAGCCGCGGGTCGGTCAGCACTCTCTCTCGCAGGTCGTCGAGACCTACTCCTAGATCGTGCGCCGGTCGGTCGGCGAGGAGACCTGGATGGCTGGTGGGATGACGTGCTGCGAGCACTGAACCATTAGCGGGCTGCTGGTCGCCTCGGGCTCGATCTCGACCACGACCAGGAGGTGCCAGGTGAAGGTGTTCGTCGGTCATGACTGGGCCGAGGCCCACCATGACGTCCATGTCGAGGACGGTGATGGTCGCCGGCTCGGCGGTGGCCGGCTGCCTGACGGCCTCGAAGGCGTTGCTCGGTTCCACGAGCTGGTCGCCCTCCACGTCGACACCGCCGGCGATGTGGTCGTGGCAACCGAAACTGACCGCGGCTTGTTCGTCGGGGCGTTGGTCGCAGCCGGCTACACCGTGCTGGCGGTCAACCCGATGTCGACCTCTCGCTATCGGGAACGACACACGACCTCGGGAGCGAAGTCCGACCCCGGCGACGCGAAGGTGCTTGCCGGACTGGCCCGCACCGATGGCCACAACCACCGTCCGATAGCTGGCGACAGCGAGCTCGCTGAAGCAGTGAAGGTTCTTGCTCGAACCCATCAGAGCCTGATCTGGACCCGCCAACGCCAGCTCAACCAGCTCCGGTCGATGTTGCGCGAGTTCTACCCGGCCGCGCTCGAGGCGTTCGAGGAGCTCGGCCACAGCGACGCCCTGGCTGTGTTGACCATCGCCCCAACCCCCACGCTTGGTCGACAAGTGTCCGCCTCGAAGATCGCCTCTGCGCTCCGAGGTGGTGGCCGACAACGCCGCGTCGACGAACGCGCCGAACAGATCAGGACGGCGCTGCGCACCGACCAGCTCGCCGCTCCGCCGTTGTTGAGCGAAGCAATGGGCTCGACCGTCATCGCACTCGTTGCGATCGCCACCGAGCTCACCGCTCAGATCGGCCGCATCGAGAACGACCTGGCCACAAGTTTTGACCAGCACCCGGACGCCGAGATCATCCGTTCCCTGCCAGGACTGGGGATGATCCTGGGCGCCCGGGTGCTCGCAGAGTTCGGAGATGACCCGAACCGCTACGCAGACGCCAAGTGTCGCAAGAACTACGCCGGGACGTCACCGATCACTCGCGCATCGGGCAAGAGCCACGTCGTGCTGGCCCGCTACGCCCGCAACCGGCGTCTCGCCGACGTCCTGCTACCTCTGGGCCTTCGCCACGCTCACCCGCAGCCCTGGAGCCCGGGCCCTCTACGACCAGCGCCGAGCAGCGGGTGACACTCACAGCAGAGCTCTACGCGCACTCTCCAACCGACTCGTCGGCATCCTCCACGGCTGCCTCCGCCACCAGACCCTCTACGACGAGCACACCGCGTGGGGACACCGCAGCCAACTCGCCGCTTGACAGTTTCGGCACGTGGGATGTCTAGGAGGTCATGCTCAGATCAGGGGCCAGGGGATGCGGCGGCCGGTGGGGTCGTGGGGGAACTGGCGGGCCGAGCGCAACCGCCGGGCCCGCGAGAGGATGCCCTCGACCTCGTCGTCGAACAGGAGGTCCGTCACCGCGGGGGGCAGGCCGCAGTCGAGGAGCCCGACGACGGCGTCCATGAGGTCGTCGGGCACCGGCTCGCCGGCGAAGTCCCAGATCACGGTGCGCAGACGGGCCTCGAGCGAGAAGCAGAGCCCGTTGTCGATGCCCCAGATGTGGTCCTCGGCGTCGACGAGGACGTGGCCGCCCTTGCGGTCGGTGTTGTTGGCCAGCAGGTCGAACACGCACATCCGGCGGAGCTGGTCGTCGTAGCGGCCGGCGTCGCGCAGCACG
>JACDAJ010000280.1 GCA_013695475.1 Rubrobacter sp. | reverse complement strand
AGAACGGCGATCCTCTCGTCTATCGGCGGGTGCGTCGAGAACATGCTCTTCGCCCGCTTCTCGAAGTTCTTCACCGGGTTGATTATGTACAAATGCGATGTCGCCCGGTTCGCCACTTCGAGGACTTCGTTGTCGCCGGAGATTTTGGCGAGCGCGTCGGCGAGCCCTTTCGGGTTCCGGGTCATTTTGACGGCGGTCGCGTCGGCGAGGTATTCGCGTTGGCGGGAGATGGACATTTGCAAAAGGCGGGCGAAGATCGGGGCGAGTATGGCGAAGAGTATCGCCACCACGATCATGATAAGTTGAATGTATCCACCTCCGCCCCCTCCCCCACCGCGGCGGCGACCACCGCCGAACCACAAACTCCGAAGGAAGAAGTCGGAAACCAAAACCACGGTTCCGACGAGGATGCCGACCATCATCGCGTACCGGATGTCGAAGTTCCCGACATGCGCCATCTCATGCGCCATGACGCCTTGCAACTCGTCGCGGTTCAGTTTTTCGAGGAGGCCGGACGTGACCGCGACCGAGGCATGCTCCGGATCGCGGCCCGTGGCGAAAGCGTTCGGGGCGGAGTCGTTGATTATGTACACCTTCGGCATCGGGAGGCCGGAGGCTATTTTCATCTCCTCGACGACATTGAAAAGGACGGGGGCATCTTCGTGTGTGATCTCCTTCGCCCGCGATGCCGCGAGAACCATTTTGTCCCCGGCGAAGTACGTGAGGAGGCCGGAGACCGTTCCAGCGATGAGGGCGAGGAACACGCCGAAAATGGCTCCGACCGGGTCGCCGACCCACGCGTATCCGACGATGTACCCGAAAACGAGGACGAACACGAAAAAACCGAACATGAGAAAAAGGCTTTGGCGTTTGTTTTTGGATATGCGGTCGCGGAAAGTCCCCTCGAACTCCCGGCCCGCCGAAGTTTGGTTCGCCGCTTCGCTCATCGGGGGATCAATCGTATGAGACGGTCACGGACTCGCGCTCGGGGCCGACGGCCTCGAAATATTCGCGCTCGGTGAAGCCCATCGCGCGGGCGAAGATGACAGCGGGGAAGCTCTGTATTTTCGTGTTGTATACCTGGACGGAGTCGTTGTAATGCTGGCGTGCGAAGGAGATCTTGTTCTCCGTCGAGGAAAGCTCCTCCTGGAAATCTATGAGAACCGTGTTCGACCGAAGCTCCGGATAATTCTCCGAAACCGCGAACAAGTTGCCGATGGCTCCGGAGAGACGACTTTCGGACTGAGCCTGTTCGCCGGGGGATTGCGGCTGCATCGCCTGTGAACGGGCCTCGGTTATTTGCGTGAGGACATCCTTTTCTTGCTGGAAATATTTCTTCACGCCTTCGAGGAGGTTCGGGATGAGATCATAGCGGCGTTTCAATTGAACGTCTATCTGGCGGTACGATTCCTCGACCTCGTTTCTTCGCTTGACCAGGCCGTTGTATTGGCTGATCGCGTAAATCACGAGCACGACGAGGATGACAACGAGGAGAATCGTAAAAAGAGTACCCATCCAAACCTCCGCAAAATAAGTTCGGGCAACGTCAATTCATTATACGCCCGCCGGACGTGGAGGATTCAAGCCCCGGTTTCGGTGGCCCGATACTCGATGCGATTCCCGAAAACGTCCTCCGAATAAAACCTCCGCAAAGGCGCGAGTTCCTCGTCCCACTCGATGGGATACCCCGCGTCCGAGAGTTCGGCGGCGAGTCCGTCGAGGTCGTTCGTGGCGAACGCCGGGTGTGCTTTCGTGTTCGGGGAGAAAGGCTCCTCGGTCCCGAGATGGAGTTCGCGTCCGTCGGGGAGTGAGAACCACAGTCCGCCGCGTTTCGCGAGGTTCGGGGGTTTTTCTATTTCGGTGAGGCCGAGGAGGGTTCCGAAGTATTTGCGTGCTTCGGGTTCCGCATCTTTCGGGAGAGAAAGCTGGACGTGATCGAGGGCCGTTATCTTCGACAAATGAGCCTCCCATTCCGAGATTTGCTATCTTTGCAAATCCTATATAAAAGGAGCGGACCTTGCCCGAATACGACCTCCTCGCCGATTTGTACAACCTCGAATACGCCCACGACTACGACGTTCCTTTCTGGCTTTCGCTCGCCGACCGTGAAGGCGGCCCCGTCGTCGAATGGGGAGCGGGAACCGGGAGAATTTCCGCCCCGATGGCGAGGCGAGGCTCGAAGGTCACGGCGGTCGAGCTTTCGGAGGAGATGATCGAACGCGGCAAAAGGAAGAACGAGAGCGTCGAATGGATCGCCGGGGACATGTGCCGCGTGAAGCTCGACAAAGTTTACGGACTCGCCGTGTGCGCCTTCAATTCGTTCCTTTGTTTATTGGATCTCGAAGACGCGCTAGATTTCCTGAATAACGCCCGCGAGCATCTCGCGCCGGACGGACTCCTCGGCGTCGAAGTCTCCGTGTTCTCACCGGAGGAACTCGCCGAGCCGTCCGTCTCGCAGCTTCGCCACGATTTCACGCGGCAGCTTTCGGAGGGAAAGCTCGACCGTTTCTCCGCTTCGAGGTACGATCCCGCCTCGCAAATCATGGACATGAGATTGTTTTACGAACTTTACGACGACGGAGGTTCCCTCAAAAACCGCCGCGCCCACGAACTGAAGATCCGGCTGACAACCCGCGACGAACTCGAGCTCATGCTCCGCATGTCAGGCTTTTCGGTCGAGTCCATATACGGCGGCTTCGACGGGGAGCCGTTCGATTCGGGGAGCGAACATCTCATTGTTCTCGCCCGGAGGCGATGATCCCGAACCAGGAGATCCGCCTCTTTCGTCGGAAAATCCCGCCCTATTTCTCTTTCCACTGATACGGAAGATATTTCCCTTCGTATGTGATCCTCACGCGGTCGCCGTCGGGGTCTTCGACGCGCTCGATGTTCATGTCGAAGTTTATGGCGCTCATGATGCCGTCCCCGAACTCCTCGTGAATGAGAGCTTTTATCGTGGTTCCGTAAACTTGTGTGATCTCGTGTATCCGGTAAATCGTCGGGTCGGTCGGAACGTTCGAGTCGAGAGATCCACGCGTCGGAATTTCCTGCAAAACCGAGGCGACCTCCGCGTCGAGGCCGAGGAGCGAGCAAACGGCGTCAGCCTCCTCCGCGCTCATCGGGTGCTGTCCGTGGAGGGCGGCGGTCGTCCATACTTTGTGCTTCCCGACTTTGCTCGCGATCGCCTCGAAGGTGAGTCC
>JACDAJ010000258.1 GCA_013695475.1 Rubrobacter sp. | reverse complement strand
TTGTTGGTTGTTGGTTGTTGGTTATTGGCAAAAACCAGAGACCGAAGCGAAGCGACCTTGAGCAAAGCGAGTACGCCGTGATCCTGTGCGTCGGCGGAACTCCGGCCATGCAACGAACCCTCTCCTTCGAGCGTCTCGTTCCCGGTTCGGTGAACCGGGCGAACGAAGTCCGCGTAACCGCCTCCGGCAAAGTCACGAACGCCGCCCGCGTCGCGGCCACCCTCGGAAGCCGCGCCGTTTTCGTCTCCTTCCTCGGCGGAGATTCCGGTCGCTTCGTCGCCGAAAATCTCGATGGGGAAGGCATCGTCCGGGATGTCGTGTGGACGGGCGCCCCGACGCGAACGTGCGCCACCCTCCTCCACGACGGCGGCAAAGTGACCGAACTCGTCGAAGAAGCCGAAGCCGTCTCCGCCGAGGGCGCCGCCGCCCTCGAAGACATAGCGAGGAAGCATCTCCCCAAAGCCGACGCGCTTTGCCTCATCGGGTCGCTCCCCTCCGGCGTACCCGAGGATTTTTACGCCCGGCTCGTCGAGGCCGCGAGCGAGGCGGGCGTCCCGTCTCTCGTGGACGCGCAAGGAGCGCCGCTCGTCGAAGTCCTCGCCGCCGAACCTTTCGTCGTGAAACCGAACCTCGAAGAAGCCGTCGCGACGCTCGGACTTCGTGAGAATGCCGACGCGCGAGATGCGGCTCTCGCGCTCGTCGAGCCGGGGGCGGAGTGGGCCGTCGTCTCCGAGGGGGCGAAAGGCTCCGTCCTTGCGAACCGCTCCGGGAAAACATGGCGCGTGTCGCCGCCGAACCTCGAAGCCGTGAATCCCATCGGCTCCGGCGACTCGATGGCGGCGGGCTTCCTCCACTCGCTGACAAAAGGCTCCTCCGTGCCGGAGGCCGCCGCGTACGGGACGGCGTGCGCCGCCGCGAACGTCCTCACCGATACCTCCGGGGTCGTGAGGACGTCGGATGTCGAGGAGCTTTTGCCGAAGGTGCGCGTCTCGAAGGAGCCGATACGCTCCGGCGAGACGGAACGGTGTGGAAGTTCGATGGCGAGGGAAGGGAGAGGCAAATGTTAGCCGCCGTGTTTCGTGGCCCGGGCGAACTAGACGTCACGGAGGTTCCGACGCCCGGAGCCGGGACGGGCGAGGTTCTCGTGAAAGTCGGGGCGAATACGGTGTGCGGCACCGACGTTCGAATACTTCGGGGCGAGAAGACGCGGGGCGTCGCCCGCGACTTCGTCCTCGGCCACGAGTTTTCGGGACACGTCGCCGAGGTCGGGCGTGGCGTCGAGGGGTACGAACTCGGCTCGCCCGTGGTCATGGCTCCGGCCATCGCGTGTCTCCGGTGCCATTATTGCAAGCGCGGCATGGAGAACGTGTGCGTGAACAAGCGGATCGTCGGCAACGTCGTGGACGGCGGCCTCGCCGAGTACATGCGCGTCCCGGCGGAGGCGGTCTCGGCCGGCAACCTCTTCGTGGCGCATGAAGGCATTCCGCCGGAGCATCTCGCGCTCGCCGAGCCGCTCGCGTGCTGTGTGAACGGGCTCGGGAATTACCGGGTCGAGATGGACGACACCGTTCTCATCCTCGGGGCGGGGCCGATCGGGCTGTTTCACCTTCAGCTCGCGCTTCTTTCGGGGGCGGGGAAGGTGATCGTGAGCAACCCCTCCGAGGATCGCCGCGTGTTTGCGAAGGAACTCGGGGCGCACGTCGTCGCCGACCCGACGGCCGAGGATCTCTCCGAGGTCGTCTCCGAGCATACGGACGGACTCGGCGTGGACGTCGCGGTCATATGCATCGGCCTCCCGAGCCTCGTGAACGACGCTATTCGACTCGCCCGGAAGGGCGGTCGGGTCAACGTTTTCGCGGGGCTTTCCGGGGCGGGGTGGTCGGAGGTCGAGGCGAACCTCATCCACTACAACGAGCTTGCCGTAACCGGGGCCTCCGACTCGAAGCGCGAAAACTACGACACCGCCCTCCGGCTCATCGAGTCCGGGCGCATCGCGGTGGATCGGATGGTGACGCACCGCTTCCCGCTCGCGGAGACGGTCGAGGCGATAGAAAAGTCGGCGAGCGGCGAGGGGATAAAGGTGGCGGTGATGCCGTGAGGTCGCTCCCTTCGGTCGCTCGGGTTATTGGTTATTGGTTGGTGGTTTTTAGTTTTTCGCCAATGACAAATGACAAAAAATATCCATCGGGGGGCGCCATGAAAAACGAAACTTCGAGCGGAGCCAAGATGCGAACTCCAGACAAGCTATACGAAGGATACGTCTTCGACCTCGACGGGACGATATACCTCGGCGACGAGCTTTTGCCCGGTGCGAGGCGCATGGTCGAGAAGCTCCGCGAACACGGGAAGCGCGTCGTATTCCTCTCGAACAACCCGACGAAGGGACTCAAAGATTACGTCGAGAAATTGACGAGGCTCGGGCTTCCGACCCCGGAGGAGGACATCGTGAACACCGTCGTAACGGCGACGGAGTACCTCCTCCGAAACCATCCCGGCGCGACCGTGTACCCGATCTCCGAGCAGCCTCTCAAAGACGCATTGTCCGAAGCCGGAATCCGCATGAGCGAGAACCCGGAGGAGATAGACATTGTGATCGCCTCGTACGACCGGGGCTTCGAGTACCGGAAGCTCCAGATCGCCTTCGACGCGATATGGTTCCACGGGCGGGCGTGGCTTATGACGACGAACCCCGACCGGTACTGCCCGTTCCCCGGAGGACGGGGCGAGCCGGACGCCGCCGCCATCGTCGGCGCGATCGAGGGATGCACGGGCGGGAAGTGCCGCGTCAACGTCGGGAAGCCCGACCCGGTGATGCTCGAGACCATCAAGGGCATGCTCGGCCTCGACGCGAAGGATTGCGTGATGACCGGGGACCGCCTTTATACGGAGATCCGGATGGCGAAGGGCGCCGGGATGCCCTCCGCGGTCGTCCTCACCGGAGAGACGAAAGCCGAAGACCTCGAAAACGAATCCCCGGACAACCTCCCCGACTACGTCCTCGACCGGATAGACAAGCTCATCCCCGAGGATATTTGGAGCGAGTCCGGGTGGAAGGAGGATGATGGATAGCCGAAACGGCACGCTCGCGGTCGCTCGCCGGGGGGCGGGAGCCGCTCCGCGGCGCTTTCCGCTCCGCGGCGCTTCGGGGATCGGAGAAGGAATATGGTCGAAACCCTATGGTCGAAACCTTTTCTCGCCGAGGCGTCCGGTCGAGGTTCGGCGGTGGTTTGTCAAGCGGGATGGCAATGGCGTCGGAGGAGCGGAAGTCGGGAACACCCCGACTCCCGACCTTTACGGAGGTGGATTTTGAGTGATGAACGGATAAAGGACGCCCTCCGGGGCGCGACGGACACGGAGGATGTGGAGATTTCCTCCGGCGCCCTCTCGCGGGTCGGGGAGGTCTTCTCGAAGAACTTCCCCGGACGAGCCGCCGTCATAGTCGCCGACGAGAACACGTTCGGCGTGGCCGGGGAGGGAACTCGCGACAGCCTCGAGGAGGCCGGAGTCGAACTCCGCGAGCCGTATGTCTTCCCCGGAACGCCGACGTTGTACGCGAAGTATTCGAACATCGAGAAGCTCGTCGAGGCGCTTCGCGGGACGGACGCCGTCCCGGTCGCCGTCGGCTCCGGCACTTTGAACGACATCGCCAAGCGGGCGGCCCACGAACTCGGCGAGCCGTACATGTGCGTCGGGACGGCGGCCTCGATGGACGGATACACGGCGTTCGGCGCGTCCATCGAGAAAGACGGACACAAGCAGACGTTGACGTGTCCGGCTCCGAAGGTCGTCGTCGGGGACGTGGACGTGCTCGTCGGCGCGCCGGAGGATATGACCGCCGCCGGATACGCCGACCTTCTCGGGAAAATAACGTCCGGCGCGGACTGGCTCGTCGCCGACGCGCTCGAGGTCGAGGAGATAGACCCGGACGGGTGGTCGCTCGTTCAAGACGGCCTCCGCGAGTGGGTGGAGAACCCCGAAGGACTCGCCGCCGGAGACCCGGAAGCAATGGATCTCCTCACCGAAGGTCTCGTCATGTCCGGACTCTCGATGCAGTCGTACCAATCCTCGCGGACGGCCTCCGGCGCGGAGCATCAATTCAGCCACCTGTGGGAGGGCGAGGGCCTCGGGCGCGACCGGAACCCGCCCCTCTCGCACGGTTTCAAGGTCGGCGTTGGTTCCATCGCCGTCGCCGCGCTCTTCGAGCGTGTCCTCGAGCGCGACCTCTCGAGCCTCGACGTGGGCGCGGCGGTCGGGAAGTGGCCGTCGTGGGACGAGGTCGAGGCGCATGTCCGGTCGGTCCACACGATAGACGAGCTCGAGGAGGCGGCGGTGAAGCAGAGCGGGGCGAAGTACCTCAACGCCGACGAATTGCGGGAGCGGCTCGAGCTTTTGAAGCGGGTCTGGCCGGAGTTGTCCGGGAAGTTGAGGGAGCATTCATTGTCCGCCGGGGAGCTTCGGGGGATGCTCGTGGACGCGGGTTGTCCGGTCAGCCCGGAGGAGATCGGGCTGGGGAGAGACGAGTTCCGGGCGACGTATCGGCGGGCGCTCACGATCCGCTCCCGGTACACCGTCCTCGACCTCTCAAACGAGGCGGGCATCCTCGACGGGTGCGTGGACGAGCTCTTCGCGCCGGGTGGATTCTGGGCGACGTGAGCCGGGTATTTACGAAATGAGAGTCGAACGCACGAGAGAGAAAGGTGGATCCACATGTCGAAGATAGCGATCGGCGCGGACGACGCGGCCCTCGACCTTAAACAAACCCTCACCGAACGGCTCGAAGAGAAGGGCTGGGAGGTCGCGGACTACAGCGTGCGCCCGGACGAGGACGACACCGACTACCCCGACGTGGCCGTCCGCGTAGCCGAAGCTGTCGCCTCCGGCGAGTACGAGCGGGCGGTTCTTTGCTGCGGGACGGGACTCGGGATGAGCATCACGGCGAACAAGGTTCCCGGCGTGCGGGCGGCGCAGTGCCACGACGTGTATTCGGCGGAGCGGGCGAGGAAGTCGAACAACGCGCAGGTTCTCACGATGGGTCAGCGCGTCATCGGGCCGGAGGCGGCGAAGACCGTCCTCGATGCGTGGCTCGACTCCGAGTTCGCCGGGGGCGGCTCCACCTCGAAGGTCGAGAAGATGGAGGCCGTTGACCGGAAGTACCATCCGGGCAATTCGTAGTCGTGGAGGGCGACGGTGTTCCATGAGAGCCTCCGACACCTCTTCCCGAAGCTCGCGGAGTCTTTCGACGAGATCCGCGAGATGAGTCCGCAGGCTTGTCGAACAATGAACGCGAGACCGGGTTTTCAAGGGAAGGATGGAATATGGCGACGGGGTTTCGAAAGGTGATCTTTGACGTGGACGGGACGCTCATTGAATCGCCGCGCGAACGGGCGGGTTTCGGAAGCATCGAAACTTCGGGGTCGAGGCTTCGGAAACCACTATCCCGAACGGAGGCCATGAAATGAGCAGCCGATATGACGCACACCTCGGCGAATTCGAGGACGCCGTGGCGAACGCCCTCGCCGAGCTTCGCGGCGAGCGGGTCGTGGAGCGGATGTGGGAGGGCGACCACACCGTATGGAGCCCGGATCCGGAAGAGACAGCGAACCGCCTCGGGTGGCTGGAAAGCCCCGAAAACACGGAGAAGGCGCTTCCGGAGCTCCTCGCTCTCGCCGAGGCCGCGCGCGAGGAGGGCGTCGAGCGCATCCTCCTCATGGGGATGGGCGGCTCGAGCCTCGCCCCCGAGGTGTTCGGACTCGCCCTCGAAAAGATGGACGGCCACCCGACACTCGACGTTCTCGACAGCACCGACCCCGAGGCCGTGCTCCGCCGCGCCGGGCGACTCGACCCCGCCCGCACGCTCTTCGTCGTCTCCACAAAGTCCGGCGGCACGGTCGAGACGTTCTCCTTTTTCAAGTTTTTCTACAACCGCGTCGCCGAGGGAATAGGCGGGGAGCGGGCCGGGGAGAGGTTCGTGGCGATCACCGACCCCGGAAGCGGCCTCGTGGAGGCCGCCGGGAAGCACGGTTTCCGGGCGACGCTTCTCAATGACCCGAACATCGGGGGCCGTTATTCGGGGCTTTCGCTCTTCGGGATGGTTCCGGCGGCTTTGATCGGCGTGGATCTCCCGCATCTCCTCGAAGCCGCCCGAGAAGCCGCCCGCGAATGCTCGAAAGCGGCGGGGAGGGACAACCCCGGAGCCTTCCTCGGCGCGGCGATGGGCGAACTCGCGAAGAACCACGGCCGGGACAAACTCACGATCCTCACCTCGCCCTCGGTGGAGCCGTTCGGCCCGTGGGTGGAGCAGCTCGTCGCCGAAAGCACCGGAAAGGACGGAGTCGGCGTCCTCCCCGTCGTCGAGGAGCCGCCCGCCGAGCCGGAGGCGTACGGCGACGACCGGTTCTTCGTGAGCATGGCCGTGAAGGGCGAAGAGGACGACGAGACGAGAAGTTTGCTTCGGGGGCTTCGAGGGGCCGGGCATCCGGTCTTCGAGATTTCGCTCGACAGCGCATACGACCTCGGCGGTGAGATGCTCCGGTGGGAGGTGGCGACCGCCATCGCCGGGGAGAGGCTCGGCATAAACCCCTTCGACCAGCCGAACGTCGAGTCGGCGAAAACACAGGCGAGGAAAATGGTCGCCGAATACCGCGAAAAAGGCGAGCTCCCCGAACCCGCCCCGA
>JACDAJ010000253.1 GCA_013695475.1 Rubrobacter sp. | reverse complement strand
ACGCTCGTCGGCGAGTGGGCCGCCGAAGGGGACCGTCCCGTCGCGTGGCTATCGCTCGATGAGGGAGACAATGACCCGACGCGGTTTATGACGTACCTCGTCGCCGCTTTGCGGACGGTCGAGGAGGGCGTCGGGGAGGGGGTTTCGGGGGTGCTCCGGAGCGTGGGTCCTCCGTCGGTGGAGGCGATGCTCACGGCGCTTCTCAACGAAGTCTCCGCAGCCGGGCGCGACCTCGTCCTCGTCCTCGACGACTATCATGTGATCGGCGCGAAAGCGGTCGGCGACGCGCTCGCCTTTATGCTCGACCACCTCCCGCCCCGGATGCGCCTCGTCGTCGCCACCCGCGAAGACCCGAATTTGCCGCTCGCCCGGCTTCGCGCCCGGAATGATTTGACCGAGCTTCGGGCCGCCGATTTGCGTTTCACTCGTTTGGAGGCCGCCGAATTCCTCGAAGAGGCGGCGGGCCTCGATCTCTCGGACGGTGAGGTCGGTGCATTGGAGGCCCGGACGGAGGGGTGGGTCTCCGGTTTGCAACTCGCGGCGATCTCGATGAAAGGGCGCGACGACACTTCGAACTTCATCGAATCATTCACCGGAAGCCACCGTTTCATCCTCGACTATCTCCTCGAAGAAGTCCTCAATCGCCAGCCCGAACGTGTGCGCGATTTCTTGCTTCGAACCTCTGTCCTCGACGGGATGAGCGGCCCTCTTTGCGACGCCCTCACCGGGCGGAAGGATGGAAGGGGGATGCTCGAGGCGCTCGAACGCGGCAATCTTTTCGTCGTCCCGCTCGACGACGAGCGCGAGTGGTACCGGTACCACCACCTCTTCGCCGACGCTTTGCAAGCACGCTCGATGGGGGAGCGTCCCGAAAGGATACCCGTCCTCCATCGGCGGGCGAGCGAGTGGCACGAGGAAAACGGCCTCATGGTGGACGCCATCCGGCACGCGCTCGCCGCCGGGGACTTCGAGCGGGCGGCGGGCCTCGTCGAGGCGGAGGCCCGGGCGATGCTCACCATGAGGTGCGAGGAGACGTTCCTCGGCTGGATGAGAGGGATGCCGGAGGCGGTGATCCGGACGAGGCCCATACTCGCCGTGTACTATGCCCTCGCTTTGGTCTCCGTGGACCTCGAATCCGCCGAAATCCGCCTCCGGGACGCCGAAAGGTCGCTCGCGGATGAGTGTTCGCGAAGCTCGGCGAATTCGGATGAGTATCGGTCGTTGCCGGGGATCGCCGCCATCGCCCGTGCGTACCACGCCGGGGCGATGGGGGACGTGTCCGGCAGCATGGAGCATGCCCGGCGGGCGTGGGAACTCTCCCCCGAGGACGACCATTTATGGCGCGGCGCGGCGGCCTCCCTCCTCGGACTCTCGCACTGGGCGAGCGGGGATTTGGATGATGCGTATCGCTTCTTCGCCGACGGAATGGAAAGGCTGCGAAAGGCCGGAGACACGACGCAGTCCATCACCGGCGCGTTCCTTCTGGCGAACATAAGGGTGGCGCAAGGCTGTCTGCGGGAGGCGGCGAGGATATACGAGAAGGCGTTGAAAACCGCCGGGAGCCGCTTCGATCCGGGTCTTTTGGGGGTGGCGGACCTCCACGTGGGGATGAGCGAATTGTGTTATGAGAGGGGGGATATCGAATCCGCCACGCGCCACCTGCGAAAGTGCGAAGAACTCGACGAGAGGGGCGCCATCGCCGAGAATCGGCATCGCTGGCACGTCGCGATGTCCCGGATAAAGGAGGCCGAGGGGGAGCCGGACGCCGCCCTCGACCTCCTCGACGAGGCGGAGGGTTTGTACGTGAGGAGTCCCGACCCCGACGTGCGCCCCATATCCGCATTGCGGGCGCGGGTGTGGATCAAACATGGAAGGCTCGCCGAAGCCGCGGAATGGGCGCGCGAGCGGAGCCTCTCCCCCGGCGACGACCTCGCCTATCTGTGCGAGTTCGAGCACATCACCCTCGCAAGGATGCTCATCGCCCGGTTCGACGAAGACCATGCGGAACATTCCATCCGCGAGGCGGCGGGACTCCTCGATCGCCTCCTCGAAGCGGCGAAGGGGGCGGGGAGGAAGGGGAGCGTCATCGAAATCCTCGCGCTTCGGGCGCTCGCCATTCGGGTGCGGGGAGACATGCCGGGCGCGCTCGCCGAACTCGACCGCGCCCTCGCGCTCGCCGAGCCGGAGGGGTACGTCCGCATCTTCGCCGACGAAGGCCCGCCGATGGCCCGGCTTTTGACCGAAGCAGCCGAGCGCGGGAAGAAGCCGGAACATGCGCGAAAGCTCCTCGCCTTTCTCGACTCCGAAGAAAGCGGATCACACTCGCCTCTCGCCGAGCCGCTCAGCGAGCGCGAGATGGAAGTTCTCCGGCTCGTCGCTCGGGGGCTTTCGAATCGCGAGATCGGGGACCGGCTCTTCCTCGCCGTCATCACCGTGAAGGGTCATAACCGGAACATCTTCCGAAAGCTCGGGGTTCGGAGGCGCACCGAGGCGGTGGCTCGCGCACGCGAGATCGGGCTTTTCTAGGTTTCAGGAAATGCCGTGCATGGAGAACCTTCCTTCCGAATGCGATTCTCTTCTTTCGGCCTTCCGCAAAACATTGCGTTCTTCGAGGCGTGTCGCATAAAAACCTGAAACCCGAAGCCCCGAAAACAATACCCCCGAACCATACTTTGGTGTCTTTTCGCCGATACCTTGTCGCGGCTATGCTCCCGTGCATGGAGCAACGGCTACGAAAGCGCGAAGCAATGTCGAGCGAAATCAACGCGAAAACGGATCCGAACGAGCCGAGGGTGTATGAGATACGGGTCAAAGGCCATCTCGACGAAGGATGGACGGATTGGTTCGAGGGCATGACCGTCACGCCGACCGAGGACGGCGAGACGCTTTTGAGCGGCCCGGTCGCGGATCAAGCCGCGCTCCACGGCTTGCTTCGGAAGGTGCGCGACTTGGGTTTGCCACTCATCTCGGTCACGCGCGTCGAATGCGGCGAGGGTGACGGCTCATACGCCGAACGGCAAATTGCGCCAAGCTGCTCGGGAATGGAAGAACAAAATGAACCCGGTTAGAAACATCGCAAGGGTCGCCGGGATCGTGTATGTGCTTATCGAAGTATTTGATCTTTTGGGCATATCGTATGTTCCCACAGACCCGTCCCACACCGCGACGGTCTGGCTGGCGATTGGCTCCGTGATCGAGGGTTTGGTCGGCGGGGTCAAAGTTGTGGGTGGCGTATGGGTTTTATTGGCGACTTGGGGGGCTTTGCTGGCTGGAAGGTTTCCCAGGAAACTGAACTTCCTCGGGGTGGTGATCGGTGTGGCGGGCATTCTCACGATTGTCCCGGGTCTCGAGTCGCTTGGGATTGGTTTCAGGCTGGGCGAGGTCGTGTGGGCCGTATGGATGGGGATCGTTTTGTTGCGCGGCAGCCGGAGCGAGGCGGCGCAAAAATTGTGCGCGTTCTTCGTAAGAAGCCGGACGGCGCCTTAGCTCAAGCGTCGGGTTTTGCAAACTTGGAGGAAATTTATGCAAGCAATGAACGAGGAGAAGAAGGCAATGAACGAGAGGAAGAAAGCAATGGATGAGGAGAGAAGCGTTCTTCGGTGGGGCGGTCTGGCGGGCATGATTGGCAGCGCACTCTTTGTCGTCGTCTTCGTTTTCGTCGGCGTGTTCGTGGGGGACGAAGCGTCGGCGGCGGCATGGGTCGAGAGGTTCCCGGAGATCCGATGGGCGCGGACGGTCGAGAATAGTTTGTTCCTCGTCGTCCTCATTTTGTGGGTTCCCCATTTCCTCGCTTTGTATCGCGCCCTCCGGCGGGAGAGTCTCGCGCCCGCCCTCTTCGGGAGCGTTCTCGGGATTCTCGGCCTCGTCGTTTTGGCGGCGGAGGCTCTTCCGCACGTCGCTCAAGCCCCGATCTCCGACCTTTACCACGCTCCCGGCGCGACTCCCGAGGAAAAGGCGACGCTCGTGTTCATGTGGCAGGCGACGCAAGGCATACTCGATGCGATGCTCATCGCCGGGCTTGTCATCCTCCCGATCGGCATAGTTTGCCTCGGGGTGGCGATGCACGGGGCGCGGGACTTCGGGAAGGGCTTTGGCGGCGTGGGCGTGGTTCTCGGGTTGCTCGGGGTCGGAGGTGCCGCGCTCCTTCTCGTAAACCCCGGCTCCATACCCGGTGCCATGGTCGGCGTTTTCACGCTCATCATTTTTCATTTCGTCGTGGGATGGAAGGTTCGCAGGCTGTCGAGGCTCGTTGGAATAAATGGCGAAGCTCATAGCCATGTCGAAAAATCCAGTCGGGAAAAGAAAGTGAAGGAGACGCGGTGAAGGCGATCGTCCAAAAAGAGTACGGCTCGCCCGACGTCCTCGAACTCGGGGATGTCGAAAGGCCGAGGATCGGAGACGGCGAGGTTCTCGTGCGCGTGCATGCGGCGGGCGTGGATCGGGGCGTGTGGCATCTCATGACGGGCATGCCGTATCTCCTTCGCCTCTTCGGCTTCGGACTCCGCGCCCCGAAAAATCCCGTCCCGGGCATGGACGTCTCCGGGGTCGTCGAAGCGGTCGGAAAGAACGTGACGAGGTTCCGCCCCGGCGATGAGGTGTTCGGAATCGGAAGAGGAACATTCGCCGAATACGCCCGCGTCCGCGAAGATAAGCTCGCGCCGAAGCCGGGAAGCCTCACCTTCGAGGAGTCGGCGGCTCTCGCCATCTCCGGTTTGACCGCTTTGCAAGCTGTGCGCGACCACGGAAGAGTCGAGCCGGGGCAAAGCGTTCTCGTCACCGGCGCGTCGGGAGGGGTCGGAACATATGCCGTGCAAATAGCGAAGGCGTTCGGAGCGGAGGTCACGGGCGTGTGCGGCACGCAGAAGGTGGAGATGGTTCGTTCCATCGGCGCGGATCGCGTCATTGACTATACGCGCGAGGATTTCGCCGAAACGAAGCGTTCCTTCGACGTGATCCTCGATATCGGCGGGAACTCCCCGCTCTCCCGCCTCCGGCACGCCCTCGCTCCGAAAGGAACCCTCGTCATCGCCGGGGGCGAGGGCGGGAGGTGGCTCGGAGGCACCGACCGACAACTTCGGGCGATTATGCTCTCGCCGTTCGTGAGCCAGAAATTGGGCGCGTTCGTCTCCCCCGAAAACCACGAGGACATGCTCGCCCTCAAAGAACTCGTCGAGGCCGGGAAGGTAAAGCCGATCCTCGACAAAACCTTCCCTCTCGCCGAGGCTCCGAAGGCCATCCGGTATCTCGAAGAAGGATATGTGAAAGGAAAAGTCGTCGTGAGCGTGGAAAGCGCGTAATGGTGATCGAACCACGTCCTCCGAGGAAAGGACAAGGAAATGGACACACAACCATGCACGTCCCCGCCCATACGAAGCGTCGGGGAAGAATGGCGGGGGATGGCGCGCGAGGATATGTCGCTCGGGGCGGCGGCGATGGTTGCGGGGGTCGGGTTGCTCGTGATGATGATATTCGCGGGCGTCGCGTTCTCGCTTTTCGAGAGCATGGTCGTTGTGGGGGACGCGGCTCAGACGGCGCGGAACATCGCGGACAATGAGCTTCTCTTCCGGGTCGTGCCGTGCGCGTTCTTGATCGTCGCGATCCTCGACGTGGTGGTGGCGTGGGCGCTTTATGTGTTCCTCGCTCCGGTCGATCGGAGCCTCGCTCTTCTCGCGGCGTGGCTCCGGGTGGCGATGGCGGCCGTCTTCGCGGCTTCTCTCGTCGGCCTCTTCGCCGCCGTACGCCTCGCGTCCGAGGGACAATCCGGCGAGATGGTGATGATGAGCGTGAATGCGTTCAACGACGGGTGGGACGCGGCTCTCGCGTTCTTCGGCCTCCATTTGATCGCGCTCGGGTATCTCGCGGCGAAGTCGGGATACGTCCCGAAGGTTCTCGGTGTCCTCGTGATGTTCGCTTCGGTCGGCTATCTCATTGACAGCTTCGGCTCTTTCCTCGTGTCGGGCTACGGCGCCAATGTCGCGCTTTTCACCTTTGTCGGGGAGGCGCTTCTCATGGTGTAGCTCGTGTGGAAGGGTACGGGGTTTGGGAAGCCGCTTCCCCGCTCGAAGCCGTGATCGTGCTTGATTCGGGTGTCCGGTAGAATGTTTGCGCCGGGGTTTGTCGGAGCGGGGCGGAACAAATTACAAAGGAGGATGTCGTGGAGATTAGGAGAGCCGCCGCGATTGGATTCGCGGGCATATCGGCGGGTGTCGTCGCCTTCCAGATCTCGCTGGCCGCGGGCGCGCCGTGGGGGTCGGCCGCCATGGGCGGATCGTTCCCCGGCCAGTATCCGCCCGCCATGCGCGTCGCCGCAGTCTTCCAGGCGGCGATCATCGCGCTCATAGCGGGCGTCATCCTGTCGCGGGCCGGTGTGGCCTTTCCGGGATGGTCGCGTGCTTCCCGGCGGCTCGTGTGGGTCGTGGCCGCGTTCCTCGCCGTCGGCCTCGTTCTGAACCTCGCGACTCCCAGCGCTGCGGAGCGAGCCATATGGGCGCCCGTGTCGTTCCTTTTGCTCGTGTGCAGCCTCATCGTCGCCACCGGGAGGCCGCCCTCCGAATAAGGAGCGGGTCCCGGAGGAACGACCGGAGATACTCGATGGTTCGGCAGTCGAACAAGCGAAGGTCGGGAAACCTCGGTCGAAGCTGTCGCATGGCCGGGCAGCCTCCGGTGGAAAAGGGCGTTCCTCACTCCACCACGATGGAACTTCGCGAAGCGGATGAAACATACGCCTCGATGATCGGACGCGCCGTCTCCACAATGTCGAGCTTTCGGAGTGAATGTTTGTCGAAGAAACGGAAGTCGAGCGACTCCTCGCTCACCCGGAGTGGCTCGAAATCCTCGACTTCCATGCGATACACGAATGAGATGAGTCGCACGACGTTCCCGTCCGGGTACGCGACGATCCGGGTGGGATCCGTGAAAACCCCGAAGAGTTCGCATTCGGTGACAAACAATCCCGTCTCCTCGAAAACCTCGCGCCGGAGCGCGTCCTCGACCGATTCATGGGCTTCGACGGAGCCTCCGGCGAGTCCCCATCTCTCGCAGTCGCTTCGGAGTTCCATGAGGAGTTCGCCGTCGCGTTCGATGAGGGCGATAGCCCCGACCCCGAACCGCCCCATCGGAGTCGGGGCATCGGGGTTTTCGTGGAAGAATTTCGCTTTCATCGTTTTTGGGTCGCCTTCGGCTTTTCGGTGTCGGCGACGCGGATTTTTTCTGTGAGTCCGAGGCGTTCCATTTCGGCGAGTGTCTTTGCGATCATGGCCGGGAGGGCGACGTTGCCGTTTTCGTCGCGTTCTTCGATGTGGATTTCGGAAACGTCGCGGCCTTCGTCGGGATAAGCCTCGACCTCGATATCCACGAGTATGTCTTCTTGGCCTTCCGGTGTTCTACGATAGTGGGCGACAACTCCTTCAGCGATGCTGTGTCCGTAGTCGTCCGGGCCGTCCACGAGATCTATGCGAATAATGCCTTCCGTCGGCCAGTGTTCGATCCTCATTTTCTCACCTCCTCCGTTGTCGGAGTCGCTTGGCGATTTCCTCTTTATGATCCCATTCGACATACGCGTTGAAGAGTTCATCGCCGCTGACTATAACCAATACCCACGCTCCGAGTGGTGGATGATACCCGAAAATCTCGACCCTTCCGTCCCGTCTGCGAGGCGGGAACGAGAGCGGCCTCTTGTGGGCCGCGACCGAGCGGGCGATCCCCTCGGTCACCATCCCATGCTTTTCTCGCGACTCGTGGAAGTATGTGTGAGTTCTTTCTATTCTCATTTCAGCGAGCCGCGAGCCAAATTCCTAAACTCAACCGAAGAAACTCCTCAGCATTTCATAATGCTCCCTCGGCACAACCTTCGTCTCATCCGTCGCCTCCCCGAGCGAGACGGTCACGATGTCGTCGCCCCGAAGCGCGACCATCTTTCCCCACTCGCCGTTTTTCACGGCTTCCGCCGCCCGAACTCCGTACCTCGTCGAGAGGATGCGGTCGTTCGCTGTCGGGGTTCCGCCCCGCTGGAGGTGTCCGAGGACGACGTGGCGGGTGTCTATTCCGGTTCGCTCTTTCAGTTCGGCGGCGAGTCCTTCGGCGACTCCCCCGAGTCGGACGTGGCCGAACTCGTCTTTTTCGGCGTTTTGGGTGACGAAGTCCGATGAGAAAGTCACGCCCTCGGAGACGGCTACGAGACCCCACTTTTCGCCGTTTTCGGCTCGCTTCTTGAAAATATCCGTGATCTCGTCGAGGTCGGGTTCGACTTCCGGTATTAACGTCACGTTCGCGGCGGAGGCGAGGCCGGCTCCGTATGTGATCCAACCCGCGTGCCGCCCCATCACCTCCACGACGAGTATCCGCTCGTGGCTTTTGGCGGTCGTCCGCAGTTTATCTATGGCGTCGGTCGCTATGGAAACGGCGGTGTCGTATCCGAAGGTCGTGTCGGTGGCGGACAAATCGTTGTCTATGGTTTTCGGACACCCGATTATCTGCGTCCCGAAGTCGTCGTTGAGACGTTTCGCCACCCCGAGCGTGTCGTCCCCGCCGATGGCGACGAGCGCGTCCACGCCGAACCCCTCCATTTGTTTGACGACCTTTTCGGCGTCGCCCTCGTTTTTGTACGGGTTCGTGCGGGAGGAGCCGAGGATGGTCCCGCCCTCCTGCAAAATATACCGGACATCCTCGACGGAGAGGTTTTGGATGGAGTCGTCCTCCGGTTCGAGAAGTCCTTTCCAGCCTCTTTTTATGCCGACGACTTCGTAACCATAATCGTTCACGCACTTCATGGTGACGGCACGGATCACCCCATTCAAACCCGGCGCGTCGCCGCCTCCGGTGAGCATCCCGACCCTCTTTACTTCCGCCATAGTTCTCCTCCCGTCTCGTTTTGTGAGCCGGGTTCCAGTCTAGCAAATCGGGCTTTTTACGCATCGTTTATACGAAACACCCTTGCCCCATCCACCCGATTCGCGGCTCTTTCCCTTCCTCGACGATGACCGGGACGGTTCGGTTCCCACCCGTCGCCTCGACCATCCTCTCGTATGCTTCGCGGTCTTTTTCGACATCGTATTCGACGAACTCCACGCCGCGCCATTCGAGGTCTTCTCGGGCGGCTTCGCTGTGCGGGCATCCGGCGGTGGTATATAGCTCGATGGCGTTTCCCATGTTCCCTCCTCGTTCGTTTCCCACGCCATATTTTATACGGAGCTTGCCACATCGGGAGCCAGAGGCTACGATTGGCCTGGGAACGGGAGTATTTTCGCGGAGCGTTCGCGGAGCGAGGAGCCGCATTTTGCACGAGCTTTCCATAGCCGAGGCGATAGTCGCCGTCGCCGGACGACAGGCGGACGGACGCCGCGTGACGAAGGTTCACGTCAAGGTCGGACACCTCCGGCAAGTCGTGCCGTCCGCGCTCTCTTTCAGCTTCGGACTCGTCGCCGAGGGAACGCCCGTCGAGGCCGCCGACCTCGACCTCGAAGAAGTCCCGGCCACCGGATGGTGCCGACGATGCGAAGCCGAGAGCCGATTGGAGAATTTCCCGCTGTTGTGCAAAACGTGCGGAGGCTCGAAACTCGAGATCCTCACCGGAGAAGAACTTATGGTCGAGTACCTTGAAATGGAGGAGGAAACAGCCGATGCATAAAACCGCCGTCAAGAAAGTCGTCATGGAGGGTGTACTCGACGCGAACGACTCCCTCGCCAAAGCGAACCGCGAGGACTTCGACCGGGCCGGGAACTTCGTCGTGAACATGATGTCCTCCCCCGGAGCCGGAAAAACCGCGCTCCTCGAAAAGACCCTCGAACACCTCCGCGGCGACCCCCGCCTCGGCGTCCTCGAAGGCGACGTGCAAACCACCCTCGACGCCGACCGCCTCGCCCGTTTCCATGTCCCGATCATCCAAGTGAACACCGACTCCGGCTTCGGAGGGGAGTGCCACCTCGACGCGAACATGGTGAGAAGCGGTATATCCGAACTCCCGCTTTCGGACATTGACGTCCTCGTTATCGAGAACGTCGGGAACCTCGTGTGTCCCGCGGAGTTCAAAGTCGGCGAGGACGCCCGCGTGATGGTGTATTCCATAACCGAAGGTGAGGAGAAGCCGCTGAAATATCCGCTCATGTTCCGCTCCGCCGACCTTGTGATAGTCAATAAAATAGACCTCCTCGAACACCTCGACTTCGACCTCGAACAGTTCCTCGGCAACCTCGACGACGTGAATCCCGGAGTGCCGCGCATCCTCGCGAGCGCTCGCGCCGGAGAGGGGATCGAGGAGTGGTGCGGGTGGCTTCGGAAGAAGAGCGGCTCCACCGAACCCGCCACCTGAAAACGCGGGAGGGAGGGATTTGCACATGGTGGATCGCATATGTATTGACCGTTGCTATTTGGAATGGTACGCTACGAAAACTGCTAGCCGCATGAGGCGGCGAGGGATTGCGAGGGATTCTGGAAAACGAGGTTTGTTCGTAGTTCGGTGAATTGCGTTCTCGTGTCGTATTGAGAATGCTTTGCAAGAGTTTTCAGGGAAAGGGAAGCTCTCGCGGAGCCGCAAACAGTGGGTGCGGGGTTCTCTCCATGGTTGCGGAGTGTGGAGAGGCAAGGCGGACAAGGAAGGAGGAGTTGCTTGTGACCGAGACTCAGAGTACGGCGAGCGGCGTGGAGGAGGTTCACATATTGTGGATCTCGGAGGGGATGAGTTGCGACGGCGATTCGGTCTCCATCACGGCGGCCTCGCTGCCAAGCATCGAGGATGTTTTGCTGGG
>JACDAJ010000250.1 GCA_013695475.1 Rubrobacter sp. | reverse complement strand
CGCCGTGGGTGTGCGCCGCGCTCCTCGGACTCTCGCAGGGCGCGCTCTTCCCCCTCGCCCTCACATTGCCCCTCGACAGTACGAGGACACCGCAAATGGCCGGACGGCTCACCTCGGCGTGCTTCCTAGCCGGATACTCCGCCGCGGCCGTCGGCCCGGCGGCCATCGGGGCGGCGCGGGACGCGGTGGGCGGATTCACCGTCCCGCTCCTCGCCCTCGCGGCGATCTCCGCCGCGCAAATAATCCTCTCCACCCGCTTGACACCGGATGTGAAGATCGAGGACGAAACCGCTCCGGCGAATGGTCGCTGAAGAGCATCCCGCGGCCTCGCCGGACGCTCGCTCAGATCACCCCTCGTAGCCGCACATCCCCATGCGCGGAGAATTCACCACGGGAAGGAGCATCTCCGCGTCCTCGCAGCCGTGATCCCCGGCGTGCTCCTCGCAATAAAACGGGTTCTCTTTCTCATATATGCACATCGTGCAAATTTCAGTCGCCTCCCCGCCGCAAACGTCGCACTCCCAGACCGGAGCCTCATTTTGGCTGAGTGGGCGAAGAAGAAGACCGCCCCCGATGCGCCCCTCCCGCTCTCCGACCACGCGCAGCTTCAGTTCGGTGGAGGTTCCGAAATCATAGACATGATGGAATCGAGTCCCCTCGGACAGGACATCCTCGAGCTTCGCCCTCATGTCGCGCTCGTCGGGGTCCGCGAACGGGCCGCCCATTCCCGCAGCTTGCGTCAGCATGTACGTTATGTCCTCGATATAAAACGCGCTCAAATGACCGCAGCATTCGAGCCACATTCCGCGCAGGAAATCGTCAAGGTCTTCGAGCTTCGAGTTCGCCTTCATCTCAACGTCCATCCAGAACAGCGGCGAGTATGCATCCTCGATCCGGAGCCGGAGCATGCGGACGGGCTTCCCTCGGGAGGAGTCGTGTTTCTCCGGGCAGCTTTTCAGGTGGCGGGTCATGGCGGCTTTTGTCGTGCGTTTGCCGCAAAGTTCGCAGACACCATATGAAGTGAACCGTGCCATGACGGATATTTTACGCGACCGGCCACCCGAGGCAAGAAACCCGAGCGAGTAGAATGAAGGCATGGAGACTTCGCGCCCGGACATCATCAAGCACCTCCCGGAGGATCTCGCCTCGCTCCTCGAACGCCTGGCACAGGAGCTTCGGATATTTTACGGAGAAACGGTATCGGGGCCTCGTTTTGTATGGCTCTTATGCGCGCGGCGAGGCTGACGAGGGAGCGATGTGGATCTCCTCCTTCTCCTCGAAGGCGAGGTGGATTCGGCGGCGGAGATAATCCGCGGCGAGGAAATCGAGTGGCCCCTCTCCCTCAAAGCCGGATACACGACCTCACTCTTTCCGGTTGGCGTGGATAAATACCGACGTTCCGAACAACCTTTTCTGAGAAACGCGCGCGGAGAAGAAGTCACGGTTTCATGAGCAAAATCGAGGCATTGCTCGAAAAAGACAGGCGTTCATTCGTGGCGTCCGGGCAAATCCTCGAAGGGGGCGAAGCCGACTTCGCCGCTTCGAGCGGCATACTATGGCTACTTTTATGTCGCGGAGGCGCTTTTGCTTTCGCGAGGAATGACTTTCTCCCGCCACAGCCAGGTGATCTCCCAGTATAGCTTTCATTTCGTGGCTTTCACTTCGCCAAAGACGAGGTTCTCGACCGCCGATTCCACCGCTTTCTCAATGAGGCTTTCGCCCTCCGCCAAACCGCCGACTATTCGACCGAGCCGCCTCCCGATGCCGATACGGTTCGCACACTCATCCAAATCGGAGAGGACTTCCTCCGCGACGCTCGAACATATCTCGCCCGGTGAACCACCCTCCCATCGCTGATAACATCGCCCGATGGAAAACATCCCCATCTTCGACGGACACAACGACACACTTTTGAATCTTTCGCTCAAAGGCCGCGGTCGCGGTCGCTCCTTCTTCGAGCGGAGCAAATTCGGACACGTGGATCTCCCCCGCGCCAAAGAGGGAAACTTCGCGGGAGGCTTCTTCGCATGCTTCGCCCCGCCCGACCCGAAGGGCGGATGGACCGAAGAAGACGCCCTCGTCCTCCACGAAGGCGGATACGTCGTCACCGACTCCCCCGCCCTCCCGCCCGACTATGCTCTCATGTCCGCCGAAAGACTCACGGACAAACTCTTCGAGATCGAAGCCGAGTCCGAGGGAAAACTGAAAGTCGTCCGAACGGCGGATGAGATCGAGGAATGCCTCCGCAGCGGAGCCATCGCCGCCATCCTCCACTTCGAGGGGGCGGAGAATTTGGGCGAAGACCCGTCGTCCCTCGAAGATTTCTATGAGCGTGGCCTCCGCTCGCTCGGGCTTGTGTGGAGCCGCCCGAACAAATACGCGAACGGCGTCCCGTTCCGCTTCCCCGCCTCCCCCGACACCGGGGCCGGATTGACCGGGGCCGGGAAGGAACTCGTCCGGGAGTGCGATCGGCTCGGGGTCATGGTGGATCTCTCGCATCTCAACGAGCGAGGTTTTTGGGATGTCGCCGAACTCTCCGAAGCCCCGCTCGTCGCCACCCACTCGAACGCCCACGCGATATGCCCCTCGACCCGAAATCTCACCGACGGGCAACTCGACGCCATCCGCGACTCCGACGGCATCGTCGGGGTGAACTTCGCCGTCGGGTTCCTTCGGAGGGACGGCGCGAACAGCCGGGACACGCCGCTCGACGTGGTCGCGAACCATGTGGATCATCTCGTCGAGCGGCTCGGCGTATCCCGCGTCGGATTCGGCTCGGACTTCGACGGCGCGATGACGCCGAGGGAACTCTCCGATCCATCCAGCCTCCCGAAACTCATGGGAAAACTCCGCGAACGCGGCTACGGAGAAGAAGAACTCCACAAGCTCGCCCACGAAAACTGGCTCCGCGTCCTCCGGGAAGCGTGGAAATAAAGCGTCGTTTCGGAAGCCGGGCCATCCTCGGAACCTCCGTGGCGCGCACGTCCGCGGCTCCGCCGGGAGCTTCAAGTTCGGGCGGCACTCCATCGAAACGTCTCCACGAAAACGTGGGACGTGGGGTGTGGAGCGAAGACGGTTTTTCAGCCGGAAGAAACGTATATTTCCACACCGGAAAGTGGGGGGATCCCGGATAAAATCCAAGCCATGACGGAATACACGAAACACGCCCCCGGAAAACCGAGCTTCCCGGACGGTCGCAAACCCCCTCGCAAACGAAATCGCCGAGGCTTCGGCGGAACGATTTTCTTCTTTCTCGTCGCGGCCTCGCTCATCCTCTTCGCCATCCAAAACGACGGACTCCGCGAAAGCGTCGTCGGCCTCTTCGAGAGGGAACCGGGCGAGACCGTATTCCCGCTCCCGCCGGAATACGCCGACTCGTACACGGACGACTGGGGCACGCCGAGGGCGCAAGGTTCCCACGAAGGCACCGACATATACGCGCCGGAGGGAACGCCCATATATTCGATCACATCCGGCACCGTGACGACCGCATACGGCTCGGACGACGGTGGATGGAATACCCTCGGCGGATATACGGTCATGGTTCGAGCCGACCGCGACTCCGGCCCCGTCCGTCGCGGCGACCGCCTTTATTACGCGCACCTCGAAGAACCCACGCCGCTCGAAAACGGAGACCGCATCGAGGCCGGACAGCGCATCGGCACGGTCGGAAGAACCGCCGGAGAAGAGCCGGGAACCCTCGCCGACTTCCCGCCGCACCTCCATCTCGGATGGTACGGAGGTATAAACTTCCTCGGGGAAGAGAGGGAATACGAGACGGCTTCGAGCGGAGCCATAAACCCGTACCCGCTTTTACGTCAAGCGGAAAGCGCTCCACGAAATCAAAGCTAAAAGCTGACGGCTAAAAGCTAATTGCTCACTATCCCGGCGGCCACGACATTTGCCGCCCGCCGATGACATGCAAATGGATGTGATCCACGGTTTGCTGCCCGTGCGGCCCGGTGTTGAAAACCGCCCGATACCCGTTCGACAGCCCCTCCGAGGCGGCGATCTCCTTCGCCACGAGAAAGAGATGCCCGACGAGCGGCTCGTCCTCCTCGGTGAGCGCGTCGAGCGAGGGGATGGGCTTGCGCGGGATGACGAGCGCGTGCGTCGGAGCCTGCGGGTTTATGTCCCGGATGGCGATGCACACCTCGTCCTCGTGGATGATGTCGCCGGGTATTTCCCTGTCCATTATCTTTTGGAAAAGCGTCTTTTCAGCCATGACGTCAGGTTAACGGGACGGCG
>JACDAJ010000242.1 GCA_013695475.1 Rubrobacter sp. | reverse complement strand
TTTCGAGTGGATGTTCTTTCGCTGCGAGGCTATGAGGCGGAAGCGGCCCGGCCTTCCATCCAGCGTTTCAGGGATTTCCGGCTCTCACCGGAAGGCTGTCCGGCGAGGAGGTTTTCGACGCTTATGTTCTCATCGAGCGCGGGCCAGTGGACGCCGTCTCCCCGTCCGACGACGCGCCAGTCCGCGCGCTCCTCGGATGTGCCGTGGAAAAGTCGCGGACACCACGCCAGCGGGACGGAAATGGAGCGACCGTCGGAAAGCTCGACCGTGAGCGAGTCGTCGGTGGTGGATGCCTTTTCGGCGGCGGGGGTTTTTGGCGGGGATCCCATCACATGTTTTCGTCGTACCATTTTGCGATGGCGGCGTCCGCTTCGGCGAGGGCGTCGTCCACGTTTTCGTAGTGTCTTTCGCCTTCCCAGATCATGCCCCCGATGTCGAGCACCCGGATGAAGGACTCGCTGAAATCGTCGTATCCGATCTCGACCCAGCCATCTTGTGTCCACGCTGCGATGTTTGGATAGGCTTTTTCGAGAGGGCCGCTCATGAATTATCCGGCGATGTTCAAAACGATCTTGCCGATGCCCGCCCCTTCTTCCATGTGCTTTTGCGCCTCCGTCGCGTCTTTTAGCTCGAACCGCTCGTTTATGACGGGATGGAGGTCGTGCTTCTCATAAAGTTCGAGCATCGCGGCGAACTCGGGCGCGCTCCCCATCGCGGTTCCGAGGACGTCTATTTGCTTGAGGAAGATCTTCGGCATGACGAGCTTCGGAACCGGCCCCGCCGTCGCCCCGAAGGTGACGATGCGGCCGCCGGGCTTCGCGATGGAGAGGAGCGTGTCGAAAACCTCGCCGCCGATGGAGTCAATCGAGAGATCCACCGGCCCCGTCATGCCCCGAAGCTCCTTCCCCCAATTCTCGACGTTGTAATTTATGCCGCCCTCCGCGCCGAGCTTCTTCGCGTACTCGATCTTCTCATCCGACCCGGACGTGACGAAAACCTTCGCCCCGAGCGCGGCCGCCATTTGAACGAGGAACGTCGCCACCCCGCCCCCGATGCCCGGCACGACGACGGTGTCGCCACTCTCCACCTCGCCCCGAGTCACGAGCGCTCGGTACGCCGTCAAAGCGGCGAGCGGTATCGCGGCGGCCTCCTCGTGCGACAAATTCCGGGGCTTCGGATATACGTGATCCGCCGGAACCTTTATATATTCGGCATACGTTCCATCCTCCGGCAAACCGAGTATCCGGTAGTTTTTGCCGGACACGCGTATGTCATCCCCCCAATAAAGCGCCGGATTCATGACGACCTCCGACCCGACGTCCGGCTCGTTCACGCCATCTCCGACCGCCGAAACCTCCCCCGAACCGTCCGACCCGAGGACGACGGGAAGAGCGTCCGGCTTCGCGCCGGGATATTGTCCGTATGTGATGAACACGTCGCGCCGATTCAAAGCGGCGGCGTGGAGCTTGACGACGACCTCGCCCTCGCCCGGCTCCGGAGTCTCGACATCCTCGTACTTCAAGTCGTCGGGGCCGTTTCCTATTTCGTGGAGTCGTACGGCTTTCATGTGATGCTCCCTTCGGTCGCGCTTGTCAGCCAGTCAGCGTTTCAGCCTGTCAGCTTTTTCCCTCGAAATCATCATACCCAAATATATGTGGCAAGAATTTTGTCAATATGATAAAACGTGAGACATGGAAGAGATCGGGACGAGTGTGGATGTGGCGGGGATCATGGCGGAGGTCGGCGGGAAGGTGCGTCGAGCGCGGGCGGAGCGTGGGATGACGCTCGACGGGCTTTCGGCGGCGAGCGGGGTGTCGGTGGCGCATCTCTCGCGGCTCGAATCGGGGGGGCGGCAGCCTTCTCTGGCGACGCTTCTCAATGTGGCGGCGGGACTCGGGGTTTCGATCTCGGAGTTCGTGGAGGAGAGGCCGAGGCCGGGGATCGTGGTTCGGGGGAGCGAGTCGCCGTTTTTCGAGGCGCACGGGGCGCGTTTTCAGGCTCTCACGCCGGAGGCCGGGCCGGCGGGTGTCGCGGCGATGAAGGTCGTGTTTCCGGCGGGGCGGACTCAGACGGAGTATCACCGCCACGAGGGTGAGGAGTGGCTTTATGTCGTATCCGGGCGGCTCCGGCTCACGCTCGGGGAGGAGGTCGTCGAGCTTGGGGCGGGGGATGCGGCGTATTTCGACGGGATGCTCCGGCACGCCTTCGATGTGATCGGGGACGAGGAAGTTCATATGCTCATGGTCGCCGGAGCGACGGGGCGAAGCACTTTGCACGAACGGCACGGGATGCACACGGACGAAGGAGACGAACATGACGGATAAATACGACGTCGTCATACTCGGGGCGGGTACGGCGGGGCTTTCGGCGGCGCTCTCTCTCGGGCGGGCGATGCGGCGGACGCTCGTCCTCGACGGTGGCCCGCCGAGGAACGCCCCTTCCGAACATGCTCACAACCTCTTCACCCGCGACGGGACGCCGCCCGACGAGCTCCTCCGGCTCGGAAAGCGCGACCTCGAAAAATACGAGACCATCGAGGTGCGGGAGGGGGTCGCGACCGGCGCGACCGGCGCGGATGGGGAGTTCGAGGTGACGCTCGATGGAGGGGAGGCGGTGTCGGCGCGGAAGATCGTCATCGCGACGGGTCTTTCGGACGTGATGCCGGACATTCCGGGCTTCGCCGAGGCGTGGGGGCGGGGGATATATCATTGCCCGTTTTGTCATGGGTGGGAGGTTCGGGGGAGGCCGCTCGCGGTGTACGGGAGTGGGGATATGGTGATGTTCCGCGTGGCTTTGATCCGGAACTGGAGCCGCGACCTCATCGCGATCACCGACGGAACGGAAGTCCCGGAGGAGATCCGGAGGAAGCTCGACGCCCTCGGTGTCCCGCTCCATGAGAGTCCCATCTCCCGCGTCGAGTCGGATGGGGAGGGACTCGCCCGCGTCGTCCTCGAAGACGGGACGGAGATCGAGCGCGAAGGACTCTTCACGAACCCGCCGCTCGAACAGCGTTCGGGGGTGGCGGAGACGCTCGGTTGCGAGACCGAGTACATGGAGATGATGCGGGCGGAGGTCATCTCGATCACCCCCGGAACCTTCGAGACGACGGTGAAGGGCGTCTTCGTCGCCGGGGACGCGGGGAAGATGATGCAGTCGCTCGCGAACGCCGTCGCGTCGGGATGCTCCGTCGGCGCGTTCGTCACACACGAACTCGCCGCCGCCGACGTGGAAGCCGAAGTCGCCGCTATTTCCGCGTAACGAAAGCCGGAACGAAGAAAACCGCCCGAAGGGATGAACCCTCCGGGCGGCGAAGAAAACACTTCGGTTCTTTCTTTATCCCTTCCGGCTCGGCGCCATCGCTTGTACGCCGGTGATCTCCCGCCCCACGATGAGCGACTGGACGATGTCCGTCCCCTCATACGTATAAACGATCTCCATGTCCGCGAGATGTTTCGCCACGAGGTATTCGAGAAGAACGCCGTTTCCGCCGAGGATGTCGCGGGCGTCCGAGCAAACTTGTTTGCATTTCTTGGCGATGGACATCTTCGCGATGGAGGCCATGCCGCCCGTCATCTTCCCTTCCTCGAAGAGGGCGGCGAGACGGTGCGCCATGAGCTGGCAATGCGTTATCTCCGAGAGCATGTTCGCCAGCCTGTTTTGTATAAGCTGATAGCTTTCGAGCGGACGGGTGAATACCTTCCGATCCTTCGCATATTGCACGGCGGCCTCATACGAAGCGACCGCATGTCCGATGCCTTCCCACGCCACGCCGTATCGCGTCGCGGTCAAAACCTTCGAGGTGTCTTTGAAGGAGTTCGCTTTCTCGAGTTTGTTTTCGGCGGGGATGCGGACGTTGTCGAATGTGATCTCCGCCTGCCAAACAGCTCGCTTCGCCATTTTCCCGGTCTGTACCTCGGCGGAGTATCCCTCGGAATCGGTCTCGACGATGAAGCCTTTGACTTCCATGTCGCTCGCGTCCCGCGCCCACACGATGGCGATGTCGGAGTATGTTCCGCCGCCGATCCACTTTTTCTTCCCGTTTATTATGTACTCGTCCCCGTCGCGCATCGCGAACGTTTCGAGCATCACGACGTCCGAACCGTGATCCGGCTCCGTCAACGCGAAACACCCGAGCGTCTCCATCTTCGCCATCGAAGGGAGATACTTCTCTTTTTGCTCCTCCGATCCGAGTATCGCGATGGAACCCATAGCCAACCCGGAATGTACCCCGAAGGCCGTATTCAATGACCCGTCGCCGCGCGCGAGCTCGACGGCGAGAAGCCCCTCGGCGAGCTTGCTCATGCCGGGACACCCGTATCCGTTTATGCTCCCGCCGCATATGTCGAGTTCGGCGAACTTCCTGAAAAGGTCGAGCGGGAACTCGGCCTTGTCCCAATATTCGCCCATGACCGGGATGACCTCGCGGTCGCAAAAGTCGCGGACCCTGTCGCGTATTCCGCGCTCCTCATCCGTCAAAAGCTCGTCGAGCAGATAGAAATCCGTCCCGAGCGATGTGTGTACGTCGGCGATCATGTACTCCTCCTTGTTCGATTCCTCCCGAAAACTTTAGCATGGCCGGAAAAAGTCGAAGGTCGTGGCAGACACTTTTCCATTTCCTCCATTTTTTCTCCTTGCCACTCCCGACTCATGGATGCTATTCTATCTATCGTTATCATTTTTGACAATATCAGAAGGGGAGAGATTTCATGGAGACGTCGGAGAGTGCGAAGATGGGGAGTCGGGGGCATGCCTCCCGGTCTTCGAGCATCGTGGGGATGGCGCGGCTGAGTGTGGAGTTGCGCGGGGGGAATATCGCGTATGGATGGAAGGAGTCCGGGGAGTGGCGGACGCTTTCTTATGTCGGGTTGTGGACGCGGGTGAAGGATTTCGCCGCCGGGCTTTCGGGGATGGGGGTTTCTTCCGGGGACCGGGTCGCGCTCATGGCGACGAACCGGATCGAGTGGCCCGTCGCCGACCTCGCCATACAAAGCCTCGGGGCGGCGACGGTTCCGGTTTATCCGACGCTCGAAGGCTCGCAAGTCGCACATATTTTGAAGACATCGGGGGCGAAGGTCGCCGTCGTCGAAAACCGGAAACTCCTCGACCGGGTTCTCGATGTCCGGGATGAGGCTCCGTCGCTCGAACATGTCGTCCTCACCGAGGGTGATGCCTCGGGAACCGACGCCGCTCTTTTCGAGGATGTGGCGAAGGGCGGAAAAGAATCTCCGCTCGAAGGATGGGACGAGGGATGGAAGGGGATCTTTCGCAACGACCTCGCCACGATCATATACACCTCCGGGACGACCGGGCTTCCGAAAGGTGCGATGCTCACCCACGGAAATATATTGGCGAACGTCGAGGGAATATACGAGGCGCTTCCGACGACGAGCGAGGACACGTTCCTCTCTTTCCTCCCGCTCTCGCACGTTTTCGAGCGGACGTCGGGGCAATATTACGCGCTCTCGACGGGGGCGGCGACGTACTACGCCGAGTCCATAGACACCGTCCCGGAGAACCTCCGCGAGATAAAGCCGACCGTCATGTCGAGCGTCCCGAGGCTCTATGAAAAGATGCGCGACCGGGTGAGGGCGATGGTCGGGGAGGGGCCGGAGTCGCGGCAAAGACTCTTCAATTCCGCCATCGCAGCCGGGAAGCAAAGATATGAACATGAGACGCGGGGCGAGAAAGTCCCGCTCGGGCTGAAAATAAAGATGGCTTTGTTCGACCGCGTCGTTTTCGGGAAATTGCGCGAGGCCGTCGGCGGGCGGGCGAAGTTCTTCGTGTCGGGCGGGGCGAAGCT
The DNA here is from genome assembly GCA_013695475.1 of Rubrobacter sp. Taxonomy (GTDB): domain Bacteria; phylum Actinomycetota; class Rubrobacteria; order Rubrobacterales; family Rubrobacteraceae; genus JACCWD01. The sequence continues at coordinate 9,561 of JACDAJ010000242.1, read as the reverse complement.
CGACGGCGAGGTCGGGAAGTTCTTCCACGCGGCGGGAATCAAAGTCATGGAAGGGTACGGACTGACGGAGACGTCGCCCGTCATCGCGTGCAATCGGCTCGAGAGCGTGAGATTCGGGACGGTCGGGAAGCCGCTCGACAACCTCGACGTCCGCATCGGGGACGGGGGAGAGGTTCAAGTCAAGGGACCGTCCATTTTCTCCGGGTATCTCGACGATCCCGAGGCGGACGCCGAAGCGTTCACCGACGACGGGTATTTTCGGACGGGGGACATCGGGACTTTAGAGGACGGATACCTTTCGATCACCGACCGCCTCAAAAACCTCCTCGTGCTTTCGACGGGAAAGAACGTCGCGCCGCAGCCCGTCGAGGCCGCCCTCGCCATCGCGCCGCACATCTCGCAAGCCGTCGTCCTCGGGGACGGGCGCAAATATGTCTCCGCGCTCGTCGTTCCGGACTATGACGCGGTGAGGAAGACGCTCGGATCGGAGGATTCGGACGAGTCGCTTTCCGGCGACGAGCGGGCGCGGGAGCTCGTCGAGCGAGACATCGAGGAGGCGGGCCGCCAGTTCGCCGACTACGAACGTCCGAAGAAGTTCGAGCTTCTCTCTCGGGAGCTTTCACAGGAAGAGGGCGAACTCACACCGACATTGAAAGTGAAGAACCGGGTCGTCCGGGATCGGTACGACGAAAAGATACGGGGCCTTTATGCCTGAAATGCGCGACCCCTCGCACCGAGAACCATACGCGCTCCCCATCGCAAAGACGTGTCGGCGGCGCGTTCCCGAGTGGAACGTCGCCCCCGATCCGGAGATGTCCCACCGGGTCGCGTGGGCGGAAGGGGAGGGATAATGTCCGACGCGCCGAAAGCGACACCGAAAACCACGCCGAAGGAGCTTTTCCTCGGCGAGGTGAAAACGCGGGACATCTTCCCCGTCCTCATACTTCATATGGTGTCGAAAAAGCCCGAGTATGGAAACAGCATCATACGCGGCATGAAGGAACTCACCGACGGCGTCATGGTCGTCTCCCCGAACACGGTGTATCCGCTGCTTCGCCGCCTCGAAGAGAAGGGATACGTCACGGCTGAATGGGAAGATCCCGACACGCGGACGCGGCGTTTTTATACGATCACGGCAAAGGGAGAGGAGAAATACGCCGAGATGAAAGCTCTCTTCGAGGAGCATCTCACGAGGATGCGCCGCGCCATAGATTCCCTCCAACGCGAGATTTACGGCTGAATGTCCGGGACTTTTACCACGAAGCTCTTTCGGCACGCCATAAATTTGTACCCGGCGCACTTCGGGAGCGGCGGCCGGGTGAAATACATCGCCCCGGACTGGCGCGAGGTCCGGATGGAATTGCCGTTCAATTGGCGAACGAAGGGGAGTTCGGGAGCCATATTCGGCGGGAGTATTTATGCGGCGATTGACCCGTTCTTTGCGATGATGGTTGCGAAGAACGTCGGGTCGGAGTACGTCGTGTGGGACAAAGCCGCGAGCATCCGGTACCGGAGGCCCGGGCGGGGGAAGCTCCACGCCCGGTTCATCCTCGAAGACGGGGAGGTCGAGGAAATATTGCTCGCCCTCGAAAATAAGCGTTCCGTGGATCGGGTATATACCGTCGAGCTTGTGGATGGAGAGGGGGAGGTTCACGCGATCGTGGAAAAGACCGTGTACGTCGGGTGGCGTAGTCCGCCGGAGGAACTCGAAAGGCGTAATATGGAAAAGCGAGGGATCCGAAACACCGAAAAGGAGGCACGATGAAGCAAATACGCAAAGTGGCAGTCCTCGGAGCAGGCACGATGGGAGCGGCGATAGCCGGACATTGCGCGAACGCCGGACTCGAAGTGGAATTATTGGACATCGCCCCCGACAACGGCGACGACAACGACGCCGTCGTGAAGGGCGGATACGAGCGGATGTCGAAGTCGAGGCCGCCCGCGCTCATGTCGAAGACCGTCGCCGACCGCATCCGAACCGGAAACTTCGAGGACGACTTCGAGCGCATCTCCGACGCGGATTGGATCGTCGAAGCGATTTTGGAGAAGCTTGAGCCGAAGAAGGAACTGTGGGCGCGGGTCGAGAACACGGCGAAGGAAGACGCCATCCTCTCGTCGAACACCTCGGGAATACCGCTCCACGAGGTCGCCGAGGGACGCTCGGACGCTTTCAAAAGGTGCTTCCTCGGGACGCACTTTTTCAACCCGCCGCGTTATTTGAAACTCCTCGAAATAATACCGACGGAGGAGACGAGCGAGGAAGTCGTCGAGTTCGTGCGGACTTTCGGGGAGCGGGTACTCGGGAAGGGCGGGGTCATCGCAAAGGACACCCCGAACTTCATCGGGAATCGGCTCGGGTCGTTCGCCGGGATGCAGTCTGTGACGTATGCGCTCGAGAACGGGTATGGCATCGAGGAGATTGACGCGATCACTGGCCCGCTCGTCGGCCACCCGAAAACCTCGACCTTCCGGCTGAACGACACCGTCGGCCTCGACATCGCCGTCGGAGTCGCCGAGAATTTGTATGAGGCGGTTCCCGAGGACGAGTCCCGCGAGGATCTCAAACCGCACCCGAAACTGAAGGAGATGCTCGAGAAGAACCTCCTCGGAAACAAGACGGGGTCGGGCTTTTTCAAGCGGACGAAGCGCGACGGGAAGACCGTCTTCGACGTACTCGATCTCGAAACCTTCGAGTACAAGCCCGCCGAGGACCCGAACGTCCCGCTCGTCCCGCAGGCGAGGGAGGAGGGCGACCTCGCGAGCCGTCTCCAGTTCATCATGGACAAAGCCGAGTCGGACAGGCACGCCCGTTTCCTGCGCGACACGATGCTCCCGTACCTCGCATATTCCGCCCGTCGCATACCCGAAATCTCCGACACCCTCGTGGACGCGGACCACGCGACGGAGTGGGGCTTCGGCCACAAAGCCGGGCCGTTCCGGACGTGGGACATGCTCGGCGTCGAGGAGACGGTGAACCGGATGAAGTCCCTCGACATCGAAGTCGCCGAGTGGGTCGAGGAAATGCTCGGCGCGGGCAATGAAAACTTTTATAAAGAAGAGAACGGGCGAGAGGTCGCATACAGTCCCGTCTCCGAAAAGTACGAACCCGTCCGCGAAGACCCGCTATATATTCCGCTCGACCGACTCCGCGACGAAGGGAAGGAAATCGAACGGAACGACTCCGCGAGCCTCCTCGACCTCGGCGACGGCGTTCTCTGCCTCGAATTCCACTCGCGGGGGAACTCCATTGACGGAAGCACGCTCGCGATGGGCGAAAAAGCGCTCGCCGCTTTGGATCGTGACGACATCGTCGGCCTCGTCATCGGCAACGAGGGCGATAATTTCTGCGTCGGGGCGAATCTCGGGGAGGTCGCTTTCGCGGCGAAGGGCGGGATGCTCTCCATGATCGAGAAGAGGGTCTCCGCTCTCCAAAACCTCCTCATGGCTTTCAAATACTCCGACAAGCCCGTCGTCTCCGCGCCGAAGGGACAGACCCTCGGGGGCGGACTCGAAATATGTCTCCACTCGGATCGGGTCGTCGCGGCGGGCGAAACATATATGGGCCTCGTCGAAGCGGGCGTCGGACTCATTCCGGCGGGCGGCGGGACGAAGGAGCTTGCGAGGCGAATCGTCTCGAAGTCCATAAAGAACGCCCCGGAAGCTCCGGTGCTTCCGTTTCTGCAAAAAGCCTTCGAGACGATCGCGACGGCGAAGGTCGGGGCGAGCGGCCTCGAAGCGAGGGAGCTTGGCTTCCTCGACGAAGATGACCGGGTGGTGATGAACCCCGAGCATCTCATCTCCACGGCGAAGCGCGAAGTCCTCGACCTCTCGGACGGGTACGCGCCGCCGGAGCATGGGGCGAACGTATACGCCGCCGGGCGTTCGGCGCGGGCCGCGCTCGAGGTGGGGGTCCTCACGTTGCAGTGGGGCCATTACGCCAGCGAATATGATGGTGTGGTCGCCGGGCAAGCGGCGCGCGTACTCACGGGCGGCGACCTTTCGCTCGGGCAATGGGTTCCGGAGGAGCATATGCTCAAACTGGAGAGGGAAGGTTTCCTCAAACTCCTTGAGAATGAGAAGACGCATGAGAGGATCGAGGCGATGCTCCGCACCGGGAAGCCGTTGCGTAATTGAGGTCATTGGTTGGCGGTTATTGGCAAAAACCAAAAACCAACAACCAATAACCGGGAGCGAAGCGACCAACCAATAACCAATCCGACGAAGGAGGATTCATGAACGAAGCAGTGATAGTTTCGGCGGTTCGCACCGCCGTGGGGCGCGCTCCTCGCGGGACGCTTCGCGGCTCGATGCCCGACGACATGGCAGCCGCCGCTATTCGGGCGGCCATCGAGCGGTCGGGCGGGGTTGAGAAAGAAGAGATCGAAGATGTGATTATCGGGTGCGCGATTCCCGAGGGAACGCAGGGGAATAATATCGCCCGGCAATGCTCGCTTTTGGCGGGACTTCCGGATACCGTTCCGGCTCAGACTGTGAATCGGTTTTGCTCGTCGGGTTTGCAGACCATCGCCACCGCCGCCGAGCGGATCATGGTCGGGAATGCGAAGACGATCATCGCGGGCGGGACGGAGCATATGTCAACGACTATAAACATGCCGCTCTTCGCTCCGAACCCGAAGCTCATCGAGATGAACCCGTCCATTTATATGGGTATGGGACTCACGGGGGAGCGGGTAGCGAAGGAGTTCGGGGTATCGCGTGAGGATCAAGACGAGTTCGCGCTCCGCAGCCACGAGCGGGCGAGGGACGCCGTGAACTCGGGCCGCTTCGACGAGGAGATCACCCCGCTTGACGTGAACTACGAGTGGGTGGACGACAACGGCGAGACGCAGCGCATGGACACGACGTTTCGTCGCGACGAAGGGCCGCGCGACACGTCCGCCGAACAGCTCGCCAAACTCCGCCCCGCGTTCATGGACGGCGGAACCGTTACGGCGGGGAACTCTTCGCAAAGGAGCGATGGCGCGGCGGCTGTCGTGGTTATGGAACGCGAGGAGGCGGAGCGTCGCGGTCTCACTCCGCTCGTTCGGTTCGTCGGGTTCGCCATCGGGGGCGTGCGACCCGACATCATGGGGGTCGGGCCGACGGTGGCGATTCCGAAGGTTCTCGAACAGACCGGGCTTTCGATGGATGACATTGACCTCATCGAGTTCAATGAGGCGTTCGCCGCACAGGCACTCGCGGTGATCCGGGAGGTCGGGATGGACTTCGAGAAGACGAACGTGAACGGCGGAGCCATCGCCCTCGGGCATCCGATGGGCGCGACCGGGACGAAGCTCACCGTTCAATTAATTCATGAGATGAAGCGTCGCGGTGGTCGTTACGGCATGGTCACGATGTGCATCGGCGGCGGGATGGGAGCCGCCGGAATCTTCGAGAATTTGCAGAATTAGCGGAGGGATTATCGTGGAGGGTCGGGAGATGGTTTCCCGGCCTTTTTCGATGTGGAGATTTGCGGGTTATGCCGAGTCCGGTTAATTCTTCCCCGCATTCGCCACTCGTTTTTCTCGACTACCGAATCGGGGTCGCTTCGCTCCCGGTTTTTGGTTTTTGTATTTGCCAATAACCCGTAACCAACAACCAATAACCAATAACCGGAGCGGAGCCAAAGGCGAAGCGACCACGCCGGGCATCGAACGATTCACCCGGACTCTCTTTATTCCGGTCGCGCCAGTATCCCGGTTTTCTGCGTTGGTGGGCGACGGCGAAAATCAGAATTCGTTCGGTTCTTTCTTGATAAACAACGCTGAACGGGAAGCGTCGGACGAAAATGCGGCGTGTGTCCTCGAAATACGATGCGCCGAGTTCCGGGTGGCGTGAAATTTCATCCACCGAACGTTCGACTTCGGCGATGAAGTCGTTTCCGAGGCCGGGTGATTGTGATTCGTAGAAAATTGCGGCTTCCGCGAACTCGGTCTCCGCTTCCGCGAGAAATACGGCTGGTTTCACCGGATTCGCGACCGAACCCGATCGAAGACCTCGGACGCGGGCGTGGTCGCGGCGGTTCCATTTCCATGCTCCTCCACACGGCGGCGGATCTCCGCGGCCCATGCCCGTTCGACTTCGGAGTCTTCGTCGAGGCTGGCGATGAGGCGCTCCGCCAGACGCGCCCGCTCCGGGGCGGGCAGTCCCATCATGGCGTTTTCGAGTTGCTCGACAGTCGGAAACAATACGTTCGCACCTCGGTTCGATCCTCGATATCATGATTTAAGATAACAGAGAGACACCGCAGTCGCCACGGCCAAAGTGATAGACACACCTCGCCGTCTATGGAGGCGCATCGGCGGCGGGATGGAGGCTGCGGGAATCTTCGAGATTTTGCAGAATTAGCGAATTCCTCGTCGCATGAAAACGCCCCTCCGGTGACGAAACTCGGAGGGGCGTTCTATTTTTGGTGGCGGGAGGCTCGACTTACGAATTCACCCACTTCAACTGGAATTCGAGTTCTTCCTCGTCGTCTTCGCGCTCGTGCTCGACGGTGAATTCGGCCCGCTCGGGAACGTATATCCTTTCTCCGGCGACTTGTATTTCGAAGCGCTCGCCCGTTTCGAGGGCGTCGGCGAGGCGGCGGAGTTTGGCTACGAAATCCTCCGTCGAATAGACTTTCTCGATGTCTCGATCTTGTTTTTCGCTCATGGCTTCCTCCCGTTTTGCTTTCGTCGTATGGGCGATGGTACCCGTTCGCGGTCTCCGCCAGTCGTCATATTGTTTCGATCATGCGCGCCACGAGCGCGGCTCTCCCGGGCATCGTGTCTATTTTTATTTGCTCGTGGGTGGCGTGCGCCCCCTGTCCGACGGCGCCCATCCCGTCGAGGGTCGGGGTTCCGGCGTGGGCCGCGAAGCTCCCGTCGGAGCCGCCCCCGCTCATCGTCTCGCCGAGGTCGAAGCCGAGGTCGGCGGCGATGGAGCGGGCGCGGCCGAAAAGGCTCGCGACCCCTTCGCCCCGGATCATGGGCGGACGGACGATGCCGCCGCGAACTTCGACTTTCGCCTCGTCGTGGTGCGGCGCGATGCTCCGTATGGCCTCCGACATCCTCTCGGCCTCCGCCTCGTCCATGACGCGGAGGTTCACTTTCGCCTTCGCTTTTCCGGCTATGACGTTGACGACGGTGCCGCCTTCGATGGTCCCGACGTTCACGGTGGTTCCGGTCTCGGGATTTGTGTGGGAGTGGAGTTCGAGGACGAGGCGAGCCATCTCGTCTATCGCGCTGATTCCTTTGAACGGGTTCGATCCAGCATGCGACTCCCTCCCCGTAACCTCGACCTCGAAAACCCCGACGCCCTTCCGGCTCGTCGTCATCTTCCCGCCGTTCGAGGATTCGAGGACGAGTGCGGCGCGGGCGTTCTTCGCTTCTTTCTCGATGAGGTCGCGTGAGAAATAGCTGTGAGCCTCCTCGTCGGAGTTGCAAAAGAAGACGACGGGACGGTCGAAGTCCGTGAGTTCGCGGAGAGCCTTCATCGCCCAAAAACCTTGAACGAGGCCGCCCTTCATATCGAAGACGCCGGGGCCGCGGGCGACGCCGCCGTCTTCGATGCGGAAGGGCATCGTTTCGAGCGTCCCGGCGGGCCATACGGTATCGAAGTGGCCGAGGATGAGGATGGGTTTATCGGCGGCCTCGTCGCCCCATGTGATCCGGAGGTGGTTGCCTCGCTCCTCGACCGGGACTATCTCGACCTCCGCGCCGAGTCCTTTCGCGTACCCGGCGAGGAACTCGGCGAAGGAGTCCATGCGAGCTTTGTCGTACGAGGGGCTTTCACGGGTGACGAACTCTTCGAGGTCGTCGAGCATGTCGGTGTGATGTTCGGTGAGATATCGAAGGATTTTGCTCACGCTGTTTCTTCCCTTCCCTCAAAGATACGACGCGCCGGATTATACCGGAAGGCTTTCATCGGCTTTCACGGCCCGAGGTCTTGGAAAACCCCCGGCCCGATGGGGAGTCCGATGAGGTTCCATATTATGAAGAGGATCGTCCATGATGCGAGATAGAAAATCGTGTACGGGAGCATGAGCGAGAAGAGCGTTCCGAAGCCCGCGTCTTCGTCGTATTCCTTCATGAAGACGATGACCATCGGGACGAAGACGTTGAGCGGGGTGATGATGTTCGTCGAGGAGTCGGCGATGCGGAACGCGAGCTGCGTGTACGCCGGGTTGTAATCGAGGAGCATGAAAAGAGGGACGAAGTCGGGGCCATTATCGCCCACTGCGAAGTGCCGCCCGTTATGAGGAGATTCAAAGTCGCGGCGAGGAAGATGAACGCGAGGATCACGATGAGTCCGGTGAGCTCCAAACTTTGGAGGAAATCCGCCCCCACGACGGCGAGCCACGTGGACATGTTCGTGAACTCGATGTACGCGATGAACTGCGAAGCCGCGAAGAAAAGCACGATGAGGCCGGAGAGATCCACGACCGCCTCCGCCATGAGCCTCGGCACGTCCGCCGCCGAAGCGATCGTCCCGACCGTGATGCCGTATACGAGGCCGACGACCACGAAGAGCGCGAAAAGCACGACGACGATCCCGGAGAGGAGCGGCCCGTCGAATATCGCTCCGTCCTCCCCCCGGAGCGGCGAGTTCGCCGGGAGGATCGAGGCGACGAGGACGACGACGAAGAGGATCGTGGCGATGAGCGAGTTCCGAAGTCCCCGGTTCTCGGTGGCGGAGACTTCTTCGATGTCCCCTCCCGAACCCGCGCCCCGGTATTCTCCGAGCCTCGGCTCCACGATCTTCTCACAGACGAGCGCGCCGACGATGGTGAGCATGAACACCGAGGCGTTTATGAAATACAAATTGTCGAGGGGGGAGACGACGGCGTTCGGCTCCACGGTTTGAGCCGCCGAGGTCGAGATGCCCGAGAGAAGCACGTCGGTGGCGGCGATGAGCAAATTCGCGTTGAAACCCGCGCTCACCGACGCGAAACCGACCGCGACGCCCGCGAGCGGATGCCGCCCGAGCTTCAAAAATATGAGTCCGGCGAGGGGAGGGACGATGACCGTCGCGGCGTCGGAGGCCCAGCTTCCGATGATCCCCGCGAACACGATGGCGTACGTGACGAGGCTTCTCGGGGACGCGATGATGACTTTTCGCATGAGAGTCTCGATGAGTCCGGTTTTCTGGGCGAGGCCGATGCCGAGGAGGAGGACGACGACGAGGCCGAAGACGGGGAACTCGACGAAGTTCGTCACGGTGTCGGTGAGGACGAACTGGAGGCCCTCGGTGGAGATCACATGCTCACCACCGGAGTCTCTTCGCCGCCCGCCGGGTCTTCGAAGGAAACCCCGAACAAACTCACGAACCACGAGATGACGACGACGAAAAGGGCGAGGTAAATAAAGATCATGAACGGATGCGGCAGCCGATTCCCGGCCCACTCGACCCCGTTCAAAAAACGGTCGAAGATGTCGCTTTCTCCCCTCCACATCGCATTCCCGCCAACTTGACGGAGAAGCATAGCATTTTTCGTACCCGATGTTCCATGCCGAGCATGGGTGATGAAACGCCGCCAACGTTTCGCCACCGGGGGACGTATCACATTCGGATGCCGGA
>JACDAJ010000205.1 GCA_013695475.1 Rubrobacter sp. | reverse complement strand
CTCCTCGAACGCATACAAAGCGTCTCGGATAAAGACATGCAGCGGATCGGGCTTTCCGCTACCGTCGGCAACCCGGAGGATTTGTCTGTGTGGATGCAAGGAACGAGCGGTCGGGAGCGGACGGTCGTGGACCCCCCACGCGAAAAGACAGTGCGAAGGGTGTCCATCCATTACGTCGCCGGAGAGCCGGAGGAAACCGCCGCAGCCGCCGTGCCTCGCGCCCTCGGCAAAAAGAGCATCTTCTTCACACAAGGACGGGCCGCGACCGAGGAAGTTCGCCAGGCTTTCAAAAGCCGCGACGTGGACGTGTTCGTACACCACTCGTCCGTCTCCCGCGACCTCCGCGAAGAAGCCGAGGACAAATTCATGGCGACGGAGACGGCCGCCACCATTGTGAGCACGTCCACGCTCGAACTCGGCATAGACGTGGGCGACCTCGATCTCGTCCTCCAGCTCGACGCGCCATTCACCGTCTCCTCATTTTTACAGCGCATGGGAAGGACGGGGAGGCGTTCCGGCCAGACTCCGCACATCGAGTTCTTCACCGGAGACCCCGAGAACCTTCTTCAAGCGGTCGCCCTCGTCAGCCTCGCGAGCCAAAAGTTCATCGAGAAAGTCGAGCCGTCCTCCGCGAATTTGCCCGTATTCCTCCATCAAATTCTGGCGCGAGTGGTCGAAAGGTCTTCCGTGCGAAGGGACGCATTATGGAATTCTTTGCGGGGGCCGGCGCCGTTCCGGGACATAAGCCGCGAGGACTTCGACGGCGTCGTGGATCACCTCCTCGAAAAAGGCATCCTCGAACGAGTCGAGCACGTCCTCGTACTCGGGGAAGAAGGCGAAAAAATCTTCGGCGGCATGAACTTCTTCAATCTTTACGGCGTCTTCGCGACCGCCTCGGAAGTCGTCGTCAAAATGAAGGACGGCACGAAGGTCGGGACGCTCGAAAGCATGTTCGTCCGCCGACAAAAAGACGAAATGTTCACCTTCCTTCTCGCGGGGAGGGTGTGGCTCGCGACGGATGTGGATCTCCATAAAAACCTCGTCGTCGCGGAGCCGTTCGGTGGCGCGCAAGCCCCGAGGTGGCACGGGGCGGGTGGCTTCCTCGGAAAAGAAATCGCCGAAGAAATGAGAAGCATACTCATCTCCGAGCGGGAGTTTCCTTTCGTGGACGACATCGGACAAAAGGAAATACGGTGGATGAGGGACGAAATCGGAACCCTCCTCAAAAAAGACCGATGCCCCATCGTATCCCATAAAGGAGGTCTCCGACTCCACACATACGCCGGAGGAAGAATCAACGCGACCATCGCCGCCCTCCTCGAAGATAGCGGTGTCTGCGAAGTGCGGAGGTTCGGCGACCTCGACATAGACATGAGATCCGACCCCGACACTCTCTCCGCGACTCTCGCCAGAGACGCGCTCCATAAAATACGAAACGCCGAGGAACGTCTTTCGCGTGAAGACCTTTCCCGGCTCGTGTCGGAAAAACAGCGCGGCGACGAGTCGAAGTTTCAACCATACTTGCCGCCGAACCTCGAAGGAAGCTATCTCGCGGACAAACTCTTCGACCTCGAAGGCGCATCGAAACTCGCCCGAGAATCCGAGTTCTTGATCGTCTAAAAAACCTCCACCCCATCCCCAACCGAACTCGAACGGGACTTCGTCGGTGGATATTTCAACCCCTTGTCTTTCCCCTACTCTCCACTCCCCGGAGCGAAGCGACCTACCCCGAGCCGTGAAGCAAATCCAAAGTCTGCCACGACGCGAGGAGGTCGAGCGCCTCCTCGGGCGGGACGGGGCGCGAGAAATGGTATCCCTGCCCGATGTCGCAGCCGAGGCGACGCAGCGTCGAGAGTTGTCCGGGGGTTTCGATGCCTTCGGAGACCACTTCGAGCTCGAGGGCGTGGGCGAGCTCGATTATGGAGCCGACCACGTTCGCCATTTGCGGGTCGTCCTCCAGCGTCGAGACGAAGGAGCGGTCCACTTTGAGGGAGTCTATCGGGAATTGGCGGAGGTATGAGAGCGAGGAGTATCCCGTGCCGAAGTCGTCGAGGGCGATGCGTATCCCGAGTTCCTTCAGTTCGCCGAAGACGCGGCGGCACGAGCCGAGATCCTCCATCGCCGCGCTTTCGGTGATCTCGATTTGAAGGCACTCCGGCTCCAGGCCGTTCTCCTCGAGGACGCGGGAGATGCGCGGGACGAGGTCCCTCTGCCGAAGCTGAAAAGCCGAAACGTTGACGCTCACCGAACACGGCGCCGCCTCCGAGAGCGCCTCGCGCCACATCCGCATCCGGCGGCACGCCTCCTCGAGTACGTACTCCCCGAGACGGATGATGAGGCCGGACTCCTCGGCGAGCGGGATGAAGAAACCCGGGCTTATGGCCCCGTGCTCGGGATGGTTCCACCTCGCGAGCGCTTCGAGGCTGTATATACGCCCGCTCGAAAGGAAAACCTCCGGCTGATAATGAACTTCGAGTTGCCCGTATTCGAGGGCGAGGCGGAGGTCGCGCTCCAGCCGGAGCCGCTCCACAGCCCTCTCGCCCATGCTCCCGTCATAAACTTTATAGTCGGACTCCGGATTCCCCTTCGCCTCAAAAAGCGCCACCGACGCCTTCCGTACCACCTCCTCCGGCGTGTCCCCCTCCTCGAACGCCGCCACCCCGACGTCCGCCCGCAAAAACACCTCCATCTCATCGAGGAGAAAAGGCATGCGCGGATAAATTTGCTGCCCCTTTTCTATGAGCCGCAAAACCTCCTCGAAGCCACCGGAGCCGCGAAGGAGGATGGCGAACTCGTCCCCCCCGAAGCGGGCGACCTCGCCCGTCTCCCCGAAGAATCCGTGCATATGCCGGGCGACCATCGAGAGGAGGCGGTCCCCGGCCTCCCTCCCGAGCGAGTCGTTCACTTTCTCGAAGCCCCGGAGGCTCACGATGGCGACCGCCACCGCCGATTCCTCCGGCTCGTCCGGCTCGTCGGCGGCGAGACGCTCCATGAAAGCGGCCCGGTTCGGGAGGCCGGTGAGTTCGTCATGGTACGCGAGGCGCTTTATCCACGACTCGAATTCCTTTCTCTCGCCGATGTCCCGCACGAAGCATGTGACTTCGCCTTCGCCGCTCCTCACCATCCTCGCCTCGCGGTGGAAATCCCCGCCCCCGGCGGAGATGTCATACTCGAACTCGCGCATCCCACCCGCCTCGAGAACCTCGGAGATCTCCCGGATGAATTTCTCGGCGATGTCGGATGGAAGGACATCCCCCACGGTCTTTCCGAAGAAGCTCTCCGGGTCGCCGTAAGCCCGGAACTCCTCGTTCACATGCACGTCGAGGTATTCGCCGCCGCGCCCATAGCGGAAAACGGCGTCGGGGATCGCGTCGAGCATCGCCCGGTTCCGGGCCTCGCTGCGGCGGAGATCCTCGATCGCCCCCACTTGCCCCGTGATGTCCCGGGCGAAGCACGTAACTTCGCCGGGGCCGCTCTTCACCATCCTCGCCTCGAAGTACGCCACCCCGCCGGGGGGATCCAGAGGGTCGAGCCGATACTCGAAACATTGCATGCCGCCTTCGTCGAGGGCGGCGGCTATCCGGCGAAGAGCCTCGTCCGCGACCTCCCGAGGAACGGTCTCGTCGAGCGTCCTCCCAATGATCTCGTCGCGCGACACGTATAGTCCGCTCGTCTCGCTGGCGTGGTAGTCGAGGTATACGCCGTCGCGGTCGAAGCGGAACACGAGGTCGGGGATGGACTCGAGGATCATGCGGTTCCGGGCCTCGCTCCCTCTCAAACTTCGTATCGCCGCGTTCCGTTCGCTCACGTCGCGGGCGAAATATATCGCCTCGCCCTCCCCGCTTGCGACGATGCGGGCTTCGATCTCGAACTCCCCCTCCGGGGAATCGAGCGCGTACTCGATGGTCTGGATCTCTCCATAGTCAATCGCCTTCCCCACGAGCGGAAGAAACCGGTCGGCGACCTCATCCCCGAGGATGCTCCGGACGGTTCCCCCGAGAACGACCTCCCTCGGCTGGTAAAGCCTCCGGACATCCCCGGCCCACACGTCGAGGTATTCGCCTTCGCGGGAGATTCGGCACACGGCGTCGGGGATGGAGCGAAGCACGGCCCGGCTCCTCCCCTCGCTGGCGCGAAGCTCCCCCGTCGCTTTCCGGCTCTCACTCACGTCGCGGGCGAGGGAGAGGACCGCGCTCTCCCCGTCCGACTCCATCATGCCGAGGCGCGTCTCGACGGGGAATGTCGAGCCGTCCTTCCTTATGTGAGTTCCGTCCACGGTCAATTGCTCCCCGGCGAGCAAAAGCTCCCGGTGGCGTTCGGCGGCCTCGGGGTCGAAGTCGCCCTCTATCTCCGAGATATGCTTCCCGAGGAGTTCGCCGCTCGAATACCCGAGCGACTCGCGCGCCGAGAGGTTCGCATCGAGGATTTCGCCGGAGAAAGCGTGGATCACAATGGCGTCGGCGGCTTTGTCCACGATCCCCCGGAACCGCCTCTCCCGCCGACGGAGATTCTCCTCCGAACGCTTGAGACTCCGCCA
>JACDAJ010000161.1 GCA_013695475.1 Rubrobacter sp. | reverse complement strand
CTCGCCCATTTGAAAGGCACGCTCGCGGCGATGGCGAGGCATGTCTTCGACGAAGGCACCGAAGTCCGCCTCCGCCCGAGCTTCTTCCCCTTCACCGAGCCGTCGGTCGAGATGGACGTGAGTTGGGGCGATGGCTGGCTCGAGCTCGGCGGCGCGGGGATGGTTGACCCGAACGTCCTCGAAGAAGTCGGCTACGACACCGAGGAATACACAGGCTTCGCCTTCGGCTTCGGGCCGGATCGCATGGCGATGGTCAAATACGGCGTCCCCGACCTCCGCATGTTCTTCGAGGGCGACCTCCGATTCCTCCGCCAGTTTTGAGTCGCTCCCGGTGAGGCCGTGAGATCGCTTCGCTTCGTGAGATCGACCGAGTTTTCTCGACCCATGACTCCACAAACCGTCATTCACCCGTCCGGAAAGGAATGCACGTGAGAGTTCCCATAACCTGGCTCCGCGAATACGTGGACATTGATCTCGGAGTGGATGAACTCGTCGAGGCGATCACGCTTTATTCACAGGAGATTGACGGCGTGTACCGTTTCGGCGTAGCCGACGGCGAGGTCGTCGTGGGGGAAGTCGTCGAGTTCGGGCCGCACCCGAACGCCGACCGTCTTTCGGTGGCGAAGGTGGATATCGGGGGTCGGGAAGTTCAGATCGTGGCGGGCGCTCCCAACCCGTATCCCGGCGTACGCATCCCGGTCGTCCTTCCGGGGAGCGTGATGGCCGACGGGACGAAGCTCAAAAAGGCGAAGCTCCGCGGCCTCGAATCGTTCGGGATGATGATGAGCGAGCGCGAACTCGGAATCTCGAACGAGCATGGAGGCATTCTCCTCCTCGATGATTCGTATGAGGTCGGGACTCCGGTCGAGGAATATTTTCCGGTCGGAGAGACCGTTCTCGACATCGAGGTGACGCCGAACCGTCCGGATCTTTGGGGCGTGATCGGCGTCGCCCGCGAACTCGCCGCCGTTTTCCGCACCGATTTCCGAATTCCCGAGGTCTCCTTCGAGACGGGTGGAAAGCCGACGGACGAATATTCGCTCCGCGTCGAGGACGGGGATTTGTGTCCCCGGTACGATCTTCGAAGGGTGTCCGGCCTCGACCCGGAGGCGAAAACTCCGCTGAAAATGAAGCGGTGGATCTTCGCCGCCGGAATGCGCCCCATAAACCCGATCGTGGACGCGAGCAACTTCGTGATGCTCGAAACCGGACAGCCGAACCACATCTTCGACACGTCCGAGGTTCGAGGCGGCATCGTCGTCCGACGGGCGGAGGACGGAGAGAAGATGACCCTCCTCGACGGCTCGACGCGGACACTCGAACGCGACATGCTCGTCATCGCCGACGAGGAGCGCGGCCTCGTCATCGCCGGGGTGATGGGCGCCGAAGACGCCGAAGTCGGGGAGAACACCCGCGACATCCTCATCGAAGTCGCCACTTTCAACGGAAGGAACATCCTCGAAACCTCATCGCGTCTCGGCCTCCGCACCGACGCATCGGGGCGGAACGAGCGCGGACTCGACCCGAACATGGCGGACTTCGCAATGGAGAGGGTCGCATCCCTCGTCGCGGACATATCCGGCGGAGACATCGCCGCCGATACTTCGAGCCACTATCCGAACCCCGCCGAGCCGTGGCGAGTCCCGATGCGTCTCGACCGGGCGGAGCTTCTCCTCGGGATGCCCGTCGAGAAAGACGAAGCGGTGTCCATACTCGAAAGGCTCGGATGCGAAGTCGAGGAGGGAGATGGGCGCCTCTCCGCGCTCGTGCCGACGTTTCGTCGGGATCTCATGCGGGAGGCGGATCTCATAGAGGAAGTCGGGCGGCTAATCGGCCTCGACAAAGTCCCGGAGACTCTTCCGAAAACCTCCCTCCCCGGCGGACTCACGGACTCTCAAAAAAGGACGCGCCGCCTCCGGCATCTTCTCGCTAACCTCGGCTTGTCCGAGGCGATGCTTTATCCGTTCGGCCCGCCCCGGTGGCGGAACGACATCGGACTCGACGGAGAACCCGTCCGGCTCGCGAACCCGCTCAGCCGCGAGATGTCCGAGCTTCGAACCTCGATGCTCCCCGGACTTCTCGACGCGACCGCCCGAAACCGGGCCTTCGGCGCTCCCGGAAACGGCATCTTCGAAGTCGGCCACATCTTCACCCCGACCGAAACCCTCGACCGCGAAGCCGCCCTCCGCTTCCGGGCGAGAGGGGAGAAAGACGGAGAGGAAACTTCGCTCATGGGCGTTTCGGAGGAAGCTCGCGTCGGGGTCATCCTCGCGGGAGAAGTGCGACCCGCCGGATGGAACGCATCTGTTTTCGAGGCGGGTTTCTTCGAGGCGAAAGGACTCGTCGAACGACTCGTCCCGGACGCGAATTTCGAGCCGGGCGGGGAGTCGTTCCTCCATCCCGGACGTTCGGCGACCGTGAAAGTCGCGGGCGAAAGCATCGGGTGGGTCGGGGAAATCCATCCCGAGGTCGCCGAGAAATTTGACATCGAAGGGTGGCCCGTCGCCGCGCTCGAACTCGACCTCTCGACGTGCCGCCCCGATCCGGAGCCTCGCTTCGAGACCTTCGTGAACGTTCCCGCCGTCCCTCGCGACCTCGCCGTCGTCGTCGGAAAGGATGTCCCGGTCGGAGATATGCTCGCGGCTATCGAGAAGTCCGGCGGAGACCTTCTCGTCGAGTCCCGCGTCTTCGACGTGTACGAGGGCGCGCAAATCTCCGAAGGAAAGAAGAGCGTCGCGTTCGGCTTCGTTTTTCAAGGCGATGAAACGCTCACGGATGAAATAGTCGAGGGGGAGCTTCGGAATATTTCCGCGAAGCTCGAAGAGAGGTTCGGGGCTTCCGTTCGTTCGTGAGGCCGCGTCGCTTTGCGACGCTCCGGTTCTTGGTGAAAACTGGAAATGTCGGCGGGGCGTGAGCGTGCTTCCCGAAATCGGCTCTCAGCCCGGAACGTGGATGACCTCTCCGGGCTGGATCTTTTGCAGTTTCTCATTCACTTCCGGCATGGTCGGGGCGACTGCCGGGTATGCGTTGCTCCGGGCGTGAAGGACGATCACACCGAGATCGAACACCCTCAGATTTTGCTGGTATTCGAGGTTTCAATCCATAGTGACGAAGGCATCGAATTCCACCTCCGCCAGCCGGAGAAGCTCGCCGTTCTTTTTGCCATCCCATTTGCGAGCGCGAACTGTCGAAACCTCGCACCTTTCATCGAAGAGGCTCGCTAAAAGCGAGTCCACGTTCTCATCAAGCAGAACGCGCAAAGTCCGACTCGACGGCTTCGAGTGCCTCTTCCAAAAACGCCTCGGCTTGCTCGCGGCTGACGGTTGGAAACCCTTTGAGGAAACGGTCGAGCGTGTCGCCCGCTTTCAAATAATCCACGAGTATCTCGGCCGGGACACGGGTTCCGGCGAAAACCAAAGCGCCGCTGACGACTTCGGGATCCCTCGCCACCGCCCATTTCCGCTTCATGTCCCTCGCTCGCTTTCGTTGACGGTACGCTCCACCCGTGAATTTAGCATAGCCGTGGAGGCTGTGGCGACGCACCTCCGGATGTGGAGGACGCCACCAGACACGATTCCCCGAAATAACTTGCAAAAACGACGCTCCGAAAAGGAGTTTTGCAAGAACCGCCTTCCATAATGGCGTCGAAAGGGCGGCTCTGCCGGGAGTGGCCGGAGGATGAAAGGCGAGGGAGCGCCGATGTCGAGCTTCGAAAATCACTCATTTGTGGGATGTGCCGTTCTTCGGCGGGGAGCATCATGCTTTTGTGGAAAGGAGCGAATCGTCGAAACATAGAGAGGACGGGTGAGCGTGCGTTCATGCTCGCGTGCCGGAAGAGGAGGAAGATGAGAGCGCAACGAACGGTTTACAGAACGCCCATCGTGGACGGCGAGCGGTGGAGGGCATACGACCATCGTCCCGGCGATATCTTCATATGCACGCCCGCCAAGTGCGGGACGACGTGGATGCAAACCATAGTCGCCTCGCTTTTGTGGCCCGACGGGGACTTTCCGGGCACGGCGATGGAGATCGGGGTGTGGTTCGACGGCCTCATATACGACTTCGACGAAATAAAGGCGCGTTACGCGGCGCAGACTCACCGCCGGTACATAAAGACCCACACCCCCGCCGACGGAATCCCCATCTTCGACACCGCGAAATACATCGTGGTCGGGAGGGACGGGCGGGATGCGTTCATGTCTCTTTTCAACCACGCGAGGCATTTGCGAGCCGACCTCATCGCCCGCCTCAACGCCGAAGCCGTGAAACGCGGTGTCGAGCCGACGACGAAGTTCGACGGCGACATCCACGGGTTCTTCGAGGCGTGGATCTCCGACGCCCCACTCATGCGCCACATCGCCTCGTGGTGGGAACTCCGGGACGAGCCGAACGTCCTCTTCGTCCACTTCGGCGACCTCAAAAGAGACCTCGAACGCGAGATGCGCCG
This sequence comes from Rubrobacter sp., assembly GCA_013695475.1. Taxonomy (GTDB): domain Bacteria; phylum Actinomycetota; class Rubrobacteria; order Rubrobacterales; family Rubrobacteraceae; genus JACCWD01. Next base: position 10,207 of record JACDAJ010000161.1, on the reverse strand, counting down.
CGTCGGGGCGTTTTTGGAGATCGAAGTTCATGAAGCGTCGTGGCCGGAAGCCGTCGCCCGATGCACCTTCGAGGGGATGCGCGAGAACTCCGGCAAAGTCGGCGACTTCGAGCGCGTCTTCGAGGGAGGCGCGAAATCCTTCCTCTTCAAAGGCACGAACGGAAGATGGCGCGAAGTCCTCACCGAAGCGGAACTCTACCGATACCACCGTCGAGTCGAGGAGCTTCTTTCGCCCGAGGCGGCGCGTTGGCTCGAGCACGGCGCGCCGATGCGGATTCCGCGATAAGCGAGGAAGTGAAGCATCCGCCGGAGAGGAGAAAATCGAAAACATACTCCGTCGTTATCCACCCGGACAACCGGGAACTTCCCGAGAATTGTCCGCCTGGCAGATGCGGCCTTCCCTCTTCCGTCCCACACTGGAAAGGTGGATTCGAGGAAAGGAGCGAAGTACATGAGCAACGTCGAACTCTTCCGCCGCGTCATCGAGCGCGGCTTCAACGAGGGCGACCTCTCCGTCGCCGACGAGGTGTGCGCGGAGAAATTCTCAGAGCATGAATATCTCGCGCCGACCGACATTCCGGGGCCGGAGATTTTGAAGAGTCAAATAAAGGCCGCCCGGAGCGAAGTCGGCGGACTTTCGATCACCATCGAAGACATCGTGGCGGATGGCGACAAAGTGTGGGCGCGGATGGTGGCGAAAGGAAGCGACGTTCGTTCGGGAACGCCCATCGAGATGAGTGTGATGGACGTGTGCCGTTTCGAGGACGGGATGATGGTGGAGCATTGGGGCGTACCGGATCGGTTCGCCATGCTCCATCAAATCGGGGCGTTGCCGGAGCCTCCCGATCCGCCGCGAGGATGATGGAATCTATGAAAGGAGAAAACGACATGAAAACCGAAAACAAAGGGATCGGACATCCCGGCAATGATCGTCCGTGCGTTGTGTTCATGGGGGCGATCACGCCCGCCGAAATTCTTTACGCGCCGCTCCTCGCCGAGATCGGGGGCGAAGTCCACGCTCATCTCAAAGACCTCGAAGTCTTCGCGGAGGGAGGCGAGCCGTCCGGGTATTCTCTCGAGTCCGAGGTCGAGGGCATAAAGCGCGTCGCCGACGAGGCGGGGGAGGAGAGCGTCCACCTCGTGGGTCTCTCCGCCGGAGCAACTTCCTCGCTCGCGTTCGGCCGCGAAGTATCCGGAGCGGTCCGCGAGCCTCGCGCTCGTCGAGCCTCCTCGCACGACGAACGAGGGATGGACTTCGGAGGACGAGGCGTGGTGGAAGGAGGCCGACGAGGTCATGTCGCTTCCGCCCATGGAGCGGATGGGACGGTTCCCTCGTCCCGACGGCCCTCCGCCGTCGTGGATGATGGCGCGCGCCGTCGGGATGTCGGATTTGCATTTCGCCCTCCGGACGCTCGACCTCGACCCGGAACACCTCCGCGCTTTCCGAAGCCCGGTGTATTTCGCGCTCGGTACTTTGAGCCATCCTGCCTTCGAGCGCGAGGCGGAGAGGATGAAGCGAACCCTCCCGAACCTCGAAGTGGAAGTTTACGAAGGACTCCACCATCTCGCCGCGGCGCAAACCTCGGAGCCGGAACGCTTCGCGCGGGCTTTGCGAAAACTATGGGCGCGAGCCGGGACGGGTTCGACGACGGGCGACGCGATGGCAGCGACGTGAACGCTTTCGGAGGATGAACCCGTGTGATCGGGAGTCCGGCGTTTCCGACATGTCGGACTCCCGCTTCGACGGGGATGACGAAGAAAGGATGGAGATCTCCATGAACGATTTCGAGGAAGTCCCTCTCGTTTCCGGTGACGAGAAGTTCCGCCCCGCCCGAGACCGCTCCCGCGAGGACGGGCGCGTCGTCGCGGTCGGGGACGAGGGGAGCGAATTCCTCAATGAGACGCGGCGGAGGTTCTTCGACGATGGCGACGTTTTCGAGGAGATTTTCGAGTTCGGAGAGGCGGGAGGGAGCTTTTCGTTCGAGGTTTCTCGTGGCTTCGTCTACGACGTATCCGGTGGCGAGCAAAGTTGTGCGGTCTTCGGAAAGCTCGAAGATGGCACGCGCGTTTCCCTCGGGAGTGATGGACGCGGAGAAGAGGACGTTAGCGTCCAAGAAAACGCGGTTCACGATCCAGCCATTTCAGAAAACGCTCCCTCTCCTCGGACGTCGTCTCGTCTTCGCGGGCGAACATTTCGATGTCTTCGTCGGTGTACTCCCGAACCGGGGGAGTCGGGCGCAAAATTATGCTCCCGTCTTCTTTCGTCTCGACGGAGAGGGAGTCGCCCTCTTTCAGGCGTGCTTTTTCCCTCACGTCTTCGGGGAGTTCGATCTCGCCCTTTTTGCCGACTTTCGCAAAGGAGGCCATGACTTCGAGTATATCCGAAAGCCCGCAGTGAAAACCACGAACCGGAAAAGGAGAGAACCAATGGAAACGAAAGAAACCCCCGAAGCGCGGGCCGTCGAGAACGGGGCGAACCCGTTCGACACGCTGTGGAACATGGCGACCGGATATTGTGTCTCGCGGTGCCTCCACACGGTCGCCGACCTCGGCATCGCCGACGCGCTCGATGATTCGCCGAGAACCGCCGACGACCTCGCCGATTCCGTCGGCGCGGATGCCGACGCGCTTTCTCGCATCCTCCGCCTTCTCGCGTCGCACGGCGTGTTCGAGGTTCGGGGCGGGATGTTCGGGCATTCGGAGGCTTCGCGGATGCTTCGGGAGGATCATCCCCGATCCATGCGGGATCACGCCCGGATGTGGGGCATGCCCGTTTTCTGGCGGAGCTTCGATGCGATGGGGCATTCCGCGCGAACCGGGTTTCCGGCGATGCCCGAGGTTTTCCCGGAGGGGCTGTGGGCGCGTTTCGCCGAGCATCCCGAGGAGGCTCGTGTTTTCAATGGGGCGATGGTCGCGAAAGCTCGTGGCGCGATAATGGGAGTCCTCGCATCATACGACTTCTCGAACTTCCATACGATCGGCGACATCGGGGGCGGGAGCGGGCATTTGCTTCGAGCCGTCCTCGACGCCGCGCCGGAGGCGAGAGGCGTTCTCTTCGACCTTCCGCACGTCATCGAGGAAGCGAGCGTGGCTTCGGAGCGGCTTTCGCTTCGGGCCGGGGATTTCTTCCGGGATGAGTTGCCGGAGTGCGACGCGTACCTTCTCATGGAGATCATCCACGACTGGGACGACGAGAAATCCGTCGCCATCCTCCGGGCGGTTCGGAAGGCGGCTCCGGCAGGGGCGAAGGTGCTTCTCGTTGAATCCATCGTCCCCGACGATTCCGGCCCCGACCGCTCGAAGACGCTCGACATCGTGATGCTCACGCTCCTCGGCGGAAAACAGCGCACGCAAAAGGAGTATGAAGAACTCCTCGAAAAGTCGGGGTTCGCGTTCCGGCGGGAGATTGACACGGGGGCGGGGGTTTCGATTTTGGAGGCGGAGGCTGTTTGAAAAACCGGGAGTCGGGAGGCGCTTCGCTGACGCTCCGCTTCGGGAGTCGGGTCGCTCTCGACTCCCTTCTTCTTTCACGTTTTCGTTTTCGTGGGTTTTCCAGATAAAGTGGTTCGCCACGACTTTCGGCGATTTCTGCTAAATTTGATGGGTCATGGGTTTTCGAGTGATATCGGGTATACGGGATCGGGGGTGTCCATGAGTGAGCGCGTCGAGGTGGTTCTCGACGATGAAGGTCGCCTCGTGGTGCCGGAGGCGCTTCGGCGGCGGCTCGGCCTTGTTTCCGGCGCGACGCTCGTCGTGGAGCGGGAAACCGACGAAGCGACGTATCTTCGGATTTACGCGCCGGAGGAGGCGAGGATCGTGGATAAAGATGGTGTGATGGTGATTCGCGCGTCCGGCGACGTTCTCGTGGATGATGTCGCGCGCGCCGAGCGGGATCGGCGCGTGGCGGAACTTCTCGGTCGGGGGTGAGGATTCTTCTCGACACCTCCGTTTTGGTCGCGGGGATGGTCGAATCGCATCCGGCCCACGAGCGGGCATTTCCGAGGCTTCAGCGAGTCAAAGCGGGAGAGGACTCCGGTGTCGTCGCGGCGCATTCGGTCGCCGAACTTTATGCGATTTTGACCACGTTGCCGATCCGGCCTCGCGTTTCTCCGACGGACGCGCGGCGTTTGATCGAACGAAACGTTCTCGACACCTGCCAAATCGTGCCGCTCTCGGATGCGGATTACGCCGATGTGATCTCCCATCTCGCCTCGACGGGCGTCGCGGGCGGGGCGACATACGATGCGCTCATCCTCCACGCGGCAACGAAGGTCGAAGTCGAAGAGATCGTAACGCTCAATGAAAGGGACTTCCGGCGAGTCTATCCGGCGCTCTCCGACAAAATATCCGCGCCATGAGTTTGCCGCCCGGTTTTTACGGCGAGCCGCCCCCCCACTCGCTTTCGAGGACGCTCATGAGTATCGCGTCGTGGAAATCTCCGTCTCGTTTTATGGCGCGGCGGAGGCGGCCTTCTTCTTCGAAGCCGAGTTTTTCGTATGTGGACATCGCGTCGTCGTTGAAATCGAAGACGGAGAGGCCGACGCGATTCAGGCTGAGTTCATCGAAGGCGTGTCGGAGGATGACTTCGATGGCTTCGGCTCCGTATCCTTGTTGGCGGTCGTCGGGGTGGCCGACGATTATGGAGAGGTCCGCCGACGTGTTCGCGTCGCTTATGTTCATGAGGCCGATGACGCCGATGGGGTCGCTTTCGCCTTTGACGTGGATGGCGAAGGAGTCGTCCGCGCCGGAGAGTTCGCGATCCTCGAAGAGCTTCCTCGTCTCGGAGGGTTTCATCGGGGAGCTTCGCCAGCTTGTGAGGCGCCAGATTTCCGGGTCGGCGTACCACTTCTCGTAGAATGGGAGATTCGCCCGCTCGTGGCGGCGGAGTTCGACGCGGTCGCCTTCGATTTTCCTCGTTTTTCCGCCAAGTCGCACTCGTGGAATATACTTCACTTATGAAGATCGTGCCTGACAGACTCGTTTTCCTCGGCTTCGGAAAGTTCGTGCGCTCCGACAAAATAACCGCCATCATCCCGATTGAAGAGGATCGCGGCAGCGGAAGAAGGACGCTCGTGTACATCGAAGACATCCGCGAACCACTCGTCGCGAGCCGGACGGAAAATACGATCCTCCGAGATATGGTCGGGGCGGAGAGCGGCGCCATCGAGGTTCTCCGAGAGCTTCAAATCCAGATAACGCAAGTACGCCCGCTCCTCAAATCCTCCATCCGATCCGAGGCGGGACTCGACCTCGACCTTCTTTCAAGGCAAATTTCCGACCTCACCGGAGACGATGAAGCACGCCGCGAAAACCCTCCCGACCGCCTTTTATAACCGCGACCCTAGGGAGGTCGCCGTGGATCTCCTCGGATGCACACTCTCCCATGATTCGGGCGATGTCCGCGCCTCCGGCGTCATCGTCGAGACGGAGGCGTATCGCCCCGACGACCCGGCGTGCCACGCATACAAAGGGCCGACGATGCGGAATCGGACGATGTTCGACCGGGCGGGGCTGGCTTATGTGTACCTTTCATACGGCGTCCACCATCTTATAAACGTCGTGTGCGAGGGGGAGGGGGTCGGGAGCGCGGTTCTCATTCGCGCGCTCCGTCCGATGGAGGGGATCGAGGCAATGGCTCGGCGGCGCGGGAGGTCGGATAATTTATGCGACGGGCCGGGGAAACTGTCGCAGTCGCTGGGTGTGGGGCTTTCGCTCGACGGCGGCGATCTCTCCGAAGGGCCGCTCCGGATCGAGGCCGGAGAGCCGCCCGAAGGAGAGATCGTCTCGACGACTCGCATCGGGATCACGCGCGGCGTGGATCTTCCGTGGCGATACCTCGTGATGGGGGAGAAGGACGTCTCGGTGAAGCCGAAGGTGGTTTCGGCGCGGAATCTGAAAAGGTCGCACACATAGCGACTCGCGTTCAGCGAGTCGCGCCCGTCGGCTGTTTCGAGGAGGATGATGGGATACGGGCGAGTGATTCCGAATTCGGTTCGGGAGTGGGGGAAGCCCGTAGGCGAAGCGTCCGTCCCGGAGCCTCGGCTCGAGCCATTCGAGAGTTCGCCTGACGGGGATGTGGAGTCGCCGCGGGGGGAGAGCGGGAAGAGGACGCCCACCCCGGATAATTCATGAATACCGGGGAAGTACCGTGAATCGAGAGTCTCGGAGGGCGTGTTTTTCGATTCGCGACACAAAGCGGTTCTTGTGACGTGTTTCGGGGCGAAGAGCCGGTCGGCTCGCGGACGAGTTACGGGGTGGTGGCGACAGGGGGGGCGGCGGCGTATGGGGTCGCCGTCTGTGTGGCGGTGGTGGCGGTCGTCGGGGTCTCTGTCGCGCCTTGTGTGGCGGCGGCGGCAACATCGGCGGGGGGCGGGGGAGGCTCGACGTTCTCGAACTCGTTGGCGGGGGTTCCTTCGAGGGCTTCTTCGGTATAGTCGGCCCAGATTTCGTCGGGGGAGCCGATGGTTCCGTAGAGCGCGCCTTCGCGGCTCATCATGTCCTCCAAAGTCGCGCCGCCTTCCCCGTATCCCATCCAAATTCCGGTTGTGAGGCTCGGGGTGTATCCGAGGAACCACGAGTCGAAATAGCTCTCGCTCGTCCCGGTTTTCCCGGCGGCGTCGCGCCCGCCGTCGAGCGCGGCGTCGTCGGCGACGCCCCACATGATGTCGCCCATCATGGCTTCGGTCGCCTCGTTGGCGATCTCCGGCTCGATGACTTGCTCGCCCTCGGGCTGCTCGTCGCGGAGGAGGACTTCCTCGCTGTCGAGCCCCTCGTCCCTCGTGACCGAGGTGATGGCGGTCGGCGTGACGAGGCGGCCCTCGTTGGCGATGGTCGCGTACGCCACCGTTTGCTCCATCGGGGAGACTTCCTTCGTCCCGAGGACGATGGACGGGTGGGGATTCTCGCCGTAGTCGGCGGTGATGCCGAGGCGCTTGGCGACGTCGGCGGCGGCGGCGGGGCCGTTTTGGAGACCTTGCCCGCCGACGTTCATGATGAGGTCGGTGAATACGGTGTTGTCGGACTCCCACAGAGCCTCGGTGAGGCTGATGGAGCCGCGCTCGTTCTCCTCATAATTCTCGACCTCCCAGCTTTCGCCGTTCGGGAGGGTGTATTCCTTCTCCTCGGAGACGAATTCGGTGGACGGGTCGAGTCCCTGCTCGAGCGCCGCGATGTACGCGAACGGCTTGAAAGAACTCCCCGGCTGCCTTTGCGCCTGCGTCACGAGGTTGAACTGCGCTTCCTGGTCGCGGTTGCCGACCATCGCCTTGATATGCCCATTGTTATGGTCAATGGAGACGAGCGCCGCGTCCGGGTCGGACTCGTTCGGCAAATATCCCGTCGGGCCGTAGATTATTTCCTGCGCCGACGCCTGGGCTTCGAGGTCGAGGGTCGTGTCCACGCTGAGTCCGCCCTGGACGACGGTGTTCGCGCCGTACCGATTGACGAGTTCTTCCTGGACGAGTTCTGTGAAGTTGCGAGTTATTTGAGGCCCGGTGAGTCCGGTCTCGATCATGGGAGCCGTCGGCCATTCATCGGGCATCGGCTCGGCGAGGGCCGCGTCGTAATCCTGGCGGTTTATGTATCCGGTCGAGAACATCCTCTCGAGGCCGAGATCCCTTTGTTCCCTCGCCGCCTCCTTGTCCTCGCCGAGCGTCGAGGGCGACCACACGAGTCCGATGAGCGTCGCCGACTCGGAGACCGTGAGGTCGGCGACCGACTTGTTGAAATACGTCTCGGAGGCGGCTTCGATGCCGTATGCGTTGTTCCCGAAGTACGCCGTGTTCAAATAGTCGGCGAGGATGTCGTCCTTCTCCTCGACCGTCTCGATTTGGATGGCGATGAGAGCTTCTTTTATCTTCCGCGTCACCGAGACTTCCTGTGAAAGATAGGCGTTTCGGACGTATTGCTGTGTGATCGTGGACGCCCCCTCCCGCGCCTCGCCCGCCCGGATGTCCACGTAAAGCGCACGCATGATGCCCCACAGGTCCACTCCGGCATGCTCGCGGAAACGCTCGTCCTCTTTGGCTACGAGGGCGTTGAGAAGGTGCGAAGGCATCTCGTCGAGGGAGGCGGTCTTCCGGTTCTCGCCCTGGAAAATGGTTCCGATGACGCGCTTCGAGCCGTCGGATTCGCCGAGCGGGGCGGAGTATATGTATGTGGGATGGGTCTCGACGTTTTGCGGGGCTTCGAGTTGATTGACGCTTCGGACGAGGCCGAGGTATCCGCCCGCGAGGAAGAATACTCCCGCCACGAAGCCCGCGAGGAGCATGATCCCGAAGATGCGGAAGATCGCATTCCGAACCTTTTTGAAGCGGGAGGCGCCGTTTGGTTTCTTCTTGGATTTGGCGGGTTGACGAGATTGACGCTTTTGCGCCGACCGTTTGGGGTCTGTGGAGTTCTTGCCCCCCCTGCCCGTATTTCGTGGGTAAGTACGAGCCATCGGCTGGGTATACTACACTACTTCGCAAATAGATACAGGCTTATAGCAAGGTGGTTTTCACGATTTGAGCGAGACTGGAATTGAGCGCGTCCGCCGCGGCGCCGTTGACATCATCCCCGAGAAAGAGGTCGAGGAGAAGCTCGAAAGCCGCTCCCCGCTTCGCATCAAGCTCGGCATGGATCCCACGGCCCCCGACATCCACCTCGGACACGCCGTGGTTCTTGAAAAACTCCGCGCTTTCCAGAACCTCGGCCACACCGCCATCCTAATAATAGGCGACTATACGGCTTTGGTGGGAGACCCTTCCGGGAGATCGAAAACTCGCCCGGTTCTCACGCCCGAGGAAATCGAAGCGAACACGAGGACGTATCTCGAACAGGCGTATTTGATTTTGGACGAAAGCAAAACCGAAGTTCGCCACAACTCCGAATGGCTCTCCGAGATGGGCATGGCCGACATCATCCACCTCACCCGCTCCACGACAGTCGCCCGTATTTTGGAGCGAGACGACTTCTCGAAAAGGTTCGGGAGCGGGGACTCGATCTCCCTCACCGAGCTTCTTTATCCGATGATGCAGGCGTACGATTCGGTCGCCATTGACTCCGATGTCGAACTCGGCGGCACCGATCAGCTTTACAACCTCCTCATGGGCCGCCATGTCATGGAGTTTTACGGAAAGCGTCCGCAGTCCGTTTTGACGACCCCGCTTCTCGTCGGAACCGACGGCGTGAAGAAGATGTCGAAGTCGCTCGGAAACTATATAGGTTTGACGGATTCGCCCGCGGACATCTTCGGCAAAGCTATGAGCATCCCCGACGATCTCATGGAGAATTATTTCTCCCTCCTATTAGACAGGCCGATTCCCGACGCCGAACCCGTCGAGCAAAAACGAACCCTCGCCCGCTCCCTCGTCGAAAGGTTCCACGGGAAGGATTCGGTCGCCGAGGCGGAGGGTCGTTTCGACACGGTGGTTCGTGGCGGCGTGCCGGAGGACGTGCCGGAGGTTGCGTTGCCGGACGACGACGAGATATGGATCGTGGCTCTCATCACCCTCGCCGGGTTCGCGAAGACGAACGGCGAGGCGCGACGTTTCATAAAGGGCGGGGCCGTTCGCATCGGCGGGAATGTCGTCGCCGATGAGAAGGCGAGCTTCGATGCGAAGTCGCTCGACGGGGAGGTTCTTCAGGTTGGGAAGCGTCGGTATGCGCGTCTGGTGGGGGCGGGGTGATGGGAGGAAATGTGCTTTTAGCCGGGCTTTCATGCGGGTTGAATGGGCGTGGAAAAACTTTCGGGAAATCGCGTTGACAACCTTTGGGGCGTTGCTATACTCCATCGGGCATTAAGGCAAGCGACTTGAAAATCCGAAAGAGGTTGACAGAGTAGAGTCCCTCCAAAAGCAGGAGCGAAACTCGAAGCCCGCTGAGAAGCGGGCGTTTTAATCGCCTCGAAAGAGTCAGCCGGAATGCCAGCTCCGCCGATGAGGCAAGGAGTCTGGAGGCTTTGAAAACTGAATAGCAGCGAAAGACCAAATACAAGGTGACGACCCGTCACTTTTTTAAACGTCAAGCTGACTCTTCGCGACCCCGGAGTTCAATGGAGGTCGCCGCGCGGAGGAAGACCGCAAAATTGATTCGATCTTATGATTGGATTGTTCGGAGAGTTTGATCTTGGCTCAGGACGAACGCTGACGGTGTGCTTTAGACATGCAAGTCGAGCGAGAAAGCCCTTCGGGGTTAGTAAAGCGGCGAACGGGTGAGTAACACGTGG
>JACDAJ010000160.1 GCA_013695475.1 Rubrobacter sp. | reverse complement strand
CCTGAAACTTAGAGGCATGAGTTGTGCTTCCTGTGCCAAAAGTATAGAAAAAGCAATAAATAATGTTCCTGGCGTAACTAACTGCAACGTCAACTTTGGCATAGAGCAAGCCACAATTACCTACAATTCAAAAAAAACAAACTTAGATAAAATTCAATCGGCGGTAGCTGAGGCTGGTTATTCATCTTCCCCCCAAGAAGATATAATGAGTGGTGATAATGAAATTGAAACCGCCGCCCATCTAGCCGAATTAAAGCAATTACAACGTAAAGTTATAATTGGAGCAGTAATTAGTACAATTCTTGTAATCGGCTCTTTGCCAGCAATGACAGGCTTGCATATACCTATAATTCCTGCTTGGCTGCATAATTCTTGGTTGCAATTATTATTAACTGCTCCCGTTCAATTTTGGTGTGGAAAGTCTTTCTATATCAATACTTGGAAAGCTTTGAAGCGTCACGCAGCAACGATGGATACGCTAATTGCTTTAGGTACAAGTGCAGCTTATTTTTATTCAGTATTTGCAACAGTTTTCCCTAGCTTTTTTACCGCCCAAGGACTTACACCAGATGTTTACTACGAAACAGCCGCAATTGTAATTACTTTAATCTTGCTGGGCAAATTGTTAGAAGATCGTGCTAAAGGACAAACATCCGAGGCAATCCGCAAACTAATCGGCTTGAGTGCAAAAGATGCCAGAGTAATTCGCAATGGACAAGAAATAGAGGTGCCAATTCAATCGGTAATTTTAGGAGATGTAGTTTTAGTTCGTCCCGGTGAAAAGATCCCTGTAGATGGAGAAATTATTGCCGGGGATTCTACCGTTGACGAAGCAATGGTGACGGGCGAAAGTTTGCCTGTAAAAAAACAAGTTGGCGATGAAGTAGTTGGGGCAACAATTAATAAAACAGGTAGCTTCAGGTTCCGAGTAACAAGAGTAGGGAAAGATACCTTTTTGGCACAAATAGTCAAATTAGTCCAACAAGCCCAAGGCTCTAAAGCACCAATACAAAAACTTGCAGATCGAGTTACAGGTTGGTTTGTCCCCGTTGTAATTGCGATCGCGATCGCAACATTTGTTATTTGGTTCAATCTCATGGGCAATCTAACGTTGGCACTAATTACTACCGTAGGGGTGCTGATTATTGCTTGCCCTTGCGCGTTAGGTTTAGCAACGCCTACATCTATTATGGTTGGTACGGGTAAAGGAGCCGAAAACGGTATTTTAATTAAAGGTGCGGACAGCTTAGAATTAGCCCACAAGATTCAGACCATTGTTTTAGATAAAACCGGAACGCTAACCGAAGGCAAACCCACTGTTACAGATTTTGTCACTACCAACGGTACAGCCAATCAAAACGAGTTAAAATTATTGCGTCTAGCTGCAAGCTTAGAGAAAAATTCCGAACATCCTTTGGCGGAAGCTGTAGTCAAATATGCCAAAGAGCAACAAGTAGGTTTAGCAGAAGTAGAGAAATTTCAAGCGACTTCTGGAAGTGGCGTAGAGGGCATAGTTGCCGATAGACTCGTTCAAATTGGTACAAGTCGCTGGCTAGAAGAACTCAAAATTGATACTAGCACCTTGCAAAAGCATAAGGAAAGCTTAGAACTATCAGGTAAAACGGCGGTATGGATTGCGGTAGATGGCGAAATGCAAGGGTTAATGGGCATCGCAGACGCGCTGAAACCTTCCTCTATCGTCGCTGTAAAGGCACTGAAAAAGCTAAAGCTAGAGATAGTTATGCTCACAGGTGACAACCGCCACACCGCCGAAGCGATCGCAAATCAAGTAGGAATTACGAGAGTTTTTGCCGAAGTCCGCCCCGAACAGAAAGTTGCTAAAGTCCAGCAATTGCAAGCAGAGGGTAAAATTGTCGCCATGGTAGGCGATGGGATCAATGACGCACCAGCTTTAGCCCAAGCCGATGTCGGAATTGCGATCGGTACGGGAACGGATGTAGCGATCGCAGCTAGTGATATCACGCTAATTTCTGGCAATCTTCAAGGCATTGTCACCGCCATTGAACTTAGCCGCGCCACCATGCGAAACA
>JACDAJ010000152.1 GCA_013695475.1 Rubrobacter sp. | reverse complement strand
GGCCGAGCGCGAAAGCAACGCAAATTCGTGTCCCATATACTTCTGTCCAGGTGGGATGTTCTTATGAGGGGCATGGAAAATATGGATGATGGACAAGGGAAGTTTTACGCGCACACGCCGACTGAGGAAAGCGAGGAGTGGCATGATCTCGTCTCGCACTTGAGTCGAACCGCCGAACTCACGCAAAAGAATGCGTCGAAGTTCGGGGCGGGGGAACTCGGGAGGCTCGCGGGGCTTTGGCACGATGTCGGGAAATTTAATAAAGACTTCCAGAAATATTTGAGGGAGTGCCATGAGGCGGAGATTTCGGGAACGAAGGCTCCGAGGGGCGGGAGTGTTCCGCATGCGGTATATGGGGCTGTTTTGGCGCGGGAGTCGGTGCATGCGCTAGCGGCGGTCATACACGGCCATCATGCCGGTTTGCCGAACCGCGCGAAGTACCTCGACGCGCTCGGAAAACGCGAGACGCGGGAAAGGTACGAGGATATTCTTCCCGTCGCCGAGAGGGCGGTGGACGGTTTGGCGTTCGATGGGGATGCGAGGGCGTTGTTCACGGACGCGCCTCGGGACGAGTTCGAGATGGAGGTTTTCCAGCGGATGCTTTTTTCGGCGCTCGTTGACGCGGATTTCCTCGACACCGAGACGCATTTCGACTCCGAAGTGGCCGGACGGCGCGGCTCCGATGTTTCGGTGAACCGGATGTGGGAGGTGTTCGAGCGAAATCAAACGAGGCTCATGGATAAAGCATTCTCCGACGGGACGGCGGTGAACATCGTTCGTCGCGAAGTGTATGGGCATTGCGTGGAGGCGGCGGTGGGGGAGCGGGGTGTTTTACGGCTCGCCGTCCCGACCGGGGGCGGAAAGACGCGGAGTGGCCTCGCGTTCGCGCTTCGCCACGCCGTGGAGCATGGCCTCGAACGTGTGATCGTCGCGGCGCCGTATACCTCGATCATCGAGCAGACGGCGGGCGTTTATCGGGACATCTTCTCCTCTCTCGGGGAGGGTGCGGTGCTCGAACATCACTCGGCGATAAGGCGCGAAGCCGACGAGGAAGCGGAGCCGAAGGAGGCGGAACGTCTCGAAGAGAGCCGGGCGAGGGCGCGGCTGGCGACGCAAAACTGGGACGCGCCGCTCGCCGTGACGACCGCCGTGCAACTTTTCGAGAGCCTCTTCGCGAATCGCACGAGCCGCTGCCGGAAACTCCACAACATAGTGAACAGCGTCGTCGTCCTCGACGAGGTTCAAACTTTGCCCGTCGGACTCCTCGCCCCGACGGTGGCGATGCTCCGGGAACTCGCGCGCCGCTACGGCGTGTCGGTCGTTCTTTGCACCGCCACCCAGCCCGCCCTCGACGAAAGGAGCCGATACCTCGAAGGCTTCGAGAGCGTGCGCGACATCGTGCCTCCCGAACGAGCCTCCGAACACTTCCGCTCCCTCCGCCGCGTCGAGTACGAGACGCCGGGGGAACCGTGGTCGTGGGAGGAGGCGGTGGAAAACGTCCTCGACGCGTCGCCGGAGAGGCGGGCGATGGTCGTCGTGAACACTCGACGCGACGCGCTCGCGATCCTCGATCTCCTCGAAGGCTCCGACCGGGAGGCCGTGCTTCATCTCTCGACGCTCCTTTGCGGGGCGCACCGCCGGGATGTTCTCAACGAGGTTCGGCGGAGGCTCGATGCGGGGGAGCCGTGTCTTCTCGTGGCGACGCAAGTTGTGGAGGCGGGTGTGGATCTCGATTTCCCCGTCGTCTTCCGGGCGATGGGGCCGCTCGACCGCATCGTTCAAGCCGCCGGGCGTTGCAACCGCGAAGGGAAGATGGAAAATCCCGGACGCGTCGTCGTCTTCCGTCCCGAAGACGGAGGAATGCCGCCCGGAGAGTACGAATCCGGCACGATGGAGGCCGCGATCATGCTCGAAAACGGCGCGAACCTCCACGACCCGGAGGTCTTCCGCGAATACTTCGTCCGGCTTTATCAGGATGTGGACACGGACGGAAAGGGTATTCAAAAACTCCGAAAAGAGTTCGACTTCCCGGAGGTCGCCCGTCGGTACCGGCTCATCTCCGAGCAAAGCGTCCCGGTCATCGTGCGCTATGGCGAGGCGTGGGAAGAAGGAGGCGAGATGCATCGGCTCGCCGGGCGCATACGGCACGCGGGGCTTCGAGGCGGCGACCATCGGAAGATACAGCCATACGCCGTCTCGATGTTCGAGCGCGAGTTCGAGAAAAAGAAGGAATGGACCGAAGAAATATCCGAAGGCGTGTTTATGTGGAACGGCGGATACGACGATTTGCGCGGGATCGAGGATCTCGGCGACGACCCGTCGAATTTATGCTTTTGAGAAAGGAGACTCATGGATAATGGATCGCCGCTCGAAGTGAAGGTGTGGGGGGAGTTCGCGTGCTTCACGCGGCCCGAGTTCGGCGTCGAGCGCGTGAGCTACGAGGTCATGACCCCGAGCGCGGCCCGCGGCGTTCTCGAAGCGATTTTCTGGAAGCCGGAGTTCCGGTGGCTCGTGCGCGAGATCGAA
>JACDAJ010000126.1 GCA_013695475.1 Rubrobacter sp. | reverse complement strand
GTTGCGGCCTCGCCCCTGCCCATCGACGATCCCGAGCTTCTCGAGGAGGTCCCCCGGCAAAGTTCCACGCCTCATGATCGGCCCTGGCGTCGTAGCGCGCCCGCTCTTCCTGCGTCATGTCCGTCATGCTCTTCTCCTCTTCATGGGGTTGTTTCCGTGCGCTCGGATAATTCGCCGGGGTGGTGGCCCGCGTTCGGTAGTCATGGCCTATCCGGGCTCCCGTTAGCGGGCTTCGCAGCGGCGGCAGGGGACCGGCTCGAAGACTTCGGCGGTCTCTCCGGTCTCATCGTCCTCGACAAGATAGCCGATGTAGACGAGGCCCTCGTAGCAGGCGAAGCACTCGGTAGCTTCGCTGGTGGTGGCTGTTGCGGTATCCTTGATGGTGTCCACAGTGACCTCCAAGTCTGTTGTGGGCCGGGCTCCGGGGTGTTCCACCACCTGCGGGGCCGTTTTTTTATCTGACAACCAAATCTTACCACTTACGTTTACTTATGTCAACTTTCGTTGTATAATATTCGCGTACAATCCCCGACTGTGGAGGTCAACGTGGACAAGCTCCAGGAGCTACGGATAAATCAGGGCCTTAGTCAGAGGCGCCTGGCGGATCTCGCGGGCGTCTCAAATACGAGCGTCTGGAAGATCGAGCAGGGCGGCGGCGCGAACCCGGCCACGCTAAAGAAGCTGGCCGATGTTCTAGGAGTTCGTCCCGTAGAACTTCTCAAGCAAGGCCGGTAAACCATGCCTTCAACGAACGGTAGCGGCTCGAAGACAGCCATCCTCTACGCTCGTGTATCTACCGATGAGCAGGCTCGCCACGGCTACAGCATCCGCCAGCAGCTAGAGAGGGGGCGCGAGTGGTGTATCGAAAACGGCTACGAGGCCCTCAAAGAGATCGTGGATGCCGGGCAGAGCGGAGCGTCGCTTGAGCGTCCGGGCATGGACGAGGTGCGAGACTTGGTAGCGCTGGGCGGCGTACATGTCGTGTGGGCGCAGGATCGGGATCGTCTCAGCCGGGAGCCTGCGTATAGCTATCTGCTACGACGGGAGTTCGAGGAGCACGGCACGAGGCTACGCTCAGACAATGACCGGGGCGACGAGAGCCCGGAAGGAGAGCTTACGGACGGTATCCTCGACCAGCTCGCAAAGTACGAGCGGGCCAAGATCGCGGAGAGAAGTAGGCGCGGACGTCTTCGTAAGGCTCGCGAGGGCAAACTGCTACGCAACGGACGGGCTCACTACGGCTTCAAGTATGACGACACGGGCAACGGCTACGTTGTTGACCCGGAGGAGATGCCAGTTGTGCGGCGCATCTTTGAGTTAGTGGGCGGCGGAGAGACTCTCTACGGCGTCAAGCGGACACTAGAGCGAGAGAGCGTGCCGCCGCCCTCCAATGGCTCAAAGGGCGGCGAATACTGGGGCGCGTCCTACCTGAGAACGGTAATAAAGGACGATGTTTACCGGCCACACACGTACTTGGAGATCGCGGAGTTGGTTGCGCCGGAAGTCGCGGATCGCTTAGACGATTCAGGTTATTACGGCATCTGTTGGTTCAACCGAACTCGGACTACTCGCAAGCGCGTGCGAAAACCCGGCGCCGAAGGGCTCGAATACAAGTGGAGTTACACAGTTCGCAATAACCCACGAGATCAGTGGGTAGCTATACCGGTCCCGAATGCTGACATCCCGCGACACCTGGTAGATCAGGCTAGGGCAATGCTCCAACATAATCGCAAGCCGTCGAGCACCGGTCGGCGTTTCTGGCAATTGCCCGCCGGGACGGTCCGGTGTGGTCAGTGCGGTACGAGCATGCTCCAGTACGCTTCTGCCGCCGGCGGGCGCATCTACGCCTACTACAAATGCAGCCGTCTTGTACGAATGGGTAAGGATGCCTGCTCTCCTAATAGGGTCCGCACGAACCACCGCGCCGAAGAAGTGGAGGCGAAGGTATGGGATCTCGTCTCCCGACTCCTCAAAGACCCCGAGCGGCTGCGCAGTGGCCTGGACGAGATGATAGAGCGCGAGCGCTCCGGCATGCGAGGGGATCCCGAGCAGGAAGCAAAGGTGTGGCTACAGAAACTCTCCGAAGTGGACCAAGAGCGCCGCGGCTACCTAAGGATCGCCGCTAAAGGACACCTCGAAGACGCGGAGCTAGATGAAGCCCTTGCCGAGCTTGAGGAGACACGACTTACCGCAGAGCGAGAGCTTGCCAGCCTACGAAGCCGCACAGAGACAATAGAGGCTCTGGAGCGCGACCGGGATGCCCTGCTCGACCGCTACACTGACGAGCTACCGGAGGCCATTGACGCCCTCTCTCCCGAAGAGTGCCACTGTGTCTACAAGCTGCTGGGTGTTGGCGTGCGGATCAGACCGGATACGTCCATCGAGGTCAGCGGGGTTATCAGGGAGGACGCGCTATTTAGTAATTCGGAGTTGGTACCGAGATACCGGGCATAGTCGAAGCCGATCTCCGCGTTGGCCGGGAGGGATATTTCCCCGTCCGCCCGAACACGATCCCCCACTCCGGCCCCGTCGAGGCCCGGCCCGAAAACCTCGACCCCGCCACCGCGAAGAACCTCCTCGCCATCATGAAAAAGATGCTCGACGCGGACATCGGCACGGTGTCCGAAACCCGTCCCCACGGGCGGAGAGGACACGATCCCGACGACGGAGACTTCGCCCGGCTCGATGGCGGCGAGTTCTTCCAAAGGATCGCGGACGGAGATATGGAGAACGGCGACCACGGTTCCGCCAACGACGAAGAGCGAAGCGAGGATCGCCATGAGCCGCCACTCGCCGGGCACGAGGTCTTCCGAGAGAACCGCCCCGAGCGAGACGACGACGCCCGCGACGACGAGAACCGGGGCGATCGGCGGGAGTACAGTGGCGAGGGCGATGCTCGCGGCGACGGTGATCGCCCAGAAATCGAGCCGGACGGGCGGTCGCAAATCGAGATCGAGAGCGGCTCCGGGACGGGACTCGGAATGCGTTTCAGACTTTTGCAAAAGGCTTTATCTTCTTTATCGTCTCCGGCCCGATGCCGGAGACTTCCTGCAATTCGTCCACGGAGTCGAAGCGTCCATTCGCGAGCCGATGCTCGATGATCGCCTCGGCGGTCGCCGGCCCGACCTGTGGAAGCTCATCCAATTCCTCCTCGTCGGCGGTGTTTATGTTTATCGCGAGGGAGGCTTCCTCCTCCGCCGCGAGTTCTTCGAGAGACGCCGTATACACGAGTTCGGGAGCGTTCTCGGAGATACGCGAAGCATAGAAAGCTCCGCCGACTAGAAGGAGGACGACGAGGAATGCGACGATGATTCGGGGTCGCCATTCGGATGGCACGGTCGGGTTTCGGGAGTCGCGCTCCCGTAGTTTGCGGGTCGTCGTGTCGAAAATATCCGGCAACCGCTTTCCCCACGGCTCTTTGGTTCGGAGTAAAAAAGAGTGGAGCCGAGGGGGATCGAACCCCTGACCTTCGCGCTGCCAGCGCGACGCTCTCCCAGCTGAGCTACGGCCCCGTGAACCCGGAAAGTATATTGACCGGGCCGGGAAGTGTCAACGCGAAAGAATCGCGGCGAGCCGATCTTCCCTCCGCCAAACGTCGAGAAACCCGGCCCGGATTTCTTTTACGAGCGGGTCAGTCCGAAGCGACGCGCAAGTTCGTGAAAGTTTATCGAGTATCCCCACCCCATCACCCGAGGCGCGAACAAACGCCGATCTTCCGAATTCCAGATATTTTTCGTAAAGCGCGACCGCGTTGGCCGACGAAAATCGTACGGTATTCCGAGGAATTTCCCGGTCTTTTTCTCGCTCATGCGCTCACCTCCTTCGGACGCGACCGTACCACGCGCGAAGAAAACTATGCTTCCCACTTTTCCTGCGGCGCGCTCCTCCACAAAGATTCGAGCCGATAATAATCTCGCGCCTCGTCCGTGAAGATGTGGACGACGACATCGAGGAAATCGAGGCTGATCCACTGCGATCCGTCGTCGAGGCGCTTCGCTCGCGGACGATGCCCGGCTTCGATCATTTTTTCGACGACTTCCTCGGCGATGCGCTTCGTTTGGCGGTCGGTCTCCGCGCTCGTGATTATGAAATAGTCGGTGTACGAGACGTGGCCGCGGAGATCCACGATGGTCGTGTCCTTGCCGAACATCTCGCTCGCCGCGCTCGCCGCCGTCTCGGCCATCTCGCGGGTGGTCGCCTGCCCGTCGTCCGTGACGCTCGCGTTTTGCCGGGCCGCCCCGCTGTCGCTTCCGCTCATGTGCTTCTCTCCTTCAAACGCGCTCCTCTCTCCACTTTGTCGTCGTTCCGCCGCAAATCTCCGATGTACAATTTCTTCTCCTTTATAATCTCGTAAACTCCCTCCGGAACCATGTACCGGATGCTCTTCCCCTGCAAAATCCTCCGCCGTATCCCGGTCGCCGAAATATCCACCCTCGAACATTCCACCGGGAATATCCGGTCGAAGTTCCGAAGCCCGGCTTCGAGATGGTCGAGCTTCGAGAGGTCGGAACCCGGCCTCGTCGCCGCGACCATGACGACTTCTTCGAGGAGGCGATCCGGCTCTTTCCACGTGAGGAGATTGGAAACTTCGTCCGCTCCGGTGATGAAAAACCAGTCATTATCCGGGTGCTTTTCTTTGAGGAGCGGGACGGTTTCGACGGTGTGCATGGCGCGTCCGGCGTCTATCTCGATGCGATCCACCTCGAAAAACTCGTTCTTCCCGACGGCGGCGTGAACCATCCCGCACCGATTCTCGGCGCTCGCCCGGACGCTCGACGCGGCTTTGTGGGGCGGTATGCCGCCCGGCACGAAGAGGACTTTTTCGAGGCGCATCTCCTCCATGACTTGCTCGGCGATGATCATATGCCCGAGATGCACCGGATCGAACGTCCCGCCGAATATCCCGACCCTCATTGGAAATCCCTCACTGGAAATCGAACTCCATTTCGCCGATCCTCACTTCGTCGCCCTCCCCGGCCCCGGCCCTCCGAAGCGCCGCGATGACCCCTTTCCGGTCGAGTTCGCGCCATCCATGCTCGGCTCCCTCCCGGCTGTCCCAGTCCGTTTTCAACGCGATCCTCTCGGCCTCCTCGCCGAAGACGACGAATACACCATCCTCTTCTTCGACGCGCATCCCCTTCCACTCGAGGCGGAAGGTGCGATGCTCGCGCCTCTCTTCGCCATCCTCGCCGTTCTCGACGGGTTCGGCCCGCATCTCGCGTAGCTTCGCTTCGAGGAGGTCGCGGAGTTTTTCCACACCCTCGCCCGTCTCGGCGGAGATGTGAAGCGCGCCCGGAAACGCCTCGCGGAGGTATTCGCGGAGTTCTTCGTCGAGGAGATCCACTTTGTTCAAAGCCACGACGGTCGGCTTTCCCGAAAGCCTGGCGGCGTGAAGCTCGGCTCGGAGGGTGCCTTCCGCGCCCTCGGGGTCTTCGCTCGCGTCGAGTATGATCGCGACGAGCCTCGCCCTCGCAATGTGCCGGAGGAACCGGTTCCCGAGACCCCGACCCTCGCTCGCCCCGGAGATGAGTCCCGGAATATCCGCGACGACGAACGGGTTGGCGTACCCTTTCTCGTCCACGACCCCGAGCCTCGGGGAGAGCGTGGTGAACGGATAGTCGCCGACTTTCGGGCGGGCCGCGGAAAGAGCGGCGAGGAGCGACGACTTCCCGGCGTTCGGGAGTCCGACGAGTCCGACATCCGAGAGGACGCGGAGTTCGAGCCGAACTTCGCGCTCCTCGCCGGGCAAACCGCGTTCGCGGAAGGCCGGGGCTTGTCTCGTCGAGGTGGCGAAGGATGCGTTTCCGCGTCCGGCTTCGCCGCCTCGGGCGACTGTGAACTCGTCGCCTTCCTCGGCGAGGTCGGCGAGGAGTCCGTCGTCGTCGAAGATGAGGGTTCCGAGTGGGACTTCGAGGGTGATGTTTTCGCCGCGTTCTCCGGTGCGGTTGCTTCCGGAGCCGTGTCGGCCCCGGTCGGCCTTTATGACGTTCCGGCATGCGAGGTGTTCGAGAGTGGCGAGGTCTTCGGTGGCGCGAATGAGGATCGAGCCACCGTCGCCGCCCCGGCCTCCGTCGGGGCCGCCGCGAGGTTTGTATTTCTCGCGATTAAAAGAAACGCTGCCATCGCCGCCGCGTCCGGCTCGAACGACGAAACGGGCTTCATCAATAAACTGCAAGGGGGTTACAAACCCCCGCGGAGCGGTCTCAGGCCGTGGCCTCCTCGACTAATGCGGCCTCCGCGATGGAGTCCTCCATGACGCTCACGACGCTCCGACCGCGGCTTTTGGCGAACGTCACCCGACCGTCGATCTTCGCGAACAACGTGTCGTCGGAGCCTTTCCCGACGTTGAGGCCCGGATGGACCTTCGTCCCGCGCTGGCGGACGATTATGCTCCCCGCCGACACGGGCGTGCCGCCGTATGCCTTCACTCCGAGCCGCCGACCTTCGGAGTCGCGTCCGTTCCGGGACGAGCCTCCGCCTTTTTTATGAGCCATAATTAAACCTCCGTGACCCGAATGCGGGTCTGTTCTTGGCGATGTCCGGTTTTCTTCCGGTGATCCTTCTTCGGCTTGTATTTGTAAATGTGGATTTTATTTCCACGGAGATGCTCGACGATCTCGACCTTCGCGGTGCGGGCGTCGAAGCCGACTTTGTTCTCCTCGGCGAAGAAGCTCACCGGGAGATCCACCGAGTCTCCGACATCGCCGGGGATGCGGTCAACGACGAGTTCCTCGTCCTTCTTCACCCGATACTGCTTTCCACCGCTCTTCACAACAGCAAACGACACTCTGGCTCCTCATGTTCATTGATAAAGATTACGCTACGAACGCCAAGTATACCCGCCGAACGCCGCCTTATCCACGAGGCGGCTTCGCCGCAGTTATTGGTTGTCGCTTCGCTCCGGTTATTGGTTTCAGTTTTTTGCCAATAACCACAAACCAATAACCGGGAGTGACAGCGACCCTTCACGGCCTCGGGCTTTTCGACATGTCCGACCGGGATCTCATCGCGACGCTTTGCAATAAGCCGAGTGAGATCACACTCACGACCAAACTACTTCGTCCATAGCTCACGAACGGGAGTGGGATGCCGGTTACGGGCATGATCCCCATCGTCATCCCAATGTTCACGAAGACGTGGAAAAGGAAGATCGTGGCCACCCCGACCGCGATGAGGACGCCGAAGCGGTCGCGTGAGATCGTGGCTATGTGGAGGATGCGCCATATTAGGAGGAAGAAAAGCACGATGAGGAGGATGCTCCCGGCGAAGCCGATCCTCTCGGCGAGGTTCGCGAAGATGAAGTCGGTGTGGTCCTCGGGCAAATATCCTCCGGTGGCGAGGGTTCTCGCTTCGAGTCCCTTCCCCATGAGGCCGCCGGATCCGATAGCCATCTTCGACTGGACGACTTGATAGCCGACGTCCCCCGAATTCTCCGGGTTTATGAACGCCGTCAGCCGCGCGACCTGATATTCCTCCAAAATTCCGAACCGTATCGCCGCGAAGGCCGAGGCGACCACACCCCCCGCGATCGCCGCGAGTTGCCAGATTTTCGCCCCGCCGATGAACGCCATAGTCACGAAAACCGCCCCGAAGACGAGCGAGGTTCCGAGGTCGGGCTGCACGAAGACGAGGAGTCCGGGGATCGCAAGCACCCCGAGCGACTTCATGAACGGCCCGGTCTCACCGATCGCCCGGTCAGCGAAATATCCCGCGAGGACGACGACCATCATGAGCTTGGCGAACTCGGAGGGCTGTATTTGGACGGGGCCGATTTCTATCCACCTTTGCGCCCCGCCCGCCGCCGCGCCGATGACCGTGACGGCGAGGAGCATGACGATCACGGCGATGTATATGACTTTGAGATGCCTCAGCCAGAAACGATAGTCAATGAGAGCGAGCGGGATCGCCCCGGCAAGTCCGACGACGAAGCCGATCGCCTGGTTCGCGGCGTATCCTTGCCTGTC
>JACDAJ010000098.1 GCA_013695475.1 Rubrobacter sp. | reverse complement strand
TGAAGCGAGCGAAGGCCGCAAACCATCCACCCGTACCCGATACGAAATGCTTCACCGAGGGACGCGGAAGACAACCTTCGTCCCCGCTCCGGGTTCGCTCTCGACGGAGAGTTCGCCCCCGATGGCTCGCATCCTCTCCTCCATCCCCGAAAGCCCGACGCCGTACCCGGACTCCGGCGAAGGCTCCGACACGCGCTCCGAAGGGTCGAAGCCGCTCCCGTCGTCGGTGACGGAGATTTCGATCCACCCTTCCGAGAGGCCGAGGCCGACCGTCACGGAACGCGCCTCCGAGTGCCTTCGGACGTTCGTGAGGGCTTCCTGAACGACGCGCGTCAATTGCGTCTTCGTCGGCTCCGGGAGGTCGGGCGGGAAGTCTTCGGAGATTTTCAGTTTCGCATCCCGCTCCGGGTAAAGCTGGTGGAACATCTCGACGAGCGACTCGATGGAGCGGACGAACGGGCGACCCCCTTCGAGGCGGAGGTCGTATATCGCGCCCCGGAGGCCGCGGACCGCCTCCCGAAGCGCGGAGATTTGCCGTCCGAGGTCGGAGTCGTCGCCGACATTCTCCTCGATCTGCGTGGCTTGCATCATCTGGAGCGCGCTCGCGATATGCTGCAAAGAGAGGTCGTGGAGATCGCGTGCGATCCGCCTTCTCTCGGCCTCCCGAACCTCGGACAATGCGTATTCGGCATCCTTCCGCTCGGTGATGTCGTGGGCGACGACGCACAAAGCGTCCACGTCGCCATACGAGAGGGCCGCCGCCCCGACCTCCACTTCGAGGAAAGTCCCGTCCTTCCGCAAATAAACCCTCTCCCCGAGATGGAGGCGGCCCGCCTCGAGGATGCGCTCCATGTTCCGGTCTATGGACGCGCGGTCGTGAGCCACGATGTCATAAAGCGTGAGGTTTTCGATCTCCCCGGCGGTGTACCCGAGCGAGTCGTAAAATGCCGCGTTCGCCTGAAATATGCGCTTCGTCTCCATATCCACGAGGAAGATGTTCTCGGCGGCTTGCTCGACGACGGCCCGGTAAAGAGCCTCGCTCTCGCGGAGCGCCTTCTCCGTCTCCTTCAGTCCGGTGATGTCCGTGGCGACGCCGATGATCCCCGCGACCTCGCCCTCGTGGTCGCGGCACGCCGACTTCGTCGTGATGAAGCTCCTCGGAACGCCCGCCACCGGGAGAGTCTCCTCGACCGTGAGTGCGTCCCCCGCCCCCATGACCCGGCGGTCGGCCTCCGCGAGGTGGGAGGCGATGTCGGGCGGGAGGAGGTCGGCGTCGGTCTTTCCGATGACCTCATCGGCGGGCTTTCCGAGGAGCGTGGCGGCGCGGGAATTGACCATGAGGTACCGGCCGTGCTCGTCCTTCATGAAGATCGCGTCGTCCGTTCCCTCGATGATGGACGTGAGAAGGGTGTGGCTCTCGTGAATCTCACGCTCGGCCTTTTTCCTTTCGTCGAGGTCGCCACCGTGCACGCGACCCTCTCGACCTCGCCGCCCTTCTCCTCACGATAAACCTCGCGGTCGCGATCTCTCTCGTGAAGGTGAACGTCGACCTCATCGCACCGCCGGGGCGGGAGCGGGAGCGGAACTCGACCTCGCGCTCATCGCGGGTTTCCTCGTCGTCCTCCTCGCCGGCCCCGGAAAACTCGCCCTCGACGGAGCCTTCGGCATCGAAGGCTCGAAGAACGAAGAACCTCGAAGATCCTCCCGAAGAACGTGACGGCTCGCGCCGAACGAACTTGCGCCGAAGCGCATCCGCGGTCATCCTTCGGAGCATGGGAAAAGAAAGAAGCGGTTCACAGATAAAGGGCATGGTCTTCGACGTGTTCGGAACGGTCGTTGACTGGCGGGCGGGGGTCATTCGCGAGGGCGAAGAACTCGGCCAAAAAAAGAACCTCGACGTTGACTGGCACGCCTTCGCCGACGAGTGGCGGGGGAAATATCAGCCTTCGATGGAGCGGGTGAGAAACGGCGAAGTCGAGTGGACGAACCTCGACTCCCTCCACCGAGCCTCCCTCGAAGAACTCCTCGAAGAATTCGAGATCGAAGGTTTGTCCGAGGTCGAGAAAGACCATCTCAACCGGGCGTGGCATCGCCTCGACCCGTGGCCGGACTCCGTCGAAGGGCTCCGGAAGATGAAAGGAAACCACGTCATTTCGCCGCTCTCGAACGGGAATATTTCGCTTCTTGTGAACATGGCGAAGCGGGCGGGGCTTCCGTGGGATGTCGTCCTTTCGGCGGAGACGATCCACCGTTATAAGCCCGACCCGGAGACGTACCTTCTCATGCCCGGCCTCTTCGACTTCGCGCCGGAAGAAACCATGATGGTCGCCGCGCATGTGAGCGACCTCCTCGCCGCGAAGGAATGCGGCCTGAAAACTGCGTATGTGAAGCGTCCCGACGAGTTCGGCGTTGGCGGAGAGGCCGAGGAGCCGGACTCTTCCATAGACATCGTCGCGGAGAATTTCGTCGAGCTTTCCAAGAAACTTTGATTTGGCGAAGGAGAAAGTCATGAACGACGAAAGAATATACCCGCCCATACATCCCGGAGAGCTTCTCAGCGAGGAGTTCATGGAGCCGATGGGGATCACGCCATACGCTCTGGCGAAAGGACTGGGCGTTGACCAGATGCGCGTGCACAAGATCGTAAAAGGTGAGAGATCCATAACCGCCGACACCGCGCTCCGCCTGTCACGATACTTCGGGATGAGCGAAGAATACTGGATCAACGCCCAATCCCACTACGACCTCGAAATGACGAAGATGGAGCGCGGTGAGGAAATCGCGAGAGCCGTGAAACCGCTCGCCGGCTGAGAAGCTCCCTCACCGCCACCCGAGCGTCGCGAGGTCGAGGCGCTCGACTTCTTCGTTCGTCAACGACCATCCGAGCGCGGCGGCATTTTGCCTCGCCTGTTTTCCGTCCTTCGCGCCCGGAATCGGCATGGTTCCTTTTCGGACGAGCCAATTTAGCGCGACTTGCGCGGGTTCCCGCTCGCGGGTCTTCCCGATCTCACGCAAAATATCCACGACGGGTTCGACGCGCCTCAAATTGCTTTCGCGGAATGCGCTCCCGAAGCGGCGCATCATGCCGGATGGTTTGTTTCCGGGAGCATACTTCCCGGTCAAAAGTCCTTGCGCGATGGGGCTGTATGCGATGAGCGTCACGCCGAGGTCGCGGCACGCATCGAGGACGCCGTTCGTCTCGGGTTTGCGGTGGAGGAGGCTGTATTGAACTTGATTCGAAGCGAGCTTCACGCCGTGCTTCGCCAACCTCTCATACGCTCGGTATGTCGCGTCGGCGTTGTAATTGCTCACTCCGACGTGGCGGACTTTGCCTTCGTGGACGGCTTCGGCGAGCGCGTCGAGGAGGCCGTTTTTGTTCGGGACGGGCGAATTGAAATGGATTTGGTAGAGATCCACGCTCGGCACCCCGAGCCGGACGAGGCTCGCGTCGAGCGCGTCGAGGCTCGAACGCGGTGAGATCCGGTACGGAAGCGGAGCGAACTTCGTCGCGATGACGGTTTCGCGTGAAAAGCCGCCCTCGCGGAGCATCTCGCCGACGATCCTCTCGGACTCGCCGTTTCCATATATCTCCGCCGTGTCAATGAAACTCACGCCGTTTTCGACGCTCTCCCGGAAGGCTTCGCCGACTTCCTTTCTCCCGTATTCCTGTCCGTATCCCCAAATATTCTTCGTACCCCACGCCCACGCCCCGACCCCGAGCGGCTCGACGCCGAGTTCTTTCGCCAGATTCACCTTCACCTCGCGCTGCATAAAAACCTCCGTCTGTGAAACTCCGATCCCTCACGGTATAGCATATGGACGTTTCGGCACTCGCAACCCGAACCCGGAGGTCTTTATGAAAAACGTGGATCGCTCACTCCTCATGAGAAAGGGAATGCCCGCCGACCTCGGCGCCGAATTCACGGAGCTTTCCGAAGAACGAGTCGTCGCCACGATGCCGATTGACGAACGCCATCTCCAGCCGCTCGGATACCTCCACGGCGGCGTGAGCGTGACGCTCGCCGAATCGGTGGCGAGCACCGGAGCGTGGCTGAATTGCGAAGAAGGAAAAACGGCGTTCGGAACCGAGATCAACGCGAACCACATCCGGGCGAAGAGGTCGGGGAGTTTGACCGCCGTCGGAGTTCCGGTGCATCGGGGTCGGACGTCGCACGTGTGGCAGATCGAGATAAAAGACGAGGAAGGAAAGCTCGTGTGCGTCTCCCGATGCACGGTCGCCATAGTGGACGAGCGCGGATAACGAACCGCCCATCGCGGGTAAAGCATCTTCGCGAGCGATTTATGGAGGACGAAATGAGCGAGGATATCGGCCCGCGTGGTCAAAAATTTTCGGAGGGTGAGGGGCCGATGCTTCTCGCGCAGCTTCTCGCCGACGGCAGCGCGGAGGTCGAAGGCTCCGACGGAGAGAGGATCGGGAACCTCAAATCCGTCGGCGACAGCGATTTCGTAGTGGGCCGGACGTTGAAACGGGATCTCGGAGTCCCGATAACGCACGTCGGCGAAATCACCGAAGACGGCGAAATCATCCTCGACGTCTCCTCCGACGACGTGAAGGAAATAAGCCGCAAACCCTCCGCGCCGAACGACCCCGCCGCCGACTTCTCAGCCAACCCCGACGAAACGAAACGCGGCATATGGGAGATAACGAAGAACGAGTGAAAATGGTTTCAGTCTTCGCCGAAAACCGCCGGGGGTCGGGAGCCAAGCCGCTCTCGACTGCCTCATCAGCGACACCTTCGCCCCCCGCCCGACGAACTCCCGGCAACTCGGAAGGATGCTTCGGATGCGGGAACTTCGTTCTCCGCCTTTCCCGACTCCCGGAGCGACCGAAGGGAGCGACCTCACCCTTTGCTCGTCAAAAACTCCATGACCTCGCGGTTGAACGTCTCCGACCGCTCGTCGTGCGGAAGGAGCGCGGCGTTTTTGAAGATTCGGGGCGCGGTGCGGGGGTTTTGATTTAGAAACGGCTTCATACCCTCGATGGACGAAGCCCCCGTCGCCTCCCGCCCCCAGCAAACCATCGTCCGGTGCGGAACCCTCGGCCAAAATCCGGCGACCGGGAAATTCAGTTTCCCCGAAGCGAACGCCGCCGGGAGATGCCTCGCCCCGCGACCGTGGCTCGCCCGATGGTATTCCTCGACGAGTTCATCGGTGACGAAGGCCGGGTCATAATATGCCGTCCGTTCGAGATAGAAACGTATGCTCCGCCGCGACGCGAGCGCGTGGTAAAGCGAATCCCCGAGAACCGGGGTCTCGAACGCCCCATAAACCGCGTCTCCGAGACGCCCCGACGGACGGTCGAGCGTCCGGTATCCCGTCGGGCATATAAAGACGAGTTCTTTGAAGAGGCGTGGGTTTTTGACGAGCGTCGGCATCGAGAGCGCGGCGGAGAGCGAGCTTGCGACGAGGTGCGTCGGCTTTCCAATTTCCTCCCTCGCGAAGTCCTCTATTTGCGCGGATACATCCTCCGGCGCATACCCCCGGCGCGGCTTCTCGGAAAGCCCGCACCCGAGGAGATCGAGCGCGTACACCCGGAATTCCTCCGACAACGCATCGAAGTTCTTCCGGAACTCGAACGAGGAAGCCCCGGCGTATATCCCATGCACCATGAGCAAAGGCGTCCCCTCGCCCTCGACGCTGTACGCGACGTCGCCACCGCCCCGCCCGCCCCCGCGCCACCGATAATAATGAACCTCGCCGCCCGCCAGTCGGCTGACGAGCTTCTCTCCGCCGCCTTCCAATTTCTTGTTCCACGCCGCCATCGCCCCGACGGCGGCCACGCTCGCCACCGAAGCCTTCGCTATCCTCGATCTCATAATTCTCTTCATGCCACGGATATTAACCGAAACCTTCGACACATCCCGAGCCGTCGTATAAACTCTCCGCGATTTAGATAAGCTGCTTAAACAATTTACGGAGGATGATGAACCGGGATCTCATTTTCGACGAGGTTTTGCTTTTGCTTCCGGCATTGAGTCGGGGGCTCGGTCGTCCGTGGCCGAAGGAGATGGCGGAGATCGAGGAGATAGTCGGCCACGAATTCCCGGTCGAGGGGGTCGGTGGGAGCATCTCGGTGGGACACGTTCAAATTCTCATCTCGCTCGCCAAAGGGCCGCGCTCCGTCGGGCATCTCGCCGAGTCGGTCGGGGTATCTCCCCCGGCGGCGACGCAACTCGTGGATCGCCTCGTCGAGCACGGCATGGTCGAAAGAAGACCCGACGAAAAAGACCGTCGCGTCGTCCTCGTTGACTATGTGCCGCAAATGCACGACATAGCCCGGAGGATCGTCGAGAGCCGCAAAGAGAGGCTTGAAAGCACGTTCGCCTCCCTCACCGACGAAGAGGCCGAGGCGTTTTTGAAGGGTCTCAAACTCCTCGCGGAGGGATTCGGAGTCGCTTTCGGGTCCCCCGGCTGCGGAGAGGAGAAATAATGGCGGGTGTGGTTCGGTGGTGCCTCGGAAACAAATCCATAGTCTTTCTCGTCACGGTCATCCTCATCGTGAGCGGGGCGTATGGCGCGACGCAATTGAACGAGGAATTATTGCCGGACATTGACTTCCCGATCATCACCGTATCCACTCCGGTCGCCGGAGCCGGGCCGGACGTGGTGGACGAGCAAGTTACGCAGCCCATCGAGGTGGCCATCGCCGGGGTCGAAGGCATCGAAGGCGTACAAGCGACCTCCGCGCAAGGTTTCTCCTCGCTCCTCGTCGAGTTCTCGCTCGACACCGATTCACAAGAAGCCGAGGACGAACTGAATCGGCGGCTTCAAGGAATCGCACTTCCCGAGCAAGCCGGGGAGCCGGAGGTTCAAAGCCAGTCCATCTCCGACGTTCCCGTTCAAAGCATCTCGCTCTCCGCCGCCGACGGCGACCTCGAAAGCCTCACCGAATACGCGACGGAAACCGCGATACCGGACATCGAGGATGTGGAGGGGGTGGCGAGCGCGGATCTCCTCGGTGGCTCGGAGAACCAAATCCGCGTGAACCTCGACCTCGACGCCCTCTCCGAAAGTGGCCTTCCCCCCGAGGCCGTCGTCGCGGCGATTTCATCGGCGAACACGAATGCGCCCGCCGGGAGCGTCGAGATCGAAGGTCTCTCCACCCCGATCCGCACCACGAGCGAAGTCACCGACATCGAAGACCTCCGAAACCTCCCGATCTCCGCCGCCGCGCTCGGGGGAGCCGCACCATCCGGCGCATCGGGCGAAGCCCCGTCCGGCGAAGCCCCGTCCGGCGATGCTTCGACCGGAGGCATTCCATCCGGCGCGGCACCCGAAGGCACCGAGCCTTCGGCGGCCTCGTCGTCCGAAGAACCCGTGCTTCTCGGGGATGTCGCCGAGGTGAGCGAGGTCGAGTCGGACATCGCGGGAATTTCGCGGAGCGACGGGGAGCCGAGCATCGGTTTGAACATCACGAAGGAGCGCGAGGCGAACACCGTCGAGGTCGCCGAAGATGTCGAGGGCGCGCTCGCGGGCATTCGGGACGACCTCGGCGAAGAGCGCGTGGATGTCATCTTCGACTCCGCCGAGGACGTGGAGGAATCGGTGGACGGACTCGTCGAGAAGGCTCTCCTCGGGGGCGCGCTCGCGATCTTCATCATCTTCCTCTTCCTCCGTTCGGTGCGGGCGACGCTCGTCACGGCGGTCTCGCTCCCGACCTCCATACTCGCCGCGCTCCTCTTTTCGTGGGGCAACGACCTCACGCTCAATATCATCACCCTCGCCGGACTCACCATCGCCGTCGGGCGCGTCGTGGATGATGCCATCGTCGTCCTCGAAAACTCGTATCGGTACATCCAAAAAGGATACGAGCCGGAGGAGGCCGCCCTCCGGGGAACCACGGAAGTCGCGAGTGCGATCACCTCGTCCACCCTCACGACGGTCGCGGTTTTCCTCCCGCTCGGACTCGTCGGGGGGATCATAAGCGAGTTCTTTTTGCCGCTCTCGCTCACGGTCGCCTTCGCGCTCCTCGCCTCGCTCCTCGTCTCGATCACGGTCATCCCGATCCTCACGAGCACGTTCATAAAACGAAGCGAGTCGGGGAAATCGGAACCCGTCGAGCCTCGTGAAGACGACGGTGAATATGGCGATACGCGCCGGAACCTTCCGAACCGTCCCGGCAGCTTCGGGAATGGTTTCCGCCTCCTCGTCGGGGGGGCGGCGTTTCTTCTCGCGAGTGTGGCGTGCGCGGCGGTCGCCGTGCTTTTCGGGGTTGTCGAGCCTTCGGAACTCCTCGAATCGAGGATTATCGTCGGAGCCGCCGCCGCACTCGCCGCGATCCTCGCCGTCGGACTCGTCGCTTTCCTCGTCCGGCAATCCCGCGGCGGAGATGATCGTCCTTCCGAAGCGTCGTCCGGCTCTCGGGACGGGATCCTCGTCGGGATTTATACGCCGATGCTTTGGTGGAGTTTGCGTCACCGGGCGGTCGTGGCGATTCTCGCGGTCGTCGCGTTCGTGGGAGGACTCGCGATCATTCCTTTTCTCGCGGTGAGCTTTTTTCCGCCGAGCGAGGAGCGGCTTCTCAACGCGCAAATCGAGACGACCTCCGGGAACAGCCAAAGTCAGACCGCCGGGGAGATCGAGCCATTCGAGGATTTCCTCCTCGACGACCCCGGCGTGGAAAGCTATCAACTTTCGGTCGGCGGCGAAGACAGTTTCGCCCCGGCCGGCTCCGTCCGCCCCGAAAACGAGGCGCAATCCTTCATCGCCGTCGCCTCGGACGCGGACGTTCAAAATACCCTCGACCGCGTGGACGACGAAGGGCGCGACCTTTTCGGTGAGGGTTTCCGAGTCGAGGTTCTCTCACAAGGGCCGCCGACCGGGGGTCTCGAAGTTTCGATCACGGGCGGGACGGAGGACGAGCTTCGCGGAGCGTCCGAAGCCGTCGTGGATGAGCTTTCGGGCATCGAGGGACTCTCGAATGTGCGAAGCGACATCACGGGTGAGAGTCCGGAGATCGAAGTCGTCGTCAACCCGGAGCGAGCCGCCGAAGCGGGTGTTTCGGCGTCGGGGCTTTCGGCTTCGCTCGGGACGCTCCTCGGGAACGGGAGCGTCCTCGAACTCGACGGAACGCCCGTCGTCGTCGGAGCGCCGGAGGGTTCGGTGGATTCCGTGGATGCGGTTCGGGAGCTTCCGGCGGGGCCGGGGGTTTCGGTCGGGGATGTCACCGATGTCGAAGAAAGGATCGCCCCGTCGGCCATCGGTCGCTCGGATGGCGAGCGGGCCGTCACCATCTCGGCGAGCATCACGGCGACGGACACGAGCGGGCTTTCGGCGGATGTGGAAAGCGCCGTCTCCGACCTCGAACTTCCGGGCGGGACGGAGGCGGTCATCGGCGGTGAGTCGGAGGAGATCGCGGAGAGTTTCCAGGATCTCATACTCTCGATCCTCATCGCGCTCGCGATCGTATACCTCGTCCTCGTCGTTTTCTTCCGCTCACTCCTCGTTCCGCTCGTCATCCTCCTCGCCGTCCCACTCACCACGACCGGGGCGTTCGGCGCGCTACTCGTCACCGGGACGACTTTGAGCGTTCCCGCGCTCCTCGGCGTTCTCCTTCTCATCGGGATCGTGGTGGCGAACGCCATCCTCCTCGTTGATTTCGTCATAAACGCGGGGCGGTCGAGCGAGACTTTGGACGAGGCTATCATCGAGGCGGGACGCGCCCGTCTCCGACCGATCCTTATGACGGCACTCGCGACTATATTCGCGTTGATACCGCTCGCGCTCGGGGTCGGGGGCGGAGGGAGCGTCCTCGTTTCGAGCAGTCTGGCGATTCCGGTCATCGGCGGCCTCATCACCTCGACTTTGCTCACGCTCATCGTCGTCCCGGTCGGGTATTCTCTCCTTCGAGAACCGCGCCGGAAGAAGGGAGCCGAGGAATGGGGATGAAAACGAAGGCGAGGTCGTGAGATGGTGAGATCGCCGCTTCGCATCGTGAAGTCGAGAAAAATGAATGCGAACGCACGCTCTCATGAAGCGTCGCGTGACGGAACCCGAGCGACGCGCCTCACGACCTCGCCGGACATGGAGCGACTCGCGATGGTGTCCGGTCGGCGGACTTCGTATGAAGCGCGGGGATCGGGCGCCGTTTTTCAGCCTCATCGCCGCCGGGTCGGGACATCAGGTGAGCCTCCGGAAGACATCGGGGGGAACCATCGTCCTCATCCTCCACGGACGCGGCGACGAAGAAGCCGTCCGCGAGATGAACCGGGCGATGCGGGAGAAGTTCCCCGAACCCGACGACCCGATCGTGGCGAGCGTCATTGACCTTTCGTTCGTGCCGCCATTTTACTGGGTGGCCGCGAACATGGAGCTCGACCGCGCATACCGCGAAGCCGCGAACGCGCTCCCACCGGACGCCGACCCGAGGGAACACGTCGTCATCCTCCCGGACTGGACGGGCTCGACGACGAGGAAATATCGGGACTCGGAGCGCGACGGGGTCTCGGCGGTCGTCATCGGCGGCGATTCGAGCATCGTCGGAGCCGCGAGCGGGGAGGGGGCGGCGGAGTCCGTACTCGACATGCTCGGCGATTGACGGAGCGGCTTCGCTCCCGGTTATTGGTTTGTGGTTATCAGTTTTTTGTACTTGCCAATAATCAATAACCAACAACTAAAAACCGGAGCGATCGAAGCCGAAGGGAGCGAGGCGAACCGTCCCGGCCTTCTCACTCCTCACCTCGACCTCGACCGCCCCTTCGCCCCGGATGACCCATTCGACGCGCCTCGCGTAGTCCGAGGGAAGCCCGGCGAAGAACGCCGAGTCTTTCCACGAACCGCCTTC
Organism: Rubrobacter sp.; assembly: GCA_013695475.1. Taxonomy (GTDB): domain Bacteria; phylum Actinomycetota; class Rubrobacteria; order Rubrobacterales; family Rubrobacteraceae; genus JACCWD01. The sequence continues at coordinate 22,196 of JACDAJ010000098.1, read as the reverse complement.
CAATGACGAGCGTCCGGCGAGATGTCCGATGTCCCTCTCCCGCTCCCCGGAGACGAGGCTCGCGCCTTCGGGGAGATGGACTTCGACCTCGACGGGCTTTATGAGCTTCTTTTCCTCGGCGACCTTCGTTATGTTCGTCGGGAGGTATCCGGTGTTCTCGACGGTGACTTCGATGCGCCGAAGCCCGTCCGCGAGTTCTTCGGCTTTCATTTCGGCTTTCAAAAGTGGAGCCGCGCTCGCGTGGGAGAGGGCGAACTTCGCCAGTTTTTCGCACTCGGCTTCGAGGAGGTGCGGGGGTGGATTCTGCGCGGTGAACTTCGTTTTCCAGCCCCCGATCTCCACCCGCCCGATTTGCGGATGCTCGAACGTCTCCCACTCCGAAAATCCCTCGTCGCCGAGTTCCCGGTCGTTCCATTCGAGCATCTTTATCTGCGCCTCTTCGGGCGGATTTCGGATGAACTCGATGAAGTCCGAGACCTCGACCCCGGCGGCCTTCGCCATTGACCAGAATTCGATGGTGAACGCGAAGACTCCGTACTCGTCGTACGCCCAGTCGTCGAAGACCCCCGTTATGGACTTCTTCCGGTCGTATCGGAAATCGTGGAAAACGGAGATGTTCGGGTATCCGGTGATGTCCGTCCCCCGGTCGCCGAGCTTTTTGAAGACGGCGAGGTCGTGGTCGGGCATCTCGAGGTCGTCGCGGTTCGAGAAGGGGCGGAGGATGGCTCCGCAAAACGTATGGTACGTGTGGACGGAGAAGACGTTCTTCCGGGCGAGAAGAGCCTCGATTTGCGCCCGCGACTCCGGCTCCGAGAGAGGATACGGCCCCGCCCCCATTTGCTCGCTCTCGCCCTTCCATTCGTATGGATACTGGCGGTTCATATCGAGGCTATGGAGTGGACGCGCTATTTTCCGCTCGAACCCGTCGTAGTCCTTGAAATTCCCCTCCCGGTACACGCGGTAATATTCCCCGCCGAAGTCGTCCGGCGGGCGAGGGATGAGGAGGCGGGCGTCTTTCTCGGACACCTTCCATTCCCCGTTTTTGTCCGGGACGCGCATTTGAAGGATGTGGCCGTCGCCGTTTATGTCGTCGGGGTGGAGGCCGGGGGCTTCTTCCGGCTCGGGCCATGGTCGGAGGGTCGCGCGGAGGGTGTGCGGGGTCGTGAGGTATCTCTCCGCGCCGTCCGGGGAGATGCGCGGCAATATATAAAAAGTTTGCTCGTCGAGGAGGCGGGTGATGCGTTCGTCCGGGCCGTGTCCTTCGAGGAGGGTGTGGATCAAAAACAGGGCCGCCATCGAACCCGTCACTTCCCCGGCGTGGGTGTTCCCGTCCACCCAGAAAGCTGGTTTCTCCGAGGCGGGGCCGGTATCTTTGTTCGTTATCTCCGCGAGCCATATGTCGCGGCCTTCATAACTCTTTCCCACCGAGACGATTTCACAGAGATCGGGATATTTTTCGGCGAAACTTCGAAGAGCATCCGTCATCTCGTCGAATCGGAGGTATGTGTCGAAGTCTGGTTTCGATCCGGACATTGCGTCCTCCCCCTCGTCGCGTATTATCGAGCGCACGAAGCATATCCGAAGCTGGCCCACATTTTCCGGTTTGAGGGAACCACAAAATATGGTACACAAACGTGGTAGTCTGCATCATGTTGAGGGCGGGAAGATCCCCTCGGAGGGAACATATCTAGTCAATGGCGAGGGTTATATAATTGGATTCGAGGCGTAACAATACCGAAGGTAGGCGTGTTCTGGAAGCCCCGGTGGGAACGGTTCTTGGGGGACGATACAGGGTTCAAGACATCCTTGGCTCTGGCGGTATGGCCGTGGTCTATAAAGCCGAAGACTCCATCCTCGGCCGCACAGTCGCCCTGAAAACCCTCCACCGAAGGTACGCCGAAATCCCCTCTTTCCGCCGCCGCTTCCGCCAGGAAGCACGGGCGATGGCTTCCCTCGACCACCAGAATATCGTCAAGGTTTACGACATCTCCCACGACGGCGAGGTGCCGTTCATCGTGGCGGAGTGCGTCACGGGCAAGGACATGTCGGGGCTTCTTTCGGAGAAGAACGGCCGCCTCGACGAGAGGGCGACCCGGAAGATATCGTCGCAATTGTTGAGCGCGCTCGCGTACGCGCATCGGCGCGGCATCGTCCACCGCGACATAAAGCCGTCGAATATTTTGATGACGCCGAGCGGGACGGTGAAGGTCGCGGACTTCGGCATCGCCCGCATCGTCGAGGACGACTCGGAGGGCGGCGAGCCGGGGGAGATCATCGGCAGCGCGCGCTATATGTCGCCGGAGCAACTCCGGGGCCGCGAGGCGACGCAGCAAAGCGACATTTATTCGGTCGGCATCCTTCTTTACCATTGCCTGGCCGGGAGGCCGCCGTTCTCGGGGGATTTGAAAGCCCTCGCCCGGCAGCAGCTCCATGAGACACCGGTTCCTCTCCGGAGGCTGAACCGGAAGATCACACCGCATATGGAGGCGGTGGTGATGAAGGCTCTCGAAAAGAAGCCCGAACACAGGTACCCGACGGCGTCCGCGATGCTCGACGACCTCGAAGACATGTCTCTCCCGAAGATCGTCGGCGCGACGCAGGAAATTCCGAGGAACCAAAAGCCGGACAAGTCCCGCCGGAGCCGGGGCAGGCTCGCGCTCGCCTCGACGCTCGCCGTTCTCCTCCTCGGCGCAGGAACCGCCGTGGGGGCGACGGGTCTCGGATACGTGAACCTCGGTTCGGCGGGGGACGGAGTCGAGCAAGCCCTCACCCCAGCGGAGCCCGTGGAGAATACGCCGCCCGAGGCGCCGGAGCCCGAAAGCAACGAAGCCGCCGAGAACGACGCCGCCGAGAATGCCGAGAACGTCCAGACGGCGGAGAGGGAAGAAACCGACGCCGTCATGCAAATGGTGCCGGAGGTGAGGACGTACTTCGACTATTCCGCCGTGGAAATACTCCAGAATCGCGGCTTCGACGCGAGGATCGTGTACGCCTACCAGGAAGGCTACGCGAACCGGGGAGTCGCGTGGGGAACCGACCCGGCGGTCGGCACGATGGCTCCGAGAGGCTCGGCCATCACCGTCTTCGCCACCCCGCAAGACAACGTCCAGCCACAAATACAGGCGCAAACCGCAGCCTCCCGCGCCCCCGTGAACGCCGCACCCGCAGTCGCGCCGCCCCTCGCGCCGCCTATCGTCGCGCCGCCCCTCGCACCGTAAACCCGGCATAAATAAAAGAAGAAGCCCCTCCGAGGAAAATATCCCGGAGGGGCTTCTTCTTTTCGGGGCGTTTGGTTCTTCAGACCATCCGTTGTCCGCCGTCGAGTTTGTCGGCGATGAACGGGTATCGGTAGTCGACGCCCTGGTTGACTTTATATGCGGCGTAGCAGCCGTGGATTATCGGGATGAGCGCGAGGACCGGGACGAGGAAAATCATGACGAAGCCGATCAAGACGACCATCATCACGACGCTCAGGAGACTGTACGCGATGATGATCACGACCCACGCGACCTGATACCACAATGCCTGCAAAGCGTGGAACCCGACCCTCGGGGAGCGATCCTTGTATATCAGCCAGATTATGAGCGACCCGAGCGGCATGAGCCCGACAAAGGCGAGGAGCACGCTGAGATGCGAGAGCATGGACCACGTCCTCTCGTCGTTCTCGCTCATGGTCGCCGCGCCGTGGCTCATCCCCCGCGTCTCGGAGTCCATTCCGTCTCCGGGTTCATGGTGCCTTCCGTAATTCGGTTCTCGCTCCATGCTGCCTCCTTTTTCGATCCCTCTATTTTACCTTGCCTGCGGCCGTCCCCGCCCTGAATGCCCGGCGCCTGACTGAAACGACGTGATAAAGAAGGAAGACCGCGACGGCCAAACCCCCTCCCTCGAAGGAGACTTCGTACCTCCGGTTCGACACCCCGCCAGATACGCGGACGAGTTCCCGGCCCTCTCCGGAGCGGGCCGAAGCCGAGTTCCGAACGGGCGACACGACCGCTTCGAGCGAGTCTCCTCCGGACTCGATGCTCATTCCGGAGCCACCACGTCCGTCGCGCCCGGCGGTCAAAACTTCTTCGCCGCCGATGAACATCCGATGCTTCGATGCGGATGACTCGATCCGGCCCTCCGTTCCGCCCGCCTCGAAGGAGGCGCCGGAGCCTTCGAGGCGAAGGACTCCGAATTCGTCGCCGTCCGGGCCGGAGAGCGGGAACTCGGAGCCGAGAAAGCCCTTCGCGCGGGCGGAGAAGGCTCCGGGCAAAGAGCTTTCGAGGTCTTCCCAGTCTTTCAATTTGCCAGACACATTTCCTCATACGTCGCGTATGGAGTCAGGTTTCGGGTCTTATGAAAACTCCAGGAATTTCTTATGAAGCCCCGACCCGGAGCGGTTCGTCGAAACTCGTCCGCGAGCCGGGTTATGATAGGCATTCTTTGGAACGTTTCGTCGAATGAACGGGAGGTCGGAGTGGAGCTTCAAAACAAGGACGATATTCGGAATGGGATCCTCCAAAGTTGGATGCGGGCCGCCTGGGTGAATCCGGTCGAAGGCCCGAACGAGCAAGTCTATCTCCGCCTCACCCCCGGCGGCCGCCTGAAAATGCGGCGCCGGATCAAGGAACTCGAGAACTCCCTCGGCGAGGGCGGCACGGAACTCGCCAAACAAGAAGAAGCCGGAACCCTTCCCGTCGAAAAGGAGAAGATGGAGCTTGCGATGATGGCGCAGGCGTATATGTCGGAGAGGAAGTTCATCCAGAGTCAGGGAGGCTCGCTCGGAACCGCGGTCGTCGAGATCGAGGACGACGATGAACGTCCGCGTGGCGGCCCGATAGACGGGTGAAGCGGTTCGCCCCCGCAAACCGCGCACGCCGCCTTCGGCGGCTCGTCGGCATTTCAGCACGCTCCCCTCGGTCGCTGTCAGCCGGTCAGCTTTTGTCTTTCGCTGACAAGCTGACCGGCTGAAATGCTGACATGCGCGAGCGAAGCGAGCCTATTTTACGCCGTCCGGCGGTTCAGGCGGCGCTCGAGGTTGTTCGCGAGGTATATGAGCGGGATGCATATCGCCAGATAAATCAGCGCGGCGGCGATGAGCGGCGTCCCGTTGAATGTCTCGTTCCGCATATCCTGCGTGGCTTTCAAAAGCTCGACGAGGCCGATGACGCTCACGATCGAAGTGTCTTTTATGAGCATGACGAACTCATTGGTGAGCGGCGGTATCACCCGACGGAAAGCCTGCGGGACAATGATGTGGCGCATAGTCTGCGCGTACGAAAGCCCCGACGCCCGCCCGGCCTCCATTTGTCCTTTGTCTATGGATTGGATGCCGCCGCGGAAAATTTCGGCGACGTATGCCCCGGCGTTCAAAGTGAGGGCGACGAGTCCGGCGAAGAAGAGGCTCCGGAAGGTGAGGCCGATGAGCGGGGTCGTGAAATATATGATGATGAGTTGCACGAGGAGCGGGGTTCCCCGGAACACGTCCACGTACGCTTGCGCGAGGAAGCTGAAGACTCGGAAGCTGCTCAGCCGGACGAGGGCGACGAAGAGGCCGATGACTATCCCGAGGAGTTCGGCGAGGAGCGCGAGGAGGATCGTCACGAGGACGGCCTCGATGATGGTGTCGAACCGCTCGATGACTATCCCGAAATCGAGGTATCTCTCCTGAATATTTTGCAGGGAGAAGTCTCCCGGGTTGAACTCGAACGGCGGCCACGTGAACGGCATCGTCTTCCTCCGGTTTCAGAAACGAAAAGGTCGGGGATGGTGGGCGCCATCCCCCGCGAACCATTTTGTTTTTACGGGATGCTCTCGGGTTCCTGCCCGAACCATTCCTCGTATATCTCCGCGTACGTGCCATCGTCCTTCATTTCCTGGAGAGCCTCGTTGAACGGCCCGATGAGTTCGCTTTCCTGCGGGAACGCGATGCCATATTGCTCGCCCGTCTCGATCGTGTCCACGATTTCGAGGGTGTCCCCAGTTTGCTGCACGCGGTCTGCGGAGACCGGGAAGTCGTTTATGACCGTGTCAACCTGCCCGTTCTCCAATGCGCTGAAAGCGTCCTCCACCGTATTGTATGAGCGGACTTCCGCGCCGACCTCCTCGGCGGTCTCGTTCGAGAGGGCTTCCCCGGTCGTGCCTCGCTGCGCCCCGATGAGGGTTCCCTCCGCGATATCGTCGATCGTCTGGATGTCCGAGCCGCTCGCCACGAGAAGCGACTGGTCGGCGTTGAAATACGGCTCCGAGAACGCGAGGCTTTGCTCGCGCTCGGGGGTGATCGTCATCGCCGAGATGCCAGCGTCGTAAAGGCCGTTTCCGACGCCTTCGATCACCCCGTCGAAAACAACGTTTTGGAGGTTTATCTCATACCCGGCACGCTCCCCGATCTCGCTTATGAGATCCACATCGAACCCGACCGGCTCCCCGTCCTGAACGAACTCGAACGGACGATACGCGACATCCGAAGCCACAGTCAGAGTCTCGCCCGAACCCCCGACCGTCGCCCCGGTCGTCTCCTCGCCCCCCGCACCTTCTTCCCCGCCGCCGCCGCACGCCGCTGTGAAAGCCGCGAGCGCGAAGATGGCTGCCGCCAGAAAAGACCGTCTCACGTACATGCTCCCCATCCCATACCTCCCTCTCGTAAAACTCCCCCGCCTGTGATTTATGCGAGTGCGATCATGAACCGCAAAAGCCACACAATGCACTTTCGCAGCCGCCAATATTATTCAAAGTTCCCCGTCCGGTCAAGCGGTCAAAGTATCCGGTCGAGAAACCGCCTCGTCCGCTCGTTCTCCAGACTCTCGAAGAAATGCTCCGGCGGCCCGACCTCCACGATTCGCTCTCCGCTTCCCGAGCCATGCGATAATGCTCTCTTCGAGGAGGTGGCATATGGCGAAAGAAGACACGGAACTCCGAGATCGCATCGTCGTCAGCCCGGAGATCATGGTGGGAAAGCCCGTGATCCGAGGCACCCGCATCCCCGTCGAGTTGGTTCTCAAGCGCCTCGCAAACGACCTCGACCCGGAAACCCTTTTACGATCTTATCCACGCCTCACCCGCGAGGACGTGAAAGCGTGCCTCGCGTACGCCCACGCGCTTGTGGAGGGCGAAGAAGTGTTCCCATCCTCGGCATGACCGACGCGCGATAGACTGTGAAATTTCTCCTCGACGAGAGCGCGGATTTCCCGCTAGCCGCCATTCTCGAAATGATGGGACACGATGTCACCGCCATCGCGCACGACCATCCGCACGCGCTCAAAGACCACGAAGTGCTTTCCATCGCCCGCGATGAGGAGCGCATCCTCATAACCAACGACAGGGATTTCGGCGAACTCATCTTCCGGCAAAGGCTCGACCATGCCGGAGTCATCTTATTTCGCCTCGGAGACGAAGAACTTCCGACCAAAACCGCATGGCTCGAACACATACTTGTCCACTATGAAGGCCATATGAGCCACTTCATCGTCGTCACGGAACGCGGAGTCCGAGTGCGGCGGACGGATCCCCACTGACCGCGAGCGCGGAACTCAAAGTATCCGGTCGAGGAAACGCTTCGTCCTCTCGTTCTCCGGACTCTCGAAGAAATGCTCCGGCGGCCCGACCTCCACGATGCGCCCCTCATCCATGAAAACCACCCGGTCGGCGACGCGCCTCGCAAAGCCCATCTCATGCGTCACGACGACCATCGTCATGCCACCTTTCGCGAGGTCGGCCATGACATCGAGGACCTCGCCGATCATCTCCGGGTCGAGCGCGCTCGTCGGCTCGTCGAAAAGCATGATCCTCGGCTCCATGGCGAGGCCCCTCGCTATCGCCACCCTTTGTTGCTGACCGCCCGAAAGACTCTCCGGATATTTGTTCGCCTGCTCGGGAATGCCGACCCGTTCGAGGAGCCTCCCGGTTCGCTCGCCGATCTCCGCCTCCGAGACCTTTTTAACTTTCCTCGGAGAGAGCTTTATATTTTGAGCCACGGTCATGTGCGGGTAAAGGTTGAATTGCTGGAAAACGAACCCGATCTCCGACCGCAAAATATTGAGGTTCGTCTTTTTATCGTGCACGTGAATACCGTCCACGATGAGCCGACCGGACGACACTTCTTCGAGCGCGTTTATGCACCGGAGAAGCGTGGATTTCCCGGAGCCACTCGGCCCGATCACAACGACGACCTCCCCCTCCTCCACGGAGAACTCGATGTCCGTGAGAACCTGGAAATCCCCGAAAAACTTACTCACACCCTGAAACTCGATAATACTCATCGCCAAATCTTTGCGCCGGAAAAGGATTATGTCAAGCCGAGCCAAAACAAAGCCCTCGCTTGACCACGACTCCGAAAGTTCGTTATATTTCTCACGAAACGCAAAATTGACTTGTGCGGAGGAGGAGTTCATGGCTGACGCGGGAACGGGGAGAAGCGGTGGCGCATCGGGGGAGGACGAATTTTCGGGCGGTCTGAGGCGGACGCTCGGGACTCCGCTCCTTCTCGCGTTCGTGGTCGGGAATATCGTCGGAGCCGGGATATACGTCGCGCCGGGCGAGGTCGCCGGAGTGGTCGGAGGCGGCATATGGCTCCCGTTTTTGATCGCGTTCGTGGTAGCGATTTTCACGGCTTTCTCGTATTCGGAGCTTGTGTCGAAATATCCGGGGGCGGGGGGCGCGGCTCTTTTCGTGAATCGGGCGTACAAAATACCGCTCTTCTCGTTCATCGTCGCGTTCACCGTGATGTGCAGCGGGCTTTCGTCGGCGAGCGGCATCTCCCGCACCTTCGGCGGCGAGTATTTGCAAACCTTCATCGTTTTGCCCGAGATCCTCGTCGCCATCGTCTTCATCCTCATACTCGCGACGATTAATTACTTCGGCATCACGGGTTCGGCGCAATTGAACGCCGTCCTCACCGTGATCTCACTCATCGGACTCGTCATCATTTTGATCGTCGGCGTCGCGGCGTTTTTCGTCGGGCAGGCGGACTTTTCGAGGCCGCTTTCGTTCGAGGTTCCGGAGGGCGATGCGCTCGGGATCGCGCTTCTCGGCGGGGCGGTCCTTGCTTTTTACGCGCTCATCGGGTTCGAGGATTCGGCGAACGTCGCCGAGGAGACCCGCGACGCGAGCCGGGTGTATCCGAAGGCGCTCTTCGGGGGGCTTCTCGCGGCGGGCGGGCTATATATCGCGGTGTGCTTCTTCGCGTCGGCGGTCGTCCCGACGGAGAGGCTCGCCGGGTCGAGCGGGCCGCTCCTCGAAGTCGTGGAGATCGGGCCGATACCGATTCCACCGAGCCTTTTCGCCATCGCCGCCCTCGTCGGCATCACGAACACCGCCCTCATAAACCTCATAATCGCCTCCCGAGTTTTGTACGGCATGGGACGCGAAGGCGTACTCCCGTCCATTTTCAGCCGATGCGACCCGAACCGGAACACCCCCGTCTTCGCCATAATTTTCACCACCCTCATCGCGCTCGTCCTCGCGCTGACGGGCGACTTCGGCGACCTCGCCGGAACGACCGTCCTTCTCATCCTCGCCGTGTTCGCCGTGGTGAACGTCTCCGTCCTCGTGCTTCGCCGCGACGAAGTCGGCCACACGCACTTCCGAACCCCCGCCGTATTCCCGATACTCGGAGCCATAACGTGCCTCGTCCTCCTCACGCAACAAGAAGCCGGGACGTGGCTGAGATCCATAATCCTCATCGCCATCGGCCTCGCCCTTTACGGCGTGAACATATACCTCAAAAAACGAGCCGGAGAAAACGAGCCGACACGCCCCCGCGAAACGACCCGAACCGGGTGATGGTCGCTTCGCTGTGTGGTTATTGGTTATTGGTTTTAGTTTTTGCCAATAACCACAAACCGGAGCGACCGAAGGGAGCGACCCCCTCAAGCCGGACTCTCCTCGGCCTTCTCGGAAGCTCGCTCTTCGCTCTCCTCCGGGGGCTTTCCGCCGCTCGCCCCTCGGAGATATTGGATGACGCCGATGGCTATGACGAGTCCGAGTCCGGCGAGGGATATGGGGAGGAGCGGGTATACGAGCATGACCCCGCCCGCGAGCAAAGCTAATCGCTCGATGGAGTTCGCCCGTCCCATGAAATACCCCATCACGGCTCCGCTTATCGCGATCATGCCGAGTACCGCCGTCCCGAAAGCCGGGACGAAATTGGCGACCGTCGCTCCTTCCAAAACCAAAACCGGCTCGGTGACGAAGATGTACGGGATGATGAACGCCGCGATGGCGAGCGAAACCGCCGTCACCCCCGTCCGCATCGGGTTCGCTCCGGCGATGCCCGCCCCCGCATACGCCGCGAGGCACACCGGGGGTGTGATGTCGGCCACGATCCCGAAATAGAAAACGAAGAAATGAGCCGCGATGAGCGGCACGTCGAACTGAAGGAGGATGGGCGCGGCGACGGTCGCCGTGACGACATAATTCGCCGTCGTCGGGAGTCCCATCCCGAGGACGAGGCACGCGATCATGGTGAAGAACATGAGGAGGAAGAAGTTCCCGAGCGCGAGGTCGAGGATGCCCCCCGCCAATTTTCCGCCGAGTCCCGTCCTCGTCACGGTTCCGGCGATGATGCCCGCCGTCGCGCACGCCCCGATGACCGGAAGCGCGGCTCTCGCGCCGTTCTCGAAGAGCCTCCCGAGTTCGGGGAGGGACATCCGGGTCTCGCTCCGGATGAAGCTGATGAGCAACGCCGAGGCGATCCCATAAAGCGCGGAGTTTTGAGCCGAGAAACCGGAGAGAAGCATACCGATGATCACGACGAGCGGGAGCATGAGATCCATCTTTTTGAGAAGCCCGCCAATCGCCGGAAGCTGATTCCTCGGAACGCCGACGATGCCGTCGCGCTTCGCCACGAAGTGCGTCCCGGTGAAAACTCCGGTGAAATAAAGGATCGCCGGGACGATGGCGATGACGATGATCTCGTTGTACGGAACCCCGGTGTATTCGGCCATGATGAACGCCGCCGCGCCCATGATCGGGGGCATTATCTGCCCGCCCGTCGAGGCCGAAGCCTCCGCCGCCGCGGCGAAATGAGGCCGGAAACCCGCCCGCTTCATCATCGGTATCGTGAACGAGCCGGAGGTGACGGTGTTCGCCACGGAAGAGCCGGAGATGGTTCCTTGCAAACCGCTCGCCACGACCGCCGCCTTCGCGGTTCCTCCGGTATATCCCCCGGTCAGCCCGAAGGCGAGGTCGTTGAAAAACTGCCCGATGTTCGTCTTCACGAGGATCACCCCGAAGAAGAGGAAAAGGAAGATGAACGTCGCGGAAACCTGGATCGGAGTCCCGAAGATCGAACTCGTCGTGAAGAAGGTGTCCGTGGCGAGCCGGTCGAGCGAGAATCCGGCGTGCGGAAAAATGGGCATATACGGCCCGAGCCACCCGTAAACGAGCGCGCACGACGCGATGACGACGATGGGAAGCCCGACGCACCGCCGAGTCGCTTCGAGTATGAGGAGGATGCCGAGGGCGGCGACCGTATAGTCGAGGACGGAGAACCCGAAGATGACCGATTGATTCGTGAGCCGCTCGTAATTTATGACGATGTACGAGTTCGTCCATATCGTCGCAGCGGCGAGGACGACATCATAAAACGGCACTCCGGGACGGCCGCTCCATTCCTTTTTCGCCGGATAAAGAAGATAAACGAGTCCCATCGCCGCCCCGACGTGGATGGCTCCCTGAATTTGGAAGACGTATCCGCCTCGGAGCGCCGTATAAAGCTGAAAAGTGGTGAGAGCCGTGCCGAGGGCGAACACGACCCATTTCCAGTATCCGAGGTTCGTGCGGAACGCGCTCTCGGTGTCGTATTTTCGGAGAAGCTCTTCGCGGTTTTCGCCGGAGTCCGGGCGTTCTTCCCCCGGCTGGCCGTCCACCCTCTCGCTCATCTCGCGTCTCCTCGGTCAAAGAAGGCGGGCCGGAGGGGATCCCCCGGCCCGGAAGCCGCCGTGTTTATTCCTGTGAAATTCCCTCTTCCTCGAAGTACCGCTCCGCACCGGGATGGAGGGGGAGATCCCCCTGTCCGAGGAGGGCATCCTCGACGGTGATGAACTCGGACTGGGCGAGGGTTATGTCGTCGGCGTTTTCATAAAGGGTGCGCGTGATCTCGTACCCGAGATCCTCGCTGACCTGCGTCGTCGAGCCGAAGAGCGTGGAGAAGGCCGAGGCCGTCGGCACCGGCTCGTCGAGGAACTCATATGCGTCGGCGGAGATTTCATACTCCCCGTAGCCGCTGTTTTCCTCGATCTCGGCTATCGCGTCATCGTCGAGCGGGACGAGCCGAACTTCTCCGGTGACGGCTTGCAATTCCGAGATGCTCGCCGACGGCACTCCGACGACTTCGATGGATGCGTCGAGGTTTCCATCCTGAAGGCGCGTCTGCGCGGTTCCGAAATCCTCCTCGAACGCCTCATAGTCGCCCTCTTCGAGTCCGGCGGCGGTGAGGACGAGTTCGGCGGCGGCTCTCGTCGCGCCGCCCGGAGGGCCGATGGCGACCCTTTGCCCTTCGAGGTCTTCGATGGTCTCGATGCCCGTGGATTCGAGCGTGATGATGGAGATCGCCTCGGGATAAAGCTGCCCCATCCACCCGGCGTTCTCGACCGCCGCGCCCTCGAACTCGCCCTCCCCGGCGACCGCATCCTGCGCCGTATTATTCTGCGCGATGCCAAGCTGCAATTCGCCCCGCGCAATCGCCGCGAGATTGTCCACCGAAGCCCCGGTCTCGACGGAGCTTACGTTGAAGCCTTCCGTGTCAATGTTGTCGGTGAAGATGGTCGCCATTTCCTGCCCGAGCGGGAAGTACACCCCGCCGACGCTCCCGGTCCCGAGCTGGAGGTCGGTCACGAAATCCTCTTCCCCACCCCCGCCGCCATCTCCACCGCCACCGTTTCCACCGTCGCCGGAGCCTTGCGGCGCGCCACACGCAATTCCGACCGATACGAACGCGGCCATTGCCAACGTCAAAAGCAACTTCTTCGTCAAAATTCTCCTCTCGGTTTGGGCAAGGGAACCCACTCTTTGCCATGCGTCGCCGAATTGTTCCTTCTATGTCTTTATGGAAGAATCATCCCCTTCCCTGCTTTTCGCCATTTTAGCTATGCGCCATGCCTCGGTCAAACGGATGCGCCTTCGCCGCGGACGACGAGCCGGGTGAGACAGCCGGACGGTTTACTCGAAGCGAAGGCCGGGGGCGGGGAACAGTATCCCGGCTCCGGTTTCGTAGGCTTTGCCGCCGTTGTAAAATCGCCCGAACCGGACGATGGGAGAACGTTTTATGGACAGCCTCTTCGACGCGGCCGACAACGGTGGGGAGGGTCGGGAGGAGCGGCTCGCCGAGCTTTCGCGGCAAGTCGCCGTATGCACGAAGTGCGACCTCTCGCTCAACCGCACGAACACGGTTTTCGGGGTCGGCGACCCGACCTCGCCGCTCATGCTCATCGGCGAGGGGCCGGGCGAGAACGAGGACGCGAGTGGTTTGCCTTTCGTCGGGCGGGCCGGGAAATTGCTCGACGACATCCTCGCGGCCGTGGATCTCGACCGGGACATGGTCTATATAACGAACGTCGTGAAATGCCGCGCCGCGAACCGCGAAGGAGGCCGGATGAAGAACCGCCCCCCGACAGCCGCCGAAGCGAACGCGTGCGACCCGTATTTGCAAGGGCAGCTCGAAGCCATAAAGCCGGAGATAATTTTGTGCCTCGGAGGCCCGGCCTCGAAAAGCATCATTGACAAGAACTTCCGCATCACGAAAGATCGCGGCGAGTGGCACGACATATATGGGGCGAAGACGATGGCGACGTTCCATCCGGCGTATGTTTTGCGGCAGCACGGCGAGGATTTGCAAAATACGAAGCGGCTCGTTTGGAAGGATATACAGGCGGTGTATGCGGAGTATCAGAAAGCGATGGAGAAAAGAAACTGACGTTCGATATTGTATCCCGCCTCCTTATGGTAAAGAAATTCATACTGGATTTCGGGCATGCCTGTTATTATGCTATGCATACAACCGGAAGCGGCTTACGAAATCGGTCGTGCGGGAACATTTGAAACACGCGGTTTATATGTAGTTGAAACCTTCGAGAAGGGCTTGTGAAACGTGGTAAGCACAGTCTCCGACAGCCGGATCATGGACAGCGCCGACAAGGACATTTTGAATCTCATTCAACGCGGCTTCCCCCTCGAACGAGAGCCTTTCACAGCCCTCGGGCGTGAACTCGGCCTCACCGGGAACGAGGTCATCCGACGCATCGAGGCGTTGAAAAAGGGAAAGATGATCCGCCAAATATCCGCCATTTTCGATACCCGCGTCCTCGGCTATGAATCGAGCCTCGTCGCCGCCACGATCCCGAAAGATAAACTCAACGCGGGCGCGAAAGCCGTCAATTCCCACCCCGGCGTCTCCCACAATTACGAGCGCGACAACGCCTTCAATCTTTGGTACACCGTCGCCGCCCCGCCCGATTCCCGCCTCGGCCTCGAAGGCACGGTGGACGTTCTCCACCACATAAGCCACGCCGAGAAAACGCGCATCCTCCCGACGCTCAAACTCTTCAAAATAGGCGTCACCCTCGACATGAACAAAGGCGCGACGGCGAAAAAAGAAGCCCCCGCATACGGCGAGAACGACCGCGCCGGAGCGGATCGGAACGTCTCCGAAGAGGACAAGGCGGCGATCCGCGCTTTGCAAGAAGACATCCCATTGACTCCGCGGCCCTTCGATCTTTGGGGGCGTGAGATCGGGATGGAATACGACGAACTCATCGCCCGCGCCGAAGACCTCGGGCGGCGCAAGATCATGCGCCGCTTCTCCGCCGTTTTGCACCACCGGAAGGCGGGGTTCCGGGCGAACGCGATGGGCGTGTGGAAGGTTCCCGAAGACCGCACCGAGGAAGTCGGAAACATGTTCGCGCAATATCAAGCCGTCTCGCATTGTTATGAGCGCCCGACTTACGAAGACTGGCCGTACTCTATATTCTCGATGGTACATGGTCGCTCGGTCGAGGAATGCGAGGCCGTCCTCGACGCGATGTCAGAGGAGAGCGGCATCCCCGAGCGCGAATCCCTTTATTCCACCCGCGAATACAAAAAGACCCGCGTCCGGTACTTCACCCCGGAGATGGAGGCGTGGGAGCGTCTTTACGCGGGCGTCCTTCGTTAAAAACCGCCAAAAGACGGATGATTTGAGAACCTCCGCCCGGAGTGATTCGGGCGGAGGTTTTCGCGTGGGAGGCTCTTTTTAATGGGATGGGAAATAGTCGTCGCGCTTTTCGCGGCGTTCGCCGCCGGGACTATTTCCGGGCTGACGGGCTTCGGACTCGCGCTTATAAGCGTCCCGATCCTCCTCTTCGTATACGAGCCTCGCACCGTCGTATTTTTGTCCGTCGTCATGTCCATCGTGATATGCGCCGACGTCGTGCGCGACTCCTTCCGCGACGCCGACCGGAGAATCGTCGCCGCCCTCATAATCCCGTCCTTCATAGGGGTCGTTATGGGCGCGGAGATTTTGCGGGTCGTTGACCCCGTATACATCCGGCTCTTCGTCGGAGTTTTCGTCGTCTTCTCGGCGGGGCTTCTTCTCCGTGAGATACGCCTCCCCGGCGCGAAGACGCGGTGGGGAACGGTCGTCGCCGGATGGACGAGCGGCGCCCTCTCGACCTCGACGGGACTCGCCGCGCCGCCCATCGTCCTTCTCCTCGCCTCCCGCGACTACGCGAAACATGCCTTCCGAGCCACAAGCTCGCTTTATTTCCTGTTCATGAGCGTCTTCGGCCTCGTCGTCCTCGCCGTCCGCGGCCTCGTCGAGTCGGGCGACATCCCCGTCTCGCTCATCCTCGTCCCGGCGGCCATCCTCGGAAAAACGCTCGGCACGAGCATCCTCAAACGCGTCTCCGAAACCTTCTTCCGAAAACTCACCCTCCTTTTCGTCTTCGTCACTGGCGCGCTCGGAGTGGCGACCGCCGCGTGGGCGTTATTGTGAAGCGGGGCGCGTGAAGCGGGGCGCGTTCCGCACTCCGCTTTGCTTCGCGCCTGTCAGCTTTTTAGGGAGAGGCTCCGAAGATGAACCCACCCGCTCACGGCGCGTTTTCTGGCCGGTGCCGATGCCGGAAGGACACCGCTTTCCCGCGACGAACCCCCGTCCGGCGGAAGTTTCACCGTGAAGGAGGAGAGGCTTCGCCGGAGAGGCTCCGCCGGAATTCCTCCCGGAATGTCGCCCGTAATGTCGCGGAGCCGTGACGAGCGAAAGTTCCTCGCCCGAATTCTGGCCGACAAGCCGACGAGCGAAGCGTGTGCATGGCATCGCCGCTCATGTGAAAATTGTCATAGTTTGAGTGGACGCTTGCGGAAGGTTTGTTAAGATCGAATAGACAGCCGAAACGAGGAGAAGCCACGCCAGAGAAGACAGAAAAGCCGTCCTCCGACGGGGAATACGAGGGGGACGAATATCCGGAGTGCGGTGAGTATTCCGGGGAAACGCCGAAGAATCGGATAATTCCACTTTCATCATCCACTAAAGACGCATACGCCGAGCCGGGTCGGAGGCACGTATGATGCGCTTCGACTCGAAAGGGAAATTCGCCTTCGCGGCGCTTCTCATTTCGCAGCTTGCGGCGGCGACGGGGTTCATGTTCGTGATGCCATTCATGCCGCTTTATGTCGAGCAACTCGGGGTCGAAAGCGCGGGGAATGCGGCGGCGTGGGCGGGGCTTTTGAATGCGGCGACGGCGGTCACGATGGCGCTCACCGCGCCTTTGTGGGGGAGGCTCGCGGATAAGTATGGGCCGAAATCCATGCTTCTTCGGGCGACGATCGCGGGTTCCATAGTCGTCGGACTCATGGGTCTTGCGACGAGTCCGTGGCATCTTCTCTGGCTCCGGCTTTTGCAAGGATGCCTCACCGGAACCGTCGCGGCGGCGACTTTGCTCGCATCGGAGACCGCGCCCGCCGGGAGGGAAGGGAACCGCCTCGGGACTTTGCAAACCGTCATCTTCGTCGCGGCGGCGGCGGGGCCGTTCGTGGGCGGGGTTTTCGCGGATCTCGTAGGGATACGGGCCTCGTTCGCCGTGACGGCGGGGCTTCTCGCGTTATCCGGGGTACTCGTCCTCCTCGCCGTCGGCGATGCGAAGCCGGAGAGGGTCGAGGACGAGGGAGGGGCGGAGTCTCCCGGAGCGGCTCCGATACCGTGGCTCGGGCTTGTTCCGGTGCTTCTCGCGCTGTTTGTGGCGCATGCCTCGATCACGGGCGTCGCGCCCGTGCTTCCGGGGTTCATCACGACGCTCATGGAGGAGCCGGTGCGGGTCGCGAGCCTCGCCGGGCAAATACTCGGTGCGGGCGCTTTGGCGGCGGCGGTCGGGGCGATGGCGGGCGGGAGGCTCGCCGCGAAGTTCGAGCCTCGTCCGGTGGTCTTCTTCGCGCTTCTTTTCTCCGGTTTGGCGTTCCTTCCGCAAGCCGCCTCGGACAGCGTGGCGGAGTTGTGGGTTCTCCGCGTCGTCGCGAGCCTCTTCGTGGGAGTGGTCATCCCGGTCGTCAACCTCGCCATCCGGGAGGCGGTGGCGACGGAGAGGCACGGTGTCGCGTTCGGGGTCGCGGCTTCGGTCACTTCGGTGGCATTCGGGGTCGGGCCGCTCGGCGGGGGGCTTCTCGCGGCGTCCTTCGGATTCTCCACTCCGTTCCTCGTTCCCGGCGTGCTTCTCATCGGGGCGGCTCTCGCGCTTCTCCTCGCCCCGAGGAGCCGGAAACGAGCCGCCCGGATCATGAAAGCGGCGGTGTCGCACGTTTTGAGGTGAAACGCGATTTCCGGCGCGGAAATCGCTCGCCGCCAGCTTTTCGGCGACTATCTACGTTTGTGGATCGCGGCTTTCATACGGAATCCGGACAATCACTTCCCGAAGGTCGTATTCCTCGTCGGTCGGCGACTCTCCCCTCCCGGAGCGGGGTCGCTTTGCTTCGGGAAGGCTCCGGCTCGCTCCCCCGCCGGCGTATCCCCGCCCGGCGAACTCTCACACGCCGCGATCCGAGACTTCGGAGTGGACGCTCCGCATTCGGGCTTTACCCCGAAACCATTCATCCGGATTTCGTGTGAACAGGGGCTTCGTCGCTCGCTTTTCCGAGAGGCGTGTTTCTTTGAATTGCGCTTCGCCCGGCTCGCCATCACCCCGTCGCGACGGAGTTCGTTTCGAAGCGATGGGGCGATGTGTCCGAGGTCGGGAGGTCGGCTTCGAGGAGTTCCATCGCTCGCTTTTCCGACTTCCGCGCAAAAATCACAGCCGCGTTCCCGCGACATACCCGCCCGGTCATGGAAAGCTCCACAGAAGAGACGCGGCGAGCCGCCGCCGGATCTCCTCCGGTGGGACGGAGCCGCGCGGACGGGGAGCCTCGCGTCGCTTTCCGGTGGCGTGGAATCACAGGTTGCTTGGCGAGCGACGGTTTCTTCGACCGGACTTTGCGTCGCCCAGATAAGGTTCGGTGAGTCCGCCTCGGTGGCCGTTTGCGAACGGCGATGCGCTTTTCGACTCGCGACCCCATGGAAAGCCACGCCGCCAGCTTTTCGCTGGCGGCTATTCGCTAATTGCCATTCGCTTTCAGGCGAAGAAGCCTTTGATCCGATCCCAGATCGAGGCGTTCTCTTCGGCGAATTCTTCGTTGCTTACGACGCGCATCGCGCCCTCTTCTTCGATGATGCGCTCGGCGTCTTCGCGGTCGTAGACTTCGCCGAATTGCTCGGTGGTCCCGGTGTCGAGGACGGCGTCTTCGTTGTCGAAGACGAGGGCGAATCCGGTGTTCTCGGCGGTGTCGGCGGAGTCATAGTATTCGACGAGGAGCGTGCCGTCCTCGGGGACGTTTCCTTCGTCGCGGAGTTCGTCGGCGATGAGGCGCATCTCGGCCTCGCGTGCCTCTTCGGTGGTTACCCGAACCTCGTTCACGCCGGACGCCTGGAAAGCGTTTATGACTGTGTACTCGGGAACGTCCGCGTTTTCCTGCGCGGACGCGGCGTTCGAGTTCGCCGCGAAGCACAGCGAGACCGATATGGCCGCCGCAGTCAAGGCGACGCGCTTTGTCAGAGTCGAGGACTTCAATTCTATGTATGGTGTTTCGGGCAAGGAACCCCCTCCTTCGCTCGTTTTTCGTTGACGCCCCATATGATCCGATGGCCGCCTGTTTTCAGACCGAGCGGCGACCGAACGGATTTTACAAACTCGAAGCATATCAGGGAGGGTGTACCTTTGTGAACCCCCTCCCCGGAGATTGTCAGCCGGAGAAGGCGGGTTCCCCGGAGCCTTTGGTGCATCCGTTGCCCGCGAGGGGGGCGATCTCACTGACCCGGAAATCGTCCACGAACTGCCGGAGGCGCGGGTCGTCGGCCTCGTCGAGCTCGAGCTGTATGCGCCACGAAGTCGCCGTGACGGGGGCGTTTTGCTCGGGGTACGGGCTGACTATGACGTATTCCTCGGCACCGTATTCGCGGAGGGTTTCGACATCCTCGGCGGGGAGGTCGGGGGAGTATGTGATCCAGACGACGCCGTGGTCGAGGCTGTGGACGGCTTTCGCCTCGTCAATCGGCTCGTCGTAGTAGCCGCAGTTCCACCAGAACGGGTCGTGGTCGCCGTTCGTGGCCGGGCTTCGGTCGTACGAGGGATTGTCAACGAGCTCGTTCGTCGTCGCGTCGAAAACCTCGACGCCCTCGGGCGGGTCTTCGGGGAGCGGCTGGGATTCGGCCTTCTCGATGCCCTCGGCGGGGGACATGTTCGCCTCCTCCTCGGGGCCGACCGCGAGCTGCGAGAGATCCATGGTCGTTTCTTCCATCATGGACGACTCCATTGCGGTGTCCTCCATCATGGACGATTCCTCGCTGTCCATCTCTTCTCCGGCGGGTTCCTGGGAAGAGTCTGTGCCTCCGCATGCGGCGGCAAGTACGAGGGTGAGTGCGAGGAGGGGGGCGAGAAACCTCCATTTCGGTGACGTTTGCGGACGCAATTCAGTCTCCTGACTCCGTGTCTCGGGTTCGAATGGGCTTTTCAGATTACTACGTATCCGCCCCCGGAAAGGATGTAATGTGCCATACGGCGGCGGAACGTGGTATTAGCCGCAATGCTAAGCCGTGCCGAATTTCGTGTGGAGGCGCCTTGTTCGCCTCATTCCATTGTCTTCTAAACTCAGAATAGTATAGGCTCAGCATAAGGAATCGTGCGCGAGACGGCTTTCGGCGGCTTTCGGCTTCGATCCGGACGCGGGCAGGGAATTGTTTTGGTCGGCGCTTCATTGTTTCATTGGCGGTGTTCGAGATGTTGGAGCAACTATATACACGGAAGGTGATCGTCGCTCTCATGGCGGTGATTTTCGCTGCCAACGGCTGGCTCCTCTACCAGCTTTGGTACGAACCCTCGACCGTGGATACCGCCGACGCACCCACCTCGGAAAGCCCCCGAAACCCCGCCACCCCGCCGGACGGCGAGGGAATCGAAGACGAAACGGAAGACGAGGCCGGAGACGAAACGGAAGACGAGGCCTCCGCCGATGAGGACGAGGAAGACGCTCAATCCGAAGACGCGGACGGCACGGGCGAGAGTGGCGCGGGCGGGCCAAGTTCCGAAGGCGCCGGGGGAGAGGCTCCCGATGGGGATGCCGAAACACCGTTCAGTTCACAGTATGATCCCCCGCCGACGGCTCCCGGCTCGCCCGTGGGAGGCTCCGAGTTCGGCTCGTCCGGGTTCGGCTCGCCCGAGTTCGGAGCCGGAGACTTCGACCCCGGAGCATCCGGCTCCGAAGGCGGTGTCTCACGCATCCGAACGGTCATCATGTCGGCTCTCCTCGATGTCGGAGACGACGGTTCGGGGGGAGCTGCGTCCGAAGGCGAAGGCTCGGGATCCGGGATGGAAGCGCTTCCCACGACGAGCGGTTTCAGGGTGCTTCCGGGGGTCGTGGTGGTCGCGGCGGCGTTCGGGGCGGCGGTCTTCATTCTCCGTCGCCGGTGAGTGGAATACGCACGCGCTACTTTCGCCCGTTTTGGGCATTACGATGGTATTAGCAAGTAGCCTAGAGCAGCTTGCAAATAAAGTGGCCCATGTGCGAGGATGTCGCGCATGGGTATTTACTCGAAGGATCTCAGGGCGAGGGCGGTCGAGGCGGTCGAGCGGGGCGTTCCCAGGAGGGATGTCGTCGGGGCCTTCTCCATCTCGCTCACGACGCTCAAACGATGGCTGAGGAGAAGGAGGGCGGGCGAAGACCTCTCGCCGAGGTTCTCCACGGGCAGGAAGCGCCGCATCCTCGCCACGGTCGAGGAGAAGCGAATGTTGTGGAGCCAGCTCGAAGAGAACGACGACGCCACCCTCCAGAGCCACTGCGAGACGCGGGGAGAGAAGACGGGCGTTCGCGTGTCCGTCTCGGCGATGAGCCGGGCCATACGGCAAAAGCTCGGATGGACATATAAAAAAAGACGTTGGCGGCCGCCGAGCGGGACGAGGCGAAAAGAAGAGATTTTCGGGAGCGGATGAGGGGCGTGGATCCCAAACGCCTGCTCTTCGTGGACGAGTCCTCGACGAACACGACCTTCACCCCGCGCTACGCCAGGGCGCCCAAAGGCGGGAGGGCGAATGGAGAAGCCCCGAGGAACTGGGACAGGAACGCCACCCTGGTCTCGTCCATGACGTTGGAGGGTATGGGGCCTTCGATGGGCATAGAGGGTTCGTCGGACACCGTCTCCTTCGGCGTCTACATGAGGGAGGTCCTCGCTCCGGGCCTCGTGTCCGGGCGGATCGTGGTCATGGACAACCTCTCCGTGCACACGAGCGGGTGGGTCAGGGAGCTCATCGAGGAGAAGGGGTGCGAGCTATGGCTGCCCCCTCCCTACTCGCCGGACTTCAACCCCGTCGAGCAGGCCTTCCCCAAGGTGAAGAACCTCATGAGAAGAGCGAAAGCGAGAACCCTCCAAGCTCTCTTCGAGGCGGCCACACAGGCGATTCGGGCGGTCACGGGCGAGGACGCCCGAGGCTATTTCGGGCATTGCGACTACAAAACGCCTCGGGATCACTCAATATGAAAACCGCTCTATAGTTCGAAGAGATAACGAAGAATCTGCCGGATGCGGGCGAGAACCTCCGGAGGAACGGCGCCGAAGCGTCTTTCCAGCCGCTCGACCGAGATGGATTTCACGTCCTCACACTTCGCGTAGCTGACCTCATCCAATCCGCTTATATACGCCTCGACCTCGACATGCGATGGCAACCCAC
>JACDAJ010000013.1 GCA_013695475.1 Rubrobacter sp. | reverse complement strand
GAAGAAGGTGTGGGCGAGGGATACTTGGCGCCCGGCTTCCCGGTCCATAAGAAAGATCCTCAGCCACACGATCGCGGTCTTCATGCGCCGGGCACTCGGCCTCCGCTCGCTGCGCCTCTCGGAACTCCTCATCCACTGAAACTTGCACATCGGGTTTGTCAGCACGCTCCGCTTTCCAGCATTTCAGCTTGTCGGCCGGATCCGCTTTGAAGCCTCGCGGTGAACGCGAAACCATCTCCTTCCATCCTCTCACCGCCGAAAATTGGAAGGAATGCGCCGCTCTTTCGGGCGGCGATTCCTGAAAAAGGTTTTCTCCCCTCGAATCTTTATTCCATCGCCGAGGCTCAGTTCTATGACGAGGCGGAAGCGCGGGCGGTTTATGCCGATGGTCGGATGGTCGGGTTCGTTCTTTACGGGCGGGATGCGGAGAGCGGATCGTGGAAAATTTATCGACTCATGGTGGATCGGGGTTTTCAACGGCGGGGGTATGGACGGGCGGCGATGGAGGCGGTTCTTTCGGAGTTGTTCGATGTTCGGGGATGTTCGGGGATGTTCGGAAGTTCTCGTGAGCTTTCAAAGCGAGAACGCCGTCGCCCGGACGCTTTATGAGAGCCTCGGATTTCGTGAGCGGAGTCGCGGGGGCGGCAAAGTCACGGCGGCTCTCGACTTCGCCGGATAGTTTTCGGAGCCGTGTCCGGATCATGCGTGCGGCGCGTTCTCGGAGCATAGTTCGGCTTCGAGTCGTTTTTTCTGAAGCCTCCTGAAAAAGCGTATGATGGCGGGTCATGGAACGAGAATCGGACACGAAGGGAGATCCCCCGAAGCTCGGGCGTCGGAAGGTGTTTCGATGGCTTTTCGGCGCGGTCGTCCTCGCGGTTTTCGGGCTTTCGTTCGGGATGGGCGTGGCTTTCACGGACATCACGCTCGGGAGGCTCGCCGACGACTCGATGCGGACCCACGCGGACTTCGACACGTTTTGGCAGTCGGCCGAGGCGGTGTGGGCGGGCGACGAGGCGTATGACACCGGGGCGAGGCTCGACAATCTCAATCCGCCTCTTTGGACGCTCGCAATATCCCCGCTCGGGCTGATCGAGCCGATACTCGCGTACCGGATCTTCGCCGCGTTGTCGGCCGCCGTGATGTTCGGATACCTCGCGTGGATGGCCGCCGAAACGAGGCTCGGGGGCGGGTGGGCGAGCCTCTCGACCGCCCTTCTCATTGTCTCGTCGCCGTTCCTCGCGAGTATCGTCCTCGGGCAAATATACGCTTTCCTCGCGCTCGGACTCGTCGCCGCGTGGGTTTTGGATCGGCGCGGGAAGCCGATTGCCTCCGGGGTCGCGCTCGGGATCACGATAGCCGTAAAACCTTCTCTCCTCCCGATCATGCTCTGGCAAATTTCCAGGAAGAGGTGGGATTCGCTCTTCGCCACACTCGTCACCGGGGCGAGTGTGACCCTCGCCGCCGCGCTCTCCCTCGGCTTCGGGGCGACTTTCGACTGGCTGCGCCTCCTCCGCGACGCGACGGTGAACCCATACTGGGACAACGCGTCGCTCCCGGCGGCGGCGGCCCGCCTCTTCACCGAGAACTCGTACGCCGAAATGGTCGCCGACCTCCCGTGGACGATCCCGGCGGCGTACATCATCGGCGCCGCCCTCGCCGCCCTCACCGCGTGGAGGCTTCGACGCGACCCCTCGCTCGGTTTCTGGGCGATGGTCGCCGCCTCGCTCCTCGTATCCCCGATCTCATGGCACAATTATTTGATGCTCCTCGCGCCGGGGATACTCCTCCTCATCTCCCGCGGACACATCCTCCCCGCCCTCCTCCTCCTCGGCCTCCAAACCATCCCCCCGCAATGGCCCCTCGTCTGGATGAACGACGAAACCATCTTCGCCTCCCTCATGCTCACGCTGTATTTGTACATACTCCTCATCCATTGGTGGTCTTTCCTCCCATCGAGAAAGCTGCGGAACCACGAGGCGAGCCACCTCGCCGACAGCGGGTTCCGTGAGGAATGATCCCCACGGAACCCGCGCTTGTCAGCTTTTCAACCCGATGTGCAAGTTTCTTTTGAGGACTTGAGTAGTTAGGAGGACCCCCTTGTTCTCGATGGTGTTCGAATCCTTCGAGGACAAAAGGAGGTCTTCATATGGATCTCAGCGCCTTCAT
>JACDAJ010000064.1 GCA_013695475.1 Rubrobacter sp. | reverse complement strand
GGGAGATGGTTCCAAGCTCTGGCAACTCGGCCAGGAGGGTTCGAGAGAGGACTCGCCCGACTCCAGGGACGCTCCTGAGGAGAGCCTCGTTGGCTTTGAAGGCGGCGTTCTCCTCGATGGCGCGGTCAAGGTCCCCATCGATGCGCTCGATCTCCTTCTCAAGCCATTGGACATGCGCCCGGATACGCTTGGCGAGAGGCTTCGAAGCCATCTTCAGACGGTTGTTCTCGGAGACGAGCATCTCGATGAGTTGACGCCTCCTGGCGAGGATGCCTTGCAAAGCGACGGCTTCCTCCTCGGGGATGACGCTGGTTCTTGGCTCGACCGCCCTGGCGAATCGGGCGAGGACGAAGGCATCTATCTTGTCGGTCTTGGCGAGTTGGCCAATCGCTTTGGCGAAGTCTCTGGCCTGGCGAGGGTTAACGATGGCCACGGAGATCGAGCTGGCGGCGAGCATCGTGGCGGCGAGGCGCTCGTATCGGCCTGTGGCCTCCATAACGGCCAATTCGACGCTCGCCCCTTCAAGCCGCGAGAGCATCTCCTGGACGCCCTCCTGGTCGTTGCTCACCACGAAGGACTCGCCGCCCTCCTGGTGAGTATCCTCGCGCAGGATACACACATCGAGGGACCTCTTGGAAACGTCGATGCCTACATAGATTTCTCGTTGGGGACTCGTCATTGGCTTTCTCCCTCATCTTCAATCAGGCCCGGCCTTGCGGATACGAGCTTGCCCAGCGCCGAGTTCGTGGCTGGATCAGAGGCTCTGGCAACCGTTCGGGCTCCTCCAAAGCTAGGGCGCGACGACGAGTGCTTTCATACGGTCTCGGGCAAGCCCGGACCAAGGAGGGAACGGTCTGTCGCGCCCCTGTCGGCCGCATTGTGAACGACCGAAATCAATATACAAGGAGGAGAAGATGGAGGAAAACGGAATCGCCGGAACCTCTCCGAACTCGGTCTCCGAGGAAGGGCGAGTGGCGCGGACAGGCAATGGAAGGAGGCGCGCGATGGGCATCCGCGGACGAGGTTGGCGAACGCTCGCGGGCAAATGCGTTCTCGCGCTTTCGGTCGGCGTTGGGGTGGTCGGCTGTTCATTCGGTGGATTCGACCTGTCGGAGTTGCAGCCGGGCGAGTGCATCACGGGTAATGTGGAGTTTTATCCGCCAAGAAGCATCGAGGTCATTGACTGCGCGGAGGCGGCGCCGTTCGCCGACTACAAAGTCGTGTTCACCGAGAGCGCCACAGGCGACTTTTATCCTGGAAACCTTGACGAGATCAACGTCCGCTGCCAGAGCGAGGGCGGTCGCATCCTCACGCCTTCGGACAGTACATGGGACGACGGCGACCGGGTGGCTCTGTGCTACCAGAATCCCGACATACCTTCATGGTGATCGGCGAAACGAAAGAAAGGAGAAGGACACGATGAGCGCGCAAGAAAAAGTCTCAATGCAGGAATTCACGGTGGACACGGCCCTCGACGCGGAGGCCATCCGCGAGGCGTGCGGGCGGGCCGCCGAGGCGGGGACGCGCTTCCTCGACACGAAGGTCGTCGAGTATGCGGCGACGGACACGGCCATCGGCTATGTGATCAACGGCGTCAACCTCCTCGGCACGCAGCTCATGGACCTCGCGGTGGGGTGGGAGGAGATCGGCGACGGACGGCGGCGCGTGACGCTCGAGGTCGGCGACTTCGTCACCGATCGGTGGGCGCTTTGGGGCTTCATCCCGCTCAGCCCGAGGTCCCCGGTCGCGATGGGTTCTTTGAAGCGGTTCTCCGCCAGTCTCAGAAAGGAGCTCTCATGGATGGACTGAACGGATACAAGATCGCCCAAATCTGCGGCCTCGCGCTCGCCGCGATCATGTTCTTCATGCTCACGGTCGTCGGGTGGTACGAGACGTCCACCATGATCACGTGGTTCGTCCTCATGCTCATCGGAACGGGAGTCCTTTACGGCGCGGCGACGGCGAGGAGCGCGGCGAACTTCACGCCCTTCGAGAACGTGGATGAGGGCTTCTTTTCCGTGCGGGATTTCGGGGATTTCACATCGGTTCCTTTCCGTCGTTTACGAGAGTGGAATGTCCATTTGCGAGAGGGCGAGGAGCGCGGCGAGCGACATCCCGTTGAAAGTCATGTGCGCGACGACGGCGGGCCATATGGAACCGCTTTTCTCGTATGCGTATGCGTTCAAAAGCCCGAGTGCGAAGGAGGCCGGGAAGACGAAGTTTATTCCGTGGGCGGCTCCGAAAAGACCCGCGCTTATTATCGCGGAGAGCCAGAAACCCCACTTTCTCAGCCAGCCGAAGACCATTCCCCGGAAGAACATCTCCTCGGCGAAGGGGGCGAGGACGCCGATGGCGAGGGCGAAGAGGATGATCTGAAACGCCGATCCGGCGATGAGATCCTCGAACAAACCTTGCTGGGGATTCGACGAGTCGCCCGTTATAAGGATGTATATCGGGACGATGATGAAGGCGAGCATCCGGCTTGCGAACGCGATGCCGACCCCGATCAGGATCCACTTCCACGTCGTCGAAACGAACCCGAGAGAGGCGAGTCCGATCCGCCGCACCCCGACCGCCGCGACGATGCCGACGAGAGCAGCCACATATACCGCGACTTGCGAGAGGGCGATCAAACTCACCCGCCCGAGTTCGAGGAAACTTAAAGCGAAAACCCCGCCCGCCCCGAGGAGTATCGCAACCCCCGCGGCGATGAGTATGTCCGTCAGCCCGACGTTCGGTGTTTTCCGCTTTTCGTGGTGTGCGTCAGGATTTTCCATGAAACGGTTCCTTTCTGAAATTTTGGGACGAGGCGTTCGAGACGGCGAAAGCGCACCGCGATCCGCGGCTTCCCATCCGCTCTCCCCTCGAAGACCGGGACTCCCGACCGGACTCCGTGTCACTCATTTTTCTCGTCTTTTTCGTATTTTCCAGATTCGGCTCTTCCGGCTTCGGCCTTTCCGCTTTCGGCTTTCTCGGTTTCGGCTTTCCCGGGTTCGGCCATTTCGGCTTCGCGCATTTCCATGAGATCCCAGAAATCGGTGTCCTCCTCGGTCTTCGGGAGTCGGTCGTATACGATTTTGAGGACGAGGCCCATGACGACGACGAGGACGAGAGCTTCGGGGATGGCGATGGCGAAGCGGGCGATGGCGTTCGCGCGGGCGACTTGCAAATTGAAGGCCTCCGTCCCGAACTCGGCGACCACAATCCACAGATTCAAAAAGAAGTTCGCGACCGTGGTTATGACCGAGACGATGGTGATGGCGGCGGTTCCCATCCACATCGCCCGCCGGACGGGGAACTCGTCGAAGAGGTTTTTCAGCGAGCTTTCCTGCCTCGGCGTCCTCGGGTCGAAAGCCTGTGTGATGAACGCTCCGATGAGAGGCCGTCCGAAAGCGAGGGACGCGCCGAAAATAACGACCCAAAGGAGGCTCGCGACCGAGTCTTTGAACGCATACGCCACCCCGTCCACAAACCAGAAAGCGAGGATGCCGCGCACGACGGCGTTCAGTCCGAGGAAGGTCGTTATGAAGTTGAAACGCTTTGTGATGAAAAGCAAATCTATGGCGACCCATGCCACCGGGATGAGCGCGGAGACGACGTACGCTGTGATGTTCCCGAGCGAATCCGAGAAGCGCGAGAGGATTATGATCGGGATGATGAGGCCGAAGAGAAAATCCAGCCCGAGTTTGAGGGAGCGGTTCACGAATCCCCCCATCGAATATACCCCACGCCCATCCCCGCGACCGCTCCGAGAACGGCGAAGACCGCGATGGCGAAAACGCCGAGCGAAGACATGAACGCCACCCCGATCCCGGTTCCGAGTGCGGCTCCGATCCCCGTGAAAAGAGCCGCCTTCTCGCCACGTTTGTCGTTGTTTTCGTTTCTCATCTCGCGCTTCTTTCTTTCGTGTTCCCTTGTGCGAAACGGATGCCGTGGTTCATGTGTCTCGCCCTCTCTGGCGGACGAGTTCCACGATCATCCCGATGGCGGCGGCGCCGAAGGCGAATGCCGCGATGGCGAAAACTCCGGGCGGATCCATGACCGCGAACGCGACCACCGCCCCCGCGGTCGCGCCGATGATCGCATAGCGCACCGACTTCCCGCCACGCCCGCGTCTCGCACTCACCTCGCGCTCCTCGCTTCTTTCCTCCGGCGCATGAGATGCGAAAGGATTTCTTCGAGATCGAGGGTTCCCATTCGGACTATGCGGATGTTTTCCTTCGCGAGCGCGGCTTCGGTCTCGTCCGGCGAGTCGTAGACGACGCGGGACGGGTTCCCGGCCTCGACTTCGACGATTCCGGGGAGGGAGGTTCCCGGCTCTCCGTCGGTCCAAAAAGTTTTCCATTGTTCGAGGAGCGCGTCTTTTTCATATAGTCCGAGGAACTCGCCGTCCACGAGGAAGGCGACATAGTCGGCGAGGCGCCGGACTTCCTCCATTACGTGGGTGGCGAATACCACCGTTTTGTCGCCGCTCTCCATGAAGCGGGAGATGTCTTCGAGCATCGCTCGGCGGGCGAACGGGTCCACGCCGTCGGTCGGCTCGTCGAGAAGAAGGAGTTCCGCTCCGGTCGCCGCCGCGAGCGCGAACGTGAGCCGTCTTTGCATGCCTTTGGAAAGTTTGCCGAACTTTTTGTTTCCCTCGATCTCGGAGCGCGACAAAAGCTCGTCGTACGTTTTTTGCTCCCACGTCGGGTACCAATGGGCGACGAACTCGCCGAGCGCCTTCGCGCTCATCTCGTCGTGGCCGACGGAGCGTTCGGGGACGTACCCGATTTTCTGTTTTATCTCGACTTCCTCATCGGGATACGCGCCGTCGAAGAGGGAGAGGCTTCCTTCGTCGGGGCGCGCCAAATTCATGAGCATTCGGAAGAGGGTGCTTTTCCCGCTCCCGTTCGGGCCGACGACGGCGACGACGTATCCCGGCTCCACTTCGAGATTCACCGGGCCGAGTTCGAAGCTCCCGTATGATTTCCGCACGTCTTTCAGTGAGATGACCGGACGTTCCATCATGAGTTTCCTCCTTCGAGATTCGTGTTCTTTTCGAGCGTCTCTTCGAAGATTTCCCGGATCTCCGCCTCCGAGAAACCCGCCCGCTTTCCGGCTCGCACCGCCTCGTCGAACGCCGACTCGACGGGTTCGATGCGGTGTCGGGACATCCTTTCGGCGGCGATTTCGGCGACGACCGTACCCATTCCCTGGCGGGTGCGGATGAAACCTTCGCCCTCCAAATCCTGATACGCCCGCCTCGTCGTGATCACACTGCATGCGAGATCCTTCGCCAAACCCCGCACCGAAGGCAGTTTCGTCCCCGGCGGCAATTGCCCGGAGAGAATGAAGTCCCGCAACTGGCTTTCGATCTGCCGATACATCGGCTCCGGATCGTCCATCGAAAGTTGTATCGGGATGCGAGCCTCCGCCGACTCCGCGCTCATACGGCGAACTCCCGACCCGCGACGCGCCGCTCCGTCGCTTTCGCGAAGAGCGCGAAGACGATTCCTCCGGCGAGGAGCGAAATTCCGGCGATGAGCGGCCCATATTCCCCGGCGAGTCCGAAGGTTGCGAATACGATGCCTCCGCCCGAAATCCATACGGCGGCGATGATCGCCGCGAACCACACGAACTGGAAAACGAGGGCGAGCTTCCCGCTCACGCCGAGTTCGAGGATGAGGTTCATTCCTCCGGCGGCGAGCGCGTATCCGAGCCATATTAATGCGAACCATAAATATTGCGCCGCGCCGAAACGAGCGTCGAGAAACGGTGAGAAGACCGTGAGCGGCGCGAAGAAAAGCGCCGTCAAAACGGCGGTCGCCGGGAGCATGATGAGCGAGCGGGCGAGGATCATCTCCCTCGGGGATACCGGGAGGCTCCGAAGAAAGACGAGCCATCCATGAAACGGGTCGCGGTGGATGAGCATATAGCTCCGTGAGAAAACGTTTATGGAGAGTATCGAAATTATCGCGAGGAAAATGAGATCCACGGCGAAAGCGCCGCTCCGCGCGCTTTCTTCGAGCGGCACGACCGCCGCGAAAAAAGCGGGAATCGCGACAAGCCCGAAGAATACCGCCGCCATCGCCGTCACCGCATACGAGACGATTTTCCTCGAAAACTCCTCCCGCACTATATGGACGACGCGCTTTTTTCGAGTGTCCGGTTCGGGCGCCTCGGCCGCTTTCGGAGCGTCGGTGGTTTGGTTCGTCATGAGAGTTCCCTCCT
>JACDAJ010000020.1 GCA_013695475.1 Rubrobacter sp. | reverse complement strand
AGAAGCTGCTCTCCATC
The DNA here is from genome assembly GCA_013695475.1 of Rubrobacter sp. GTDB lineage: Bacteria > Actinomycetota > Rubrobacteria > Rubrobacterales > Rubrobacteraceae > JACCWD01. Next base: position 11,118 of record JACDAJ010000020.1, on the reverse strand, counting down.
TTCGAGGAGCACACGGCCATAATCCGCAGAGGCAAGGCGCGCAAGCAAACGGAGTTCGGCAGGAAGGTGTGGCTCTCGGAGGTGGACGGAGGCATCGTGAGCGGATTCCGGATCCTGGAGGGCAACGCCTCCGACGAAGCTCAGCTTCAGCCATCCCTCGAAGATCATCTGCGCCTGTTCGGCCGAGCGCCGGAGTTGGTGGCGGCGGACCGCAGCGTACACTCCAAAGAGAACGAGCGGCTGGCGGAAGGGTTCGGGGTAAAGAAGGCGTGCCTGCCCAAGGCGGGAAAGAAGAGCGCCGAGCGCGAGGAGTACGAGAGGCAGGGATGGTACAAGAGGGCGAGGAGGTTCAGGGCCGGGATAGAGGGGCGCATCAGCGTCATGGCGCGGCGGGGGTGTCTGGGCCGTTGCCGGGGTCGGGGCGAGGAGGGATTCGGTAGATGGGTGGGCTGGGGAGTGCTGGCGGCCAACCTCGACACCATGGCCCGAACGCTGGCGGCCCGGTGATGCTCGGAGGGGAGCATGGATCAAGAAAAACAGGCACCCATGGTCATGATCCCATTTCGCACCAGAAACTATCTAGGCAAAGATCGCTTATCCGCGTGATGGCCCTCCCCTCCAACCGGGCGAGAATTGCGGCCACGAAGGTAAAACACGAGAAACGGAAAGATGGGGCGTCTCGAATGAACGCATCTCGAACGAACACCGACTTTGTCCCGGCGGTTCCGGACGGAGTCTCCGCCGTGCGGGCGGGGGCTGCGAATATAACGCTTTCCCTCCTCGCGGCGGTGGTCGTCGTCGCCGGGTCATGGGGAGCGGCTCTTTCGTTCGGGGATGGCCCCGCCCCCGTGTCCATCGGAGACGAAGTCGAAGTTCGGGAAGGCTCCTTCCGGGTGGACGGGGCGACCCCGGAGCATATGGCCCCCATGCAAAGCGGCAAGTTCGCCGCGAGCGGCATGAGCATGTCCGCGATGGGGATGGACATGGCCCCCGAAGGACACGAACGCCTCGCCGTCGAGGTGACGCTCACGGGGGATGAAGGCGAAAGCCTCTCGTATTCGCCCGAAGGCTTCCGCGTCTCCGGCGATGGGATGGGAAGCGTGGCCCCGATCCGCGACCAACTCGAAGCCGGGACGCTCTCCGGCGGAAGCTCCGTCTCCGGGGGAATGGTTTTCGAGGTTCCCGAGAAGGCGGAAAACCTCGTCCTCGACTTCGAGGGCGGACGCTCCGTCAGCCTCGATGTTCCGCCGAAAGCCGGAGGGAACGCCGGAAGTCCACATGGTCACTAAAGGGGAGGAAAACATGGACGACGCCTGACGAAGATCCCGAAGACACGGCTCCCCGAGTGGGGAAGCCGGGCAAAGAGCCGGGCCGGTTCGCCACCGTCGCCAAACGCAGACGATCCAACCCGGCACACGAGACAAGGGAGAGTCCTTGCCAGATAAGCATTGTACTCTAAGTCAGATGGTTTTGCTCTCGACCGCTTTTCTCCCGGAGGTTTCCGGCGGTCGAGCAAGCGGGGCCGCCCTCATCAAATCCCGGGGGTTCGGACGCGAAGCCATGCGTCACCGGACGGTTCGGGGAGGACAAAAGCAAGAAAGGAGATACACATGACAGGCAGACAAGAAAGCTACCTGGCAAAAGGGGAGGCATGAAGAAGCTGCTCACCGGCCTCGGCCTCGCGCTCATCGCCGGAGCCGCGATGTCCATTCCGGCATGGGCCGAGGTTCGAGCGAACCACGCGATCGAAGTCGTCCACGAGCTCGACATCGTCGCGGCCACCGGCTATCAAACGGGCGAGATCCTCACCATCAGGGTCGAGCGCAACGGTGTCCTCATCGGCCAGGCGAGCGGCCCGGCCGTGGATGTCGAGGGTTCACCGGGGCTCGAAGTCAACCATGAAGGCACCGGCCGGGACGACGGCAGTTGCTGGACCGGCTTCACGCCCGACGTGCAGCCGGGCGATGTGATCCGGGTAATCGAACAAGACGGCGGCGGCGAGGACTCGACGACCGTGCTCAACGTCTCGATCCTGAACGGGCCGTTCGAGGTCACGCAGGACGGCCCGGTGGCGCAGCTTCAAGTAGACGACATCGTGGTCGAGGGCGTCGCCGAGGACGAAGATGGCAACCAGCTCCCGCTGAACCAGCTTACCGGGGGGGTCAGGAACGGCAACGCCTACCGCGCCAACCCCGACTTCGTTCGGTACCTCGACGGCACGACCGAGTTCCGGGCGGTCTACCGGAAAGACTATCTCGACTCCAGAAACCGGGATGGGCTTGACGTGGACGAGGAGAAACAGGCCATCCTCGGCGGCGCTCATTCGCTCACCTGGCTGAACCCCGCCGGTACGGTGGCCATGATCTCCGAGCCCGGTCCCGGGGGCCCCGGGCTGGGTTGCACCGCGCCGGTCGCCAACTACGAGATCCTGACCAGCAACCCCGAGAAGGTCAACGGCTCCTTCGTGGCCGGAAACGACCCCCTCGTCCTCTCGGGCGTCTCCTTCAACGCCGAGGACGTTTCCGTCTCCATAGACGACGGCGACGGCGTCACCACCGACGCGATCGAAGCCACGGCGAATGTGAATCCGGCCTCGGGCGCGCAGTCGTGGACGGCTTCCTTCGCCAACGCGGGCTTCGACGACCTCGCCGACGGAAACCTCGCCGCGACCGCCACGTACACCATCCCCGACCCGGAAGATCCGGCGCAGACGGTCGAGATCACGAGCACGAAGACGATAGCGAAGGACACGCAGCCGCCGTCGGCTCCGAGTGCGCCGGATCTCGCGTCTTCGAGCGACAACGGATCCTCGAATGAGGACGACATAACGAACGACGACACCCCGACGTTCACGGGCACGGCTGACGCCGGCTCGACGGTGAAGATCCTCGTGAACGGCGTCGAGAAGGGGAGCGGCATCGCCACCGGCGGAAATTACTCCATCACCACGAGTCAAATCGGGAGCGGCTCCGTGGGCGCCACGGCGACCGACGAGAACGGGAACACGAGCGCGGCTTCCGGCGCTCTCGGCGTCACCATAGACACCATCGCCCCGACTCCGGTTCCGACGGCGGATCTCGCCTCGGGGAGCGACACCGGCGTCTCCGGCTCGGACAACCTCACAAACGACTCGACCCCGACCATCACCGGCTCGACCGAGGGCGGGGTGGACGTGAAGATCCTCGCCGACGGCGACGCGAAGGGGGACACGACCTCGGCGAACGACGGCTCGTACAGCGTCACGACGAGCACTCTCGCGCCGGGCGGCCGCGTGATACGGGCCGAGGCGACCGACACGGCGGGCAACCGCTCGACCTCGAGCGCATTGAACATAACGATAGACGTCGCCGCGCCGAACGTCACCGCCGACAGGGCGGTCGGCTCCCACGACGCGCCGGTGGAGGTCGGCCTCCGTTCGAACGACCCCGAGGCGGACATTTTCTACACGCTCGGCACGGGCGCTCCGAACATCGAGTTCACCGCGCCCATCCGGGTCGCCAACCGGAATGCGATCCGGGCTCTCGCCAGAGACCGGGCCGGGAACGAAAGCAACGTCGCCTCGTTCTCATACGTCATCCGCAAGCCGACCTCGGTGACATTGAACATGTCCACCACGACCCTCAAGCTCGGCGGCGTGAAGAGGTTCTCGGGCGTGGTCAATCCCGCGCACAACACCTCGGTGAGGATGATCGTCCGTAAGAACGGGACGCAGGTTCTCTCGAAGAACCTCCCGCTGAACAACTCCCGTTTCGCCTCAAGCTACAAGCCAAACAAGGGGGTGGGACGTTATTCGGTGACCATCATCTTCCCGAAGGACGCCGACAGCCTTTCGAAGTCGGTCACGAAGAGCTTCCGCGTCATCCGCTAGAAAACGAACAATGTCCACAAGATCCCGGAGCCTCCACCGCGAGGCTCCGGCCTTATGCGAGGAGGAAAAATGAACCCGGAAAACTTTTCGAGAAAGAAGTTCATCGGCTTCGGAGCGGCGTTCGCCCTCGTCCCGCTCGGCGCGGCTTGCGGCGAGACTTCCTCGGGCGGCGGTGGGGGGGACGCGACCGAAACCCCCGAGCCGACGCCGGAAGAGACGGCCCGCGCAACGACCGCCGAAGAGGAGGCGGCGGAGAACGCCGAAGAAACCACCGCGGCGGAAACCCCCTCCGAAAACGCCGACGAGCCGTCCGCCGACACCATAGCCTCCGCTTCGGATGTGCCGCCGGGTTCCGCGGCGGAGTTCGAGGACGGCGGACAGCCCGCCGTCCTCGTCCACCTCGAGAGCGGGGAGTTCGTCGCGTATTCGGCGGTTTGCACGCACCGGGGATGCACGGTCGCCTACGAGTCCGGCGAACTCGCGTGTCCGTGCCACGGTTCGGTCTTCGATCCGGCGAACGGAGCCGCCGTCGTCGCCGGACCGGCCACCTCGCCGCTCGCGGAGATTCCCGTCACAGAGCGGGACGGCTCGGTGGCGCGGGCGTGATCACCCCGCATCCTTTGCGGAGCGCACGCTGGCGCCACAGCCTTCTCTCGAATCTGTGGCGGATCCGCCGTGCGGAGCCGGAAAGCCATGCGCCCCCCGGAAAAAGCCCCGGCCCGAACGAATATAATCATCCGGGTCGTGGAGTCTCGTGGAGGGGAAGGTTCGGATGAAGGTGCGAGTCGGGGCGCAAATACAGCCGCAGCATGTGGAGTACCGAAAAATGCGCGAGACGTGGGTCTCCGTCGAAGAGGCCGGGGCGGACACGCTTTTCAACTGGGATCACTTTTATCCGCTCTCCGGCGCGCCGGAGGGGAAGCACTTCGAATGCTGGACGCTCCTCGGGGCGATGGCCGAGGCCACCGAGCGAGTCGAGTTCGGCGCTCTCGTCTCGTGCAATTCGTACCGGAACCCGAACCTCCTCGCCGACATGGCCCGGACCGCGGACCATATCTCCGGCGGACGGCTCATCTTCGGCGTCGGCTCGGGATGGTTCGAGAAGGACTATGACGAGTACGGCTACGAATTCGGAACCGCTCCGGGCCGCCTCAAAGAACTCGACCGGGCGATGGATGTGATTGAGGAGAGGCTCGGGAAATTGAATCCCGCCCCGACCCGGACCATCCCCGTCCTCATCGGGGGCGGCGGGGAGAAGGTGACGCTCCGCATCGTCGCCGAACACGCCCACATATGGAACGGCATCGGCGACCCGGAGAAAGTCGGAGGAAAGAGCCGTATTCTCGACGAGTGGTGCGGGAAGGTGGGGCGAAATCCGGGGGACATCGAACGCTCCGCGCTCATTGACCCCGAGTATATCGAGAGAGCCGACGAGTACGTGGAGGCCGGGATCACACACCTCATCGCCGGAGCATCCGGCCCCGACTACGACCTCGGCCCACTCCGCGAACTCATCTCGTGGCGCGACGCTCGAAGCGATCGGAAGTCCGCGTGAGCCGCTGGAGAAAGGAGACGGTCCCCGCCGAAGCCGAAACGACCGAAGGTTCGGGCGAAGCCGCGCTCGCCGTGTGGCGTTCCGGCGAGGGCGAACCCATAGTTTGCCTCCACGGCATCACCGCGCAGCATCGCTCCTTCAATTCCCTCGCCGGACACCTCGGCGGCGAACACGAACTATTCGGCGTGGACTTCCGCGGCCGGGGCGATTCTGGAAAGCCCGATTCCGGATATGGCCTCGAAACCCATGCGGAGGATGCCGTCCGCGTCCTCGACCATCTCGGGGTGGACCGCGCCGTACTTTGCGGGCATTCGATGGGGGCGTTCGTCGCAATGAAGGCCGCGCTCATGTATCCGGGCCGCGTGAAATCCCTCATCCTCCTCGACGGCGCGTGGCCGAGAATCGAGGTTTCCGAGGAGGAGCGGAAAGCTCTCGAAGAAGGACTCGCCCGAGCCTTCTCGCGCCTCGACATGACCTTCGAAGGCGCGGACGCATACCTCGATTTCTGGTTCCCCGGAGCCGGGCTTTCGCCCGAAGACCTCGACCCGGATCTCGCCGATTATTATCTCTTCGACCTCGAAAAAGTGGACGGCGGATATTCCCCGAAGGCGCGCCGCTCCGCCGCCGAGGAGGACGCCGCCGCGCTCCCGTCCGCTCCGACCGCCGAAGAAATGAAGAAAGCATCTTGTCCGGTGATGCTCGTCCGGGCGAAGGAGGGCTTCTTCCCCGGCAGCGAGCCGCTCATCTCCGACGAGGCGAGGGACTCGATGGCCGACATCCTCGATCTTCGCTCCGAAATCCTCCTCGAAGCGAACCACTATTCGATGATGTTCGAGCCGTCCTCCGAAAAGATCGCCGCGACGATCCGCTGGTTCCTCGGCTCCCCGCGATAAGCTCGCCTTTCGGAGATGCACCTTTCGGGTCATTTTCGCCCCCCGATCGCGTGGAGCCCGTTAGACGCGGCTTTTCGGGGTACAAAGTTCGCAAGCCGTTCTTTTGGAAGAAGAGATCCGCGCCAGCCCGCCGAGCGCGGAAAAAAGCGGCAAAGAAGCCACCGCCCGCAAGTTGGGGCGCAGGATCGCGGGTATCCTTCGCAAGGACAAGCCCGACTATACCGACGACGATCTCTCGCGCTTGAAACGGGACAACGGCTATGTCGGGCGACATCGGGGACTCGAAGCGGCGGCACTCGCCGGTGAACCGGGCCGGGATTTGCTAAACAGCAAACGACGAGAAGGAGGAAAGCTCTTGAGCGACAACCCGAAAGAAGCCTTCGAGAAATATTCCGAAGAAGATGTGCCGCTGAAATCGTACGCGGCGGAGGCGGCGTTCTTCAATTTGCTCTTCGCGGTCGCGCTGCTTCTCGCAAAGGCTTCGGGGCGTGGGATCCCGGACGGCGTGAAGCTCTCGGACATCGTCCTCTTCGGGGTGGCGAGCCATAAGGTGAGCTGGCTCGTCGCCAAAGACGGGATCACCAGCCCGCTCCGGGCGCCCTTCACGAAGCTCGACGAGATCGAAAGCCCCACGAACTTCCAGGAAAGCCCGCGCGGCACGGGTCTCCAACGCTCCCTCGGAGAACTCCTCACCTGCCACTTCTGCCTGGGCCAATGGGTGGCGTCCTTTTTTATCTACGGACTCCTCCTCGCCCCGAAGACGACCCGCCTCGTGGGGAGCCTCTTCGCCATAGCCACCCTCTCCGACCACCTCCACCAAACCTACCAGGCTCTGATGAAGCGTGCGTAACGGCACGCCGAAAACCGTGTCCGCAACCGGAGCCTCCGTCGGCGAGTTCGCCGAATAGTGCGACGGCCCCTGAGAGAAGAGGGAATGGCACCGATCCACTCGGGGAAAGCCATGCCGGTTCCCGCTGACTTGATCACCTCCTCCTAGCGTTCCGGGTTCTGCTTCGGGGTTCTTTTGCCCACGGTGAGATCATGCTCCTTTCTCTCGCCGCTTCTCCGAGGAACTTCCCCCGTCCACCTCGCGCTCCGAAACCGCCCTCTTTGCCGCTATGTAATCGGCTGGCCGCCGGTTACGCCGAGTATCTCGCCGTTGACGAAGCTCGATTCATGGGAAGCGAGGAACACGAAGGCCGGGGCGAGTTCGGCGGGTTGGGCCGGACGGCCGGTCGGGGAACTTCCGCCGAAGCCGGAGACCACTTCGCCGGGCATGGAGGCCGGGATGATCGGGGTCCACACCGGCCCCGGCGCGACGGAGTTCACCCGGATGCCGCGCCCTATGAGCTCCTGCGCCAACCCCTTCGTGAAGGTGGATATGGCCCCCTTCGTCGTCGAGTACGGAAGCAAAGGCGGCGTGGGCGTGTACGCCTGGACGGAACTCACATTTATAATGGCTCCCCCCTCCGGCATGTGCGGTATCGCCGCCTTGCAAAGGTGGAACATCGCGATGATGTTCGTGCGGAAGGTGCGCTCTATGAGTTCGGAGGAGGTATCCAAAATGCCGTCCACTGTCATCTGGTGCGCGGCGTTGTTGACGAGCACGTCCACCCGCCCGAACTCCTCCACCGCCCGGTCTATGATCCCCCGGCACACCGCTTCATCGGCGATGTCCCCCGGAGCCTTGACGGCTTTCCTCCCGGCCTCCTCGATGCTCTTTACGGTCTCCTCGGCATCGCTCTCCTCCTCTTCGAGGTACGAGATGAGCACGTCCGCCCCCTCGCGGGCGAAGGCGAGGGCGACGGCGCGTCCGATGCCCGAGTCTCCCCCGGTTATTACGGCCTTCTTCCCTTCGAGGCGCCCGAAGCCCCGGTATGTGTCGTAGCCGTAGTCGGGTTCGGGGCGCATCTCGGACTCGTGGCCGGGGTGCTCGTCGCGCTGATCCTGCTCGGGGAAATTCGGCTCAGGATACTGGCCGCGGGGATCTCGGCTGCTCGTCTGATCTTCGTTCACTCTCGTGGCTCCTCTCGTGATGCGCCGCCCCCCGAACCGAAGAGCCCGGCGGGACGTGCGCGCTTTCTTTTAGCCCCTCTACCCGAAACTTCCTCGTCCCGAAACCGCCCGCCCCGAAAGGTGCACAAACATGCGCCTTTGTAGGCGAAGATCTTCCACGCGCGCCACCGGAACAGAGCCTTCGGGTTTACGTTTCCCTCTCGCATGGGTATCCGCAAAGCTTATGGACGCAAAGACTATAAAAAGATTTTCAAACGCCCGAACCGGAGACGGCCGATGAGGGTCGTGGTGGTCGGCGCGACGGGCAACGTCGGCACGAGCGTCCTCCGTTCCCTCGAAAGGGAGGATACGGTGGATTCGATCCTCGGCCTTGCTCGCCGTTTGCCGGGTCTCCGGGCCTCGAAGGTCGAGTGGGCCTCCGCCGACGTTACGAAAGACAACCTCGCTCCGCTCTTCGAGGGCGCGGATGCGGTCGTTCTCGTTTCGTGGCTCGTGCAGCCTTCGCGGGATCTCAACAAGCTGTGGATGGTGAACGTCGAGGGTACGATGCGGGCCGCCCGCGCCGCCGCCGAGGCGGGCGTTCCGGCCCTCATGTACGCATCTTCCGTCGGAGCGTATTCGCCGGGGCCGAAGGATCGCGCCGTGGACGAAAGCTGGCCGACCGGAGGTGTCGAAGGTTCTTATTACGCCCGCCAGAAAGCCGAGGTCGAGAGGAGGCTCGACCGCTTCGAGGTGGAGAATCCCGAGATGCGGGTCGTCAGGATGAGGCCCGGCCTCGTCTTCAAGAAGGAGGCTTCGCAAGGGATACGCCGCCTCTTCGGAGGCCCGCTCGTCCCCGGCATCCTCGCGGACCCACGGATCATAAACCTCTTCCCGGACATCGAGAACCTCCGCTCGCAGGTCGTCCACTCGCACGACGTGGGGGAGGCGTTCCGGCTCGCCATCGTAAACAAGGATGCTCGCGGAGCCTTCAACCTCGCCGCCGAGCCGCCTCTCGACGCGGCGGAGATCGGGCGCATTCTGGACGCGAGGACGTTCCGCTTCCCGGCGAAGGCCGCCCGCATCGGCGCGAACCTCGCGTGGCGGCTTCGGCTCCAGCCCGTCTCCCCGGACTGGCTCGACATGTCCTTGCAAATCCCCGTCATGTCCACTGAGCGGGCGCGAAGGGAACTTGGCTGGGAGCCGGAATACTCATCCGCCGATGCCCTCCTCGACCTTATGGCGGGACTGCGGGCCGGGGCCGGACTCGACACCCCGCCCCTCTCGCCGCAGACGGGCGGGAAGTTCCGGGAGCGCGAACTGGCAACCGGAGTCGGAAGGAGCGAGCCATGAAAGCCGTCGTCTGGCACGGAAAAGAAGACGTGCGGGTGGACAACGTCCCCGACCCGAAAATACAGGAATCCACGGATGCCATCGTTCGAATAACCTCGACGGCGATATGCGGCTCCGATCTCCACCTTTACTCGAAGCTCTCGCCGATCATGCGCGAGGGAGACATCATCGGCCACGAACCGATGGGCATCGTCGAGGAGGTCGGCGGCGCGGTCGAGCATATAAAGCCGGGCGACCGGGTCGTCGTCCCGTTCAACGTCTCGTGCGGGGATTGCTTTTTCTGCGGGCAGTCGCTCTATTCGCAGTGCGAGACGACCCGCGACCGGGGGAAGCTGGCAAACACCCTCAACCTCCTCGGGAGGCGGGGGAAGGGCGCGAGCCTCTTCGGATACACGCACGTATACGGCGCGGTTCCCGGCGGGCAGGCCGAATATCTGCGCGTCCCGCAGGCTCATTTCGGCCCCGTCAAAGTCCCCGAGGGGCCGCCCGACGAGCGTTTCCTTTATCTCTCCGACGTGCTTCCGACGGCGTGGCAGGCTGTGGCGTACGCCGACGTTCCCGAGGGTGGCACGGTCGCGGTATGGGGGCTTGGCCCGGTCGGGCAGATGTGCTGCCGCATCGCGCTCCACCGAGGAGCCGGGCGCGTCATCGGGGTGGACTCGGTTCCCGAGCGGCTCCGGATGGCCGCGAGGTACGGTGTCGAGACGGTTGATTTCTCCGTCGTGGACAACGCCGGGCTTCTCGTGGTGGACATGACCGACGGGCGAGGGGCCGACGCCGCCATAGACGCCGTCGGGATGGAGGCGGGCGGGTCGCTCGTGGACTCTGTTTTGCAAGCCACCAAAGTTCAGGTTGACAAGGCGCACGCGCTCAGGCAGTGCATGGCCTCCATCCGGCGCGGCGGGACGCTCTCCATCTCCGGGGTGTACGCCGGGCCGATGCAAATGTTCCCGCTCGGCGACCTCTTCGACATGCAGGTTCAGGTGAGGATGGGGCAGGCGAACGTCAGGCGGTGGACGGATGATATCATGCCGCTTCTCACCGACGACGGCGACCCGCTCGGAACCGAGGATTTCAAGACGCACACGATGCCCTTGTCCGAGGCTCCCCGCGGCTACGAAATTTTCCAGCAAAAGCGGGACGGTGCGCTAAAGGTCGTCCTCAAGCCATAGAGAGAACATAGAGAGAAGGAGTGGTTTCCGTATGATAAGCGCTTCCGACATCCAAAATCTGAGGACGCGGTTGGAAGGCCTCGGGGAATCCGTTTTGACGGTGTACCTCGAGGTGAACGCCGCCCGGCCCGAGAATCAGGGGCAGGCGTATCTTATCCGGCTGAAGAACGCCCTCAACGACCTCGACGCGCCCGAGGAACTGAAGAATCGGGTCTTCGAGACGGTCGAGGGGGAGAAGGCCGGGGGGCGCACCCTCGTACTTTTCGCCGCCGGAGACGATTT
>JACDAJ010000318.1 GCA_013695475.1 Rubrobacter sp. | reverse complement strand
GCCGGGTCGTTCGCCACGTTCTTCGCCAATACGCTCGTTATGGCGGCGGTCAGCGTGGTCTTGCCGTGGTCCACGTGGCCTATGGTGCCGACGTTGAGGTGCGGCTTCGTCCTCTCGTATGTTCCTCTCGACATTCTTTTATCCTCCCTAGTTTCTCTCGGATATTTCTTCCGCGATGCTCTTCGGCACCTCGGAATAATGATCGAACTGCATCGTGAACGTCGCCCGCCCCTGAGTTTTGCTCCGAACGGTCGTCGAATAACCGAACATCTCGGAGAGCGGAACCATCGCCCGGATGACCTGACCGCTGCCTCGGGAATCCATACCCTGGATCTGCCCGCGGCGCGAACTCAAGTCGCCCATGACATCGCCCATGAACTCCTCGGGCATGACGACCTCGACGCTCATGACAGGCTCGAGAAGCACCGGGTTCGCCCTTTTCAGAGCTTCCTGAATCGCCATCGAACCCGCGATGTGGAACGCCATCTCCGACGAGTCAACCTCGTGGAAAGAGCCGTCCACAAGCTCGACTCGGATGTCCACGACCGGATACCCGGCCACGACGCCCGAATCAATCGCCTCCCGAATGCCCTTGTCCACGCTCGGAATGTACTCGCGGGGAATGACGCCACCCACGATCTTGTTCACGAACTCGTAGATTTCGCCTTCGGGGTCGTCGTTGTGTTCGACATTGATAACCGCGTGTCCAAACTGACCACGCCCACCCGACTGCCTCACGAAACGACCCTCGACGTTCTCGACGCGCCTGCGAATCGTCTCCCTGTACGCCACCTGCGGCTTGCCGATGTTCGCGTCAACGCGGAACTCGCGGAGGAGTCGGTCGAGGATGATCTCGAGATGAAGCTCGCCCATCCCGCCGATGATCGTCTGCCCGGTCTCCTCGTCGCTGCGGACGGTGAACGTCGGGTCTTCCTCGGTGAGTTTCTGAAGCGCCGCCGTCAGCTTTTCCTGATCGGCCTTCGTCTTCGGCTCGATAGCCTGGTGGATGACCGGATCGTCGAACGTCATCTGCTCGAGGATCGGCCTCTCGGCATCCTCTTCGGAAACGAGCGTGTCGCCCGTCCCGGTATTTTGAAGCCCGATGAGAGCCACGAGTTCTCCGGCGTACACCTCGTCGCGCTGCTCGCGGGTGTTCGAGTGCATCTGCAAAATACGCCCGACGCGCTCGCGGTTGTCCTTCGTCGTGTTCATGATGTATGAACCCGCCTTGAGCGTCCCGGAGTAAATCCTCGCATACGTCAATTTCCCGACATGCGGGTCAGTCTGAACCTTGAAAGCGAGCATCGAGAGCGGTGCATCTTCGTCCGCCTCGCGAGTAATTTCCTCGCCGTCCTTGTTGAGGCCGTGGATCGGCGGTACATCGAGCGGACTCGGGAGGTAATCTATCGCGCCGTCAATGAGCGGCTGTACGCCCTTGTTTTTGAACGCCGAACCGACGAACACCGGAGTCATCTGGTTGTCGAGCGTCGCCTTGCGAATGGCGGCACGAACTTGCTCGATCTCGATCTCATCCCCTTCGAGGAAGAGCATCATGATCTCCTCGTCGTAATCGGAGACGGCTTCGAGCAGTTTCTCGCGATATTCCTCGGCCTGAGCCTGCATGTCCGCCGGGATCTCGACTTCTTCCCACTCGGCTCCGAGGTCGTCGAGGTAATTTATCGCCTTCATCTCTACGAGATCCACGATTCCTTGGAACTCCGACTCCGCGCCAATCGGCAACTGAACCGGAACCGCGTTCGCCCCGAGCCTATCAACCATCGTGTCAACGGCGTTGTAAAAGTTCGCCCCGATGCGATCCATCTTGTTCACGAACGCGATGCGCGGAACGCCGTATTTGTCCGCCTGGCGCCACACCGTCTCGGACTGCGGCTCGACGCCCGCGACCGAGTCGAACAAAGCGATCGCGCCGTCGAGGACCCGCAAAGACCGCTCGACTTCCACGGTAAAGTCCACGTGGCCGGGCGTGTCTATAATGTTTATGCGATGTTGTTCGGGGATGCGGGAGTGGACGCCTTCCTTGACGCCTTTCCCGTTCTTGCCCGAGCCTTCGAGGCCGCCCCAGAAAACTGTGGTTGCGGCGCTCGTGATCGTGATGCCTCGTTCGCGTTCTTGGCTCATCCAGTCCATGACGGCGTTTCCGTCGTGGACTTCGCCCAGTTTGTGGGTGAGGCCGGTATAGAGCAGGATGCGCTCGGTCGTCGTTGTTTTCCCGGCGTCTATGTGCGCCATAATGCCGATGTTCCGTACTCGGCGCAGCGGGGTTTTTCTAGCTGTTTGAGTAGCCATAATCCTTTACGTCACCACCTGTAGTGTGCGAAGGCACGGTTGGCTTCTGCCATCCGGTGCGCTTCCTCCTTGCGTCGTATGCTCGCCCCGGTATTGTCCTTCGCGTCGAGGACTTCCCCGGCGAGCCTCTGGCCCATCGTCTTCTCGCGCCGGGCGCGAGCGTACGAAACCATCCACCGAAGCGCGAGCGTGTTCGCCCGCCTCGGGGCGACCTCCATCGGAACCTGGTACGTAGCCCCTCCCACCCGACGGCTCTTCACTTCGAGGCGAGGACGGATGTTTTCCAATGCCTGGTTCAAAACCGTCACGGGGGTCTCGCCCGTCCGCTCCTCGATGAGCGAGAGGGCATCGTAGACGATCCTCTCCGCAGTGGACTTCTTTCCGTCCAGCATAATTCGATTGATGAGTTGCTGGACGAGTACGCTCCCGTACTTCGAGTCCGGCGGTATCTCTCTCTTCGGTGGCGCTGCTCGCCTCGGCATAAAGCTCCTCTATCCCTTCTTCGTCCCGTACTTCGACCGACCCTGCTTCCGCCCATTCACTCCGAGCGTATCGAGCGCGCCCCGGACGACTTTGTAGCGAACGCCCGGAAGATCCTTTACCCGTCCGCCACGAACCAGGACGACGGAGTGCTCCTGCAAATTGTGGCCTTCGCCGGGGACGTAAGCCGTTATTTCGGCACCGTTCTTCAGCCGGACGCGCGCGATTTTGCGGAGCGCGGAGTTCGGCTTCTTCGGGGTCGTCGTCGAGACGCGGGTGCATACCCCCGCCTGCTGCGGCGAACCCTGGAGAGCCGGGGTGGCCGTCTTCTTCTTCTGCAATTTCCGCTCACTGCGGACAAGCTGGTTCGTCGTGGGCATGGCCGCGCCTCCGTCTCTTCCTGTGGAAAGGGGTTTACTACAAAATCGCGCCCGTAAAAACCTGAAAGACGCGCCACAGCCGCCGGACATTCGCCTATTGGCAAACGTACCGCAGCCGCGACGCACTATTCTAATTTATGAGGCCGCTATGTCAAGCCGGGTCGCGGAGCGGCTACAATTACGTCGAGCCACATTCGAGGAGGCGTGAGATGGAAACCATCGAACGAACACAAACCGTCAAAAAACACCGCTTCACCGTCGAAGAGTTCCGCATGATGGGCGAGGCCGGCATCTTCGGCGAGGAAAGTCGAGTGGAGCTTATTGACGGGGAGGTCATCGAGATGAGTCCGCCAGGATGGCGACATGTATGGTATGTGAAGCAATTGAACCGGATGCTCACTAGGTTCGCGGAAGACCGAAGGTCGCGGCACGGCGACGGCTACGAGGTGAGCGTTCAAGATCCCCTCGTCATGGACGAGCACGGCCAGCCGCAACCCGACCTCATGCTCATGAAAGGTGTCCCGCCCGGCCGCCTCCCGAACACCGGGGACGCGCTCATCGTCATCGAAGTCTCCGACACGAGCCTCGCCTACGACAGGAAAACGAAGCTCCCGCGCTACGCGGCGGCGGGCGTGCCGGAAGTGTGGATATACGACATCGAAGCCGAAACCATCGAAGTCCATTCCACACCGACCCCCGATGGATACCGGAAAACACTCCGATACGGAAGAACCGACCACCTCGAATCCACAACCATCCCCGGCCTCGCCTTCGACACGAACGACATCTTCCCTCCCAAAGAGCCCGAGCCGGACGAGAAATCCACATAACTCGAAGCCCGGGCGCCGGATCCCAAAAACCGGGAGTCGGGAAATTCTCGACCATCTTTTCTTCGACGATGCCCTCGCCCCCCGCCCGACAAACTGTCGCCGGACTTAACCAGGGTTTCGGCGGCGAGCATTTCGACCCTCACTTTTTCCGATTCCCGCAGCGGCTTCGCCGCCGAAGGAATCGAGGAGTGGTATTTGTGTTTCCGACTCCTCCACTCCTCCATCTCCTCACGAAATAGCGAAGCGACCTCCCCACCCCCCGCTCCCGGTTCTCAAAGCGCGAAAAGGACCGAGGCAAAAAGCCCCGGCCCCAAAAAGCTGACAAGCTGAAATGCTGATAGCTGACCAGCTTTATCACGACGCCGCTATATCCAACTCCTCCGTCTCCCGCGTCTGATAGCCCTCGATGGTCGCCGTGAGCTGCCGATACTTCGGAAGCCCCGTCGCCGCCGGGATGAGCTTCCCGATGATGACGTTCTCCTTGAGGCCCGCCAGATTGTCCACCTTGCCCTCGATGGCCGCGTCGGTGAGGACGCGCGCAGTCTCCTGGAAGGAAGCCGCCGAGAGGAAGCTGTCCGTGGCGAGCGACGCCTTCGTCAGGCCGAGGAGGATCGTGTGGAAGGTCGCGGGCTGGCCGCCCTCTTCCTCGACCGCCTCGTTCGCCGAGCGCACGTTGAAGCGGTCGGCGATCTGCTCGGGGAGATACGTCGTGTCGCCCGGATCGTCTATGACGACCTTGCGGAGCATCTGGCGCACGATCACCTCGACGTGCTTGTCGTGGATGTCCACTCCCTGCGCCTTATACACTTTCTGAACCTCGGCGACGAGATACCGCTCCGTCGCCGTCGTGCCTCGGTCGTAGTGCGTGTCGTTCTCGAGGATCTCATGCGGGTACAACGAGCCGTCGGTGATCGAGGCGTTCGCCACGACCTCCGCTCCGTCCACGATGCCGTCCGAAATCATCTGCCGCTCGACTTTGTACTCCCGACTCTCACCATCGGAACCGCTTATGACGACCGTGACCATCCGGTCGGACTCGGCGTCCTCGAACGAGACGACCCCGTCAATGCCGGAGATGACCGCCTCGCCCTTCGGATGCCTCGCCTCGAAAAGCTCGACGACCCGAGGAAGCCCGGCGGTGATGTCCTCACCCGCGACTCCACCCGTGTGGAAAGTACGCATCGTAAGCTGCGTCCCCGGCTCGCCGATGGACTGCGCCGCAATGATGCCGACGGCCTCGCCAATGTCCACCGAACGGTACGTCGAAAGCGCCCGCCCGTAGCAAGTCTGGCAAACGCCGTGCGAGTTCTCGCACTTCGTGGGCGTGCGGACGGAGACCATCGTGTTCTTCGGAAGCACCTCGCACCAGCGGTGGAGAAGGCTGCGCGAGACATCGCTGCCAGCCTCCGCGACGACCTCCCCGGTCTCCCGGTTGATGAGGTCGCGGGCGAGGTAGCGGGTGGCGACCGAGTCGTTCGGGTCGCCGTCGAAGAAGAGCGGGATGTCCAAATACCCGTCGGAGCCGCAGTCGTCGCCTTCGACGACCACATCCTGCGCCACGTCAACGAGGCGGCGGGTGAGATACCCCGAGTCCGCCGTCCGCAGCGCGGTGTCCGCCTGTCCCTTCCTCGCGCCGTGCGTGGAGGTGAAGTATTCGAGGACGGAGAGACCCTCCATGAAGTTCGACTTCACCGGCTCCTCGATGATCTCACCCTTCGTGTTCGTCATGAGGCCACGCATACCGGCGAGCTGGGTTATCTGCGAGTAGTTTCCTCGCGCTCCGGAGTTCGCCATCATGTATATCGGGTTCAGCTTCCAGAGGTTGTCGCGCATCACACCCTCGACCTCGTTCTTCGCCTGCGTCCACAGGCCGATGACGCGGTCGGATTTCTCGTCGTCGGAGATGAAGCCGTCGTGCCATTGATCCTCGGTCTCCTCGACCAAACCCTCGTAGCGGCCCATGATCTCAGCTTTCTCCACCGGAACCACGATGTCGTTCTTGCCGATGGAAACCCCGGCCTTCGTCGCCGTGTGGAACCCGACGCTCTTCAAAACGTCGAGAAGCTGGCTGACAAGCTCCGTCGGGAACTCCTCCACGTAGCTTTGGACGAGATCCTTGATCTCACCCTTCTTCAACGTGTGGTTCACATACGAATAAGTCGAGGAATCATACGTGTCGCCGAGGTAGTCGCGCAAAACCTGCTCGATCTCCTCATTGAAAAGCACCCGCCCGAGCGTCGTCTCGAGCCTCGCCCCATTCCGCCGCACAAATACCTTGTCGTGGTACTTGAGAGACCCTTCCTTGTGAGCCGCCTCCGCCTCGCTGTACGAAGAGAGATACGACTTCACGGACTGCTCGGCAAAGTCCTCATCCGCATAGCTTATATAGTAAAGTCCGAGAACCATGTCATTCGACGGAGAAGCAACGGGAAGCCCGTCGGCCGGCTTGAGAATATTCTGCGTCGAGAGCATGAGCACCCGCGCCTCCGCCTGAGCCTCCGGCGAAAGCGGCACGTGAACCGCCATCTGGTCGCCGTCAAAGTCCGCGTTGAAAGCAGAACAAACGAGCGGATGAACCTGAATGGCCTTCCCCTCCACAAGCACCGGCTCGAAAGCCTGAATGCCGAGGCGGTGAAGCGTCGGGGCGCGATTCAAAAGAACCGGATGCTCCTTGATGACATCCTCGAGAACGTCCCACACCTCGGGACGAAGCCGCTCGACCATCTGCTTCGCGCTCCGGATGTTCGGCGCCAAAGCCCGATCAACGAGTACCTTCATAACGAACGGCTTGAAAAGCTCGACCGCCATGAGGCGCGGCAAGCCGCACTGGTGCATCTTCAAATTCGGCCCGACCACGATGACCGACCGACCGGAATAGTCAACGCGCTTCCCGAGGAGGTTTTGGCGGAAACGTCCCTGTTTGCCCTTGAGCATGTCCGAGAGCGATTTGAGCGCGCGGTTCCCGGCCCCCGTGACCGCTCGTCCGCGACGTCCGTTGTCGAAGAGGGCGTCCACGGCTTCCTGGAGCATCCGCTTCTCGTTGTTCACGATGACGTCGGGGGCGCCGAGGTCGAGGAGGCGGCGGAGACGGTTGTTCCGGTTTATGACGCGCCGATACAAGTCGTTCAAATCGCTCGTGGCGAAACGTCCGCCGTCGAGTTGAACCATCGGGCGGAGATCCGGCGGAAGAACCGGAACGGCTTCCATGACCATCCACGTCGGTTTGTTGTCGCTCGTGCGGAAGGCATCCACGACTTTGAGCCGCTTTATGGCTTTTTGCCGTTTCTGTCCCTTCGAGGTGTTTATCGTCTCGCGGAGGGACTCGGCTTCTTCGGTGAGGTCGGTTTGCTCGATGAGGTCGCGTATCGCCTCCGCGCCCATACCGCCGCGGAAGTACACGCCCCAGCCGTATTCGTCGCCGAAGCGGTCTTTCATCTCGCGGAAGAGTTCCTCGTCGTCCACGATCTGGCGCGGCTCGAGGGTCTGGAATTCCTCCCACGCCCTTTTGATGAGTTCGGCTTGCTCGTCCATCGAACGCCGGATGTCGGCGACCGTGTCCTCGGCCTCCTTGTCGGCCTTCTTTATGGCCGCCTCGCGATCCTCCTCCTCGATCTCCGAGTACATCTCGGTCATCTCGTCGGGGGTGGACTCGCCCTTTATGACGCTCACACGCTTCGTGTGGAACGCCTGCGTCGCCGAAACCTCGTCGTCCCGGTCTATCTCGGTCTGCTCGAGTTCCACTTCGACTTGATTTCGGAGTGTGTCAATGTCATTCGCACGCTCCTCGCGATCCACCTTCGTGACGATGGACGACGCGAAATAAAGCACCCGGTCGAGATCCTTCGGGCTGATGTCGAGGAGATACCCCATCCGACTCGGCACACCTTTGACGAACCAGACATGCGCGATCGGAGCGGCAAGCTCGATGTGGCCCATCCGGTCGCGGCGGACGCGGGCGCGGGTAACTTCCACGCCGCACCGTTCACAGATGATGCCTTTGAAACGGATGCGCTTATATTTCCCGCAATAGCATTCCCAGTCCTTCGACGGGCCGAAGATGCGCTCGCAGAAAAGACCGTCTTTCTCCGGGCGGAGCGTCCGGTAGTTTATGGTCTCCGGCTTCGTGACCTCGCCGCGGGACCATTCGCGGACTTCCTCCGCCGACGCGAGGCCGATGGAGATCTTGTCGAGTTTATTTATGTCTATGTCGCGCTCTAAACCTTGCAACTACATCCCTCCTCTGGAGAAGGTGTCCGGAACGTCATCCAAACTTCCCGTCGGCTCGTCGCGCTGGAGGTTGATCCCCAATGCGCGAGCGGCTTCGTCCCAATCTCGCCTGTCCGAATCGTCCTCGGCGGCTGCTTCGGTGTCGTATATCGGCTTGACCGAAAGCCCGAGAGACTGCATCTCCTTGAGCAAAACCTTGAAGCTCGCAGGCACTCCGGGAGCCGGAATATTCTCGCCCTTCACGATGGACTCGTACGCCTTCACGCGCCCGACCCGATCGTCCGACTTTATCGTCAACAATTCCTGCAAAGTGTGCGACGCGCCATACGCTTCGAGCGCCCACACCTCCATCTCTCCGAACCTCTGCCCACCGAACTGCGCCTTCCCGCCAAGCGGCTGCTGCGTGACGAGGGAGTACGGCCCGGTCGAACGGGCGTGGATCTTGTCATCCACGAGGTGGAGAAGTTTCAATATGTACATATACCCGACGGTGATGCGCCCATCGAAAGGCTCTCCGGTCCGGCCATCGTACATTGTGACCTTCCCGCCGCGACCCATCCCGACGCCGCTCCCGTTCTCACTCGAACGGACGGCTTCGATGGCCTCATCCACATCCGTGACGCTCGCGCCCGAGAAAACAGGCGTCGAGACAAACTGCGGCTCGCCGCCGTTTCCGAGTCCGCGTCCGGCGGCCCATCCGAGATGGGTCTCGAGAACCTGCCCGATGTTCATACGGCTCGGGACACCGAGGGGCGAGAGAATGACGTCCACCGGAGTGCCGTCCTCCATGAACGGCATGTCCTCTTCGGGGACGATCTTCGATATGACGCCCTTGTTTCCGTGGCGCCCGGCGAGCTTGTCGCCCTCCGAAATCTTCCGCTTCTTCGCCACGAACACACGAACCTGCTCATTCACGCCCGGCTGAAGGGCATCATCGCCCTCGTCGCGCGAGAACCGCTTCACGTCAATGACGACGCCGCCCTCGCCGTGAGGAACTTTCAAGGAAGAATCCTTCACTTCCCTCGCCTTCTCGCCGAAGATCGCCCGAAGCAGCTTCTCCTCCGGGGTCGGCTCGGACTCGCCCTTCGGCGTGACCTGCCCGACGAGAACATCGCCGGACGAAACCTCCGCACCGATCCGGATAATTCCGTCGGAGTCGAGGTTCATGAGGACATCGTCCGAGGCGTTCGGAATATCCCGGGTAATTTCCTCGGGACCGAGCTTCGTGTCGCGCGCCTGAACTTCATACTCCTCGATGTGGATGGAGGAAAGCGTGTCCTCTTTGACCACCTTCTCGGAGATTATGATGGCGTCTTCGAAGTTGTAGCCTTCCCACGGCATGAACGCGACGAGCATGTTCTTGCCGAGCGCGAGTTCGCCCTCGTCGGTCGAGGAGCCGTCGGCCATGATGGTTCCGGCCTCGACCTTCTCGCCTTCCTTCACGAGCGGACGCTGATTCACGAGGGTCCCCTGGTTCGAGCGGCTGAATTTACGCAGCCGATACTCGTCGAGGGTGCCGTCCTCGCGCCGAATTGCTATTTTGTCGGCGTTCACCGTCTCGACATCTCCGCCGTTCCTCGCGAGGACGACGTCGCCGGTGTCGGTGGCGGCCCGGAATTCCATGCCGGTTCCGACGTATGGAGCCTGGCTGCGGAGGAGCGGCACGGCCTGGCGTTGCATGTTCGCGCCCATGAGAGCGCGGTTCGCGTCGTCATGCTCGAGGAATGGGATGAGCGCCGTTCCGACCGAGACGGTCTGGAGCGGAGCCACGTCCATATAGTCAACGTCGGCGGGAGAGACGGAGGTGACGTCGCCGCCTCGGCTGCGGGCGAGGATGGTCTCCTCGGTGATCTCCCCGGTCGAGAGGTTCACAGGCGTGTTCGCCTGCGCGATGGTGTGCTCTTCTTCCTCGTCCGCCGAGAGGTATTCGACATCGTCGGTGATTTTGCCGTCAATGACCTTCCGGTACGGGGTTTGGACGAAGCCGTATCCGTCCACCGCGGCGAACGTCGAAAGCTGTCCGATGAGGCCGATGTTCGGGCCTTCCGGAGTCTCGATCGGACACATCCGGCCATAGTGCGTCGGATGCACGTCGCGAACCTCGATCGGCGCCCGCTCACGGGAAAGTCCGCCCGCCCCCATCGCCGACAAACGACGACGGTGCGACAAGCCGGAGAGCGTATTCGTCTGGTCCATGAACTGCGAAAGCTGCGAGGAACCGAAGAACTCCTTTATCGCACTCGCCACGGGCTTCGTGTTCACGACGGTCTGAGGCGTGATGGCGTCCTCATCCTGCGTGGTCATGCGCTCGCGCACGACTCGCTCCATGCGGTACATCCCGATGCGGAACGATTCCTGAACGAGCTCCCCGACGGTTCGGAGACGACGGTTGCCGAAATGCTCGTACTCGTCGAGCTTGTGCCGGATGCGGTCGTAGTTTATGCGCCCGAATTCCTGATCTTCGGCGACTTCCTCGGAGACTTCGAGGAGCCTTTTCAGAAGGGCTTCGATGTCCGCGTTGGTGAGGGTGAGCGTCTCGTCGTCAACGCCCACCTTGAGTTTCTTGTTGACTTTGTACCGCCCGACCCTCGAAAGATCGTAGCGTTTCGGGTCGAAGAAGAGCGTCTGGATGAGGCTCTCGGCGTTCTCGATGTTCACCGGCTCGCCGGGACGCTGGCGACGGAAAACTTCCAAAAGAGCGTCCTCGCGGGAAGCCGTGTCGTCCTTTTCGAGCGTATTGCGAATAAGCCACGAATCGCCGAAGCGAGCCATTATTTCTTCCGGGCCGCCCATGTCGAGGGCTTTGAGAAGGACGGTGATCGGGAGCTTCCTCTTCCGGTCGATCCGGACGGAAACAAACCCCTTCGTCTCGACCTCGAACTCGAGCCACGACCCGCGGCTCGGCATGAGGGAGGCCGTCAAAACTTGCTTCGTCGCGTCCTTCGGCTCCATCACGTACGCGCCCGGAGAGCGGACGAGCTGGGTCACGACGACGCGCTCGGTGCCGTTGATAATAAATGTCCCGGATTCGGTCATGAGCGGGAAATCGCCCATGAACACGTCCTGCTCGCGGATCTCGCCGGTCTCCTTGACTATGAAACGAACCTTCACGAACAATGGGGCGGCGAAGGTTTTGTCTTTTGTGATGCAATCGTCCGCCGAATCCGACGAGTCTTCGAAATGGTGTTCCCCGAACTCCACGGCGTATGAGCCTGTGTAGTCTTCGATCGGGGAGATGTCCACCAGGGTTTTATGTATCCCCTCGTCGAGGAACTTGCTGAAAGACTCCAATTGGATCTCGACGAGATCGGGCAACTGGAAATCGGTAGGCTGCTGCAAACGAGCGTAAGAGTGCCGTTTCCGACGCATAACAGGGGTCACCAAATTAGCTCTCCTCCGAAAAATGAATAGTTGAAGAACGGGCAAGCACGCAAACGAGTATCTTACTGGCAGCACCTATGGATGTCAACCCGCGTGAAGGACGAATATAGGAAAATTATGGCCGACCCGGAGATCAACGCCCGCAGTGTAGCACAAGAAGGTTTCAGGCCACAGGCATCACAGCGGATCGCGGAACCATCGAGCCTTCGCGGATTGGGTTTCAGGTATCAGGTTTCAGGAAATACCGTACCGGACATAACGGGATTCTCGGGCGGAACCTCTCTGGCGAGGTGGCTCAACCTTCACGATCTACGCTGTCAGGTGTCAGGTTCACTGCGAACGGTGCTTCCCTCCATCGCCAACACCGACTTTCCGAACCGGACACGCCGACGCAAAAGCCGGAGTCCGAAACCGAACCCCGGCCACGCCACCACCAGTTTTTACCTGATGCCTGAAACCTGAAGCCCAAAAAGCTATTTAAGCTCGATCGTCGCTCCGGCCTCTTCGAGCTTCGCCTTGAGCGCGTCGGCCTCTTCCTTCTCGATGCCCTCACGAACCGGGTTCGGGGCTTCGTCAACGAGCGCCTTCGCCTCTTTGAGTCCGAGTCCAGTCGCGGCGCGGACCTCTTTGATGACCTGGATCTTCTTCGCGCCCGCGTCCGTGATGACGACATCGAACTCGGTCTGCTCCTCTTCAGCCGGAGCCTCGGCGACCGCTCCGGCGGCAGGCCCGGCGGCGACCGCAGTGGCGGAGACGCCGAAACGCTCTTCGAGAGCCTTCACAAGTTCGGACAGTTCGAGAACGGTCATGTTCTCAATGGATTCCATCATCTCTTCTTTGGTTACAGCCATTTCTCTTCCTCTCGATTCCGTTTTTCTATGATTCCTGCGACGACTCTTTTTGCTCGGCGATTTGCCCGAGCGCGACCACGAGTCCCTGTACGGTGTTGTTCAAAACCGTCACGAAGCCCGTGAGCGGCGACGATATCCCACCGACTATCTGCGCGATGAGCTGATCACGCCCCGGCAACTTCGACAACGCCACGACATCCGACTCGCTGATGACCGTCTCCCCATCGAGGAGACCGGCCTTCATCACGAACGTCTCGACTTGATCCGAGAACTCCGCCATCAGCTTCGCGCTCGCGACCGGGTCTTCGGAAAAAGCGAGCGCCGTCGGCCCGACGAGATAATCATTGAGTCCCGCGACTCCGGCCTTGTCGGCGGCCATCCGGGTCAGCGTGTTCTTCGCGACCACGAAATCCACGCCCGACTCGCGGCTCTTCCGCCGGAGATCGGTGGACTGTGCGACGTTCATTCCCTGATAATCCACGAGGACGGCGGAGTTGCTTTTCAGCTTCTCGGCGATCTCGTCAATAATCTGCGATTTCTCTTCCCTGTTCATATGCACCTCCTTCCGTGGAAGTTTTGGAAGTTCGTCTCCCACCAAAAAACCCCGAGCGCCGTAGAAAGCGCCGGGGTTCAAAAAAGTCCGGTTTATCTTCTACGACCTCGACCGGGGGGAATCTCCCATTAAACTCTCGTCCCGGTTGTCTGTGGCCCGATTATTAAGGTTTCTCGGCTGAGTTTTGCAGCCGGGAGATACTACTCCCTCTCGATGGACGGGTCAACCTTGATGGACGGCCCCATCGTCGTCGTCAGCGTGATGCCCTTGACGTACCGCCCCTTCACCGGAGCCGGACGCGCCCGGACAAGCTCCT
Organism: Rubrobacter sp.; assembly: GCA_013695475.1. Taxonomy (GTDB): domain Bacteria; phylum Actinomycetota; class Rubrobacteria; order Rubrobacterales; family Rubrobacteraceae; genus JACCWD01. Next base: position 2,304 of record JACDAJ010000318.1, on the reverse strand, counting down.
CCCGAAGCGCGAAATAGTTCGTAACCAAACTATCCACATCGAACGACTTCTTCCCGAGGATGCCGTGGATGATGCCGTACCGGTCAACGCGGTACTCGATCTTCCCGCGCTTTATCTCCTCGACCGCTTTGCCCACATCCATCGTGACCGTCCCGCTCTTCGGGTTCGGCATGAGTCCGCGAGGCCCGAGAACCTGCCCGAGCCGACCGACGGTGCTCATTTGATCCGGAGTCGCCACCGCCACATCGAAATCCATGAAGTTCTCGTCCCGGATGCGGGCCGCCAAATCGTCGGAGCCGACGACATCCGCGCCGGCTTCCTCGGCTTCCTGAGCCTTTTCGCCGACGGCGAAGACGGCGACTCGCTGGGATTTTCCGGTGCCGTTCGGGAGCATCATGGTTCCCCGGACGAGTTGATCGGCCTTTCGAGGATCCACGTTCAAGTTCACGTGTGCCTCGAAGCTCTCGTCGAACTTCGCGCCGTCGAAGCCTTTGAGAAGCTCGATCGCCTCGCGCGGCGAATAAAGGTGCTCGCTGTCAATACGCTGTTTTTGTTCCAGTAGTCTTTTGCCCATTAGTTAACCGTTATCCCCATGCTCCGGGCCGTCCCCGCGACGATCTTCGCCGCGCCGTCCACATCGGCGGCGTTGAGGTCCGGCATCTTTGTCATCGCTATCTCCTCGACCTGCGCCCGGCTTACCGTCCCGACCTTCTCCCGGTTCGGCTCGCCCGATCCCTTGTCAAGCCCCGCCGCCTGTTTCAAAAGAAACGACGCCGGAGGAGTCTTCGTGACGAACGTGAACGACCGATCCTCGAAAACCGTGATCTCGACGGGAACCAACTGCCCCATCTGGTCGCGGGTCGCGTCGTTGAACTGCTTGACGAACTCCCCGATGTTCACCTGCGCCTGCCCGAGAGCCGGGCCGACCGGCGGAGCCGGGTTCGCCTGGCCGCCCGTTATTTGCAACTTCAGCCTTCGCGCAACGCGCTTTCCGCGTCCTCTGCCCATAGCAATTGCCTTTCGTTCGTTAGAGTTTCGCTACCTGGTTGAAAGAAAGCTCGACCGGAGTTTCCCGACCGAAGATCGAAACGAGAACCTTCACCTTCGACTGATCCACGTTTATGTCCGAGATCGAACCCTCGAAGTCCGAGAGCGGCCCGCCGATGACCCGCACCGTCTCCCCAACCTCGTAATCCACGAGGGTCTTCACCTTCTCGCGCTGCTCGGCGGCCTCGCCCCCCGCGTTGAGAAGCCTCTCGACCTCGCCCCGCGAAAGAGGCGTCGGAGTGTCGCCCGCGCCGACGATTTGCGTGACGCCCGGAGTCTGGCGGATCAGGCGCCACGTGTCGTCGTTCATGTTCGTGTTCACGAGGATGTATCCGGGGAACTGGCGTTGGGTCGTCGGAACCTTCTTGCCGTTCTTAATCTCGATGACGCTCTCCGTCGGGATCCGTATGTCACCGAAATGCCGATCGAGTCCGAAGGATTCGATCCTCCGCTCCATCGTCGTCCGGACTTTGTTCTCATGCCCGGAGTATGTATTCACCACGTACCATTTCTTCACGTCAAATCTCTCCCAAACACCTACGCGAAGATCAACTGCGAGAGGTTCCGGAACACGAAGTCCCACGCATAAATGTAGGCCATCAGGACCAGCACGAGGAGGATGACGACCGTCGTGCTTTGCTGAAGCTGCCCCCGATCCGGCCAACTGACCTTCTTCAACTCGCCTCGAACGTCTTTGGCGAACTTCACCGGACCGCCGCCCTTTTTCTTTTGTTGTGATTTATTGGCTCCTTTCGCCGTAGCTGCGGAGCTTTCCTTTTTAGCCATTTATTCCTCACCTGACTCGAACTGCCGAGCAGGGCAGGAGGGACTCGAACCCCCGGCCTGCGGTTTTGGAGACCGCTGCTCTTCCAACTGAGCTACTGCCCTCTGCTTGCCAAAGTTACCCAACTAGTCTACCGCGTCTCACGGTGCGCCGTGTGGTGCCGGCACCACGGACAAAACTTGCTCAACTGGATGCGATCCGGCGTGTTCCGCCGATTCTTCTTGCTACTGTAATTCCGGCGTTTGCAATCCTCGCACGCCAGCGTAACCAACTGTCTCACAACCTCACTCCAAACCACAGGGACGAGGTGGAACCCCCGCCCCCATGCTCAATGTTTCCTTTTTACGCCTCGATCTCAGTGACGACGCCAGCCCCGACAGTCCGGCCACCTTCTCTGATCGCGAAGTTCAGCCCCGCGTCCATGGCGATCGGGTTGATCAACTCCACCTCCATGATCGTGTTGTCCCCCGGCA
>JACDAJ010000306.1 GCA_013695475.1 Rubrobacter sp. | reverse complement strand
CGAAGGAGGTGAATCATGGAAGCTTAGGTTTTGACCGAGGTTAGTCGAAGTCCATCAGAGAAAGGAGGCCATGCTATGGCCTGGCGACTGGAAGGCACCTACATCGAGAACTGCAACTGCGACGTCGTTTGTCCCTGCGGCGCGAGCGGGTTCGCCGCGCCCGCCGACTACGACCGCTGCTACGCGCTGCTCGCCTGGCACATCGACTCCGGCGAGGTCGACGGCACGGACGTGAGCGACCGCAGCGTTGTGCTGCTCCTCGACTCTCCGAGGCAGATGTCGGAGGGGAACTGGCGGGTCGGGATGTTCATGGACGAGCGGGCCAGCGAGGAGCAGGCCGAGAAGCTCGCGGGCATCTTCTCGGGGCAGTCGGGCGGGCCGGTCGCCAACCTCGTACCGCTCATCGGCGAGGATCTCGGCATGGAGGTTGCCTCCATCGAGCACGTCGACGACGGCCGGCGCCACCGGGTCAAGGTCGGAGACGACGTCGAGGTGGAGATCGAGGACTTGGTCTCCCCGTTCGACCCGGATGGTCCGCCGCCGAAGCTCACCGAGACGAAGCATCCGGCCAACTCGAGCCTGATCCCGGCCCGGGCCCTCTCTTCCCGCGTGCGGGGTCTGGGGCTCGACTTCGCCGCCGAGGACAAGAGCGGTTTCTCCACGCCCTTCTCCTGGGCGTCGTGAGCACCGCTCCGGCATGAAGGTCCATCTGGCCGGGATCGGTCGGTCCCGGCCAGATCGCAAAAACCTACCACGGAGGGATCTTGAGGACATGTCGAACGAAGTCGCCGAGACCATACTGAGGCGGGACCGCGCCATCGTGCTCTCCGGTCTCGCGGTAATCGCCGCGCTCGCCTGGGTCTACACGTCCTATCTGGCCCACGACATGCACAACATGGATATGGGGATGGAGATGGCCATGCCCCGGATGCAGGTCTGGGGCGTCGTGGACTTCGCCCTGGTGTTCGTCATGTGGGCGGTGATGATGGTCGCCATGATGACACCCTCCGCGGCACCAATGATCCTCACCTTCGCCAACGTCAACCGCGGACGCCGAAAGCAGTCGCTTCCCTACGCACCGACGGGTGTATTCCTTCTGGGCTATCTGGTGGTCTGGGCCGGCTTCAGCGTCCTGGCCGCCACGGCCCAGTGGGGACTGCATAGCGCCTCGCTGATCTCCCCGACGATGGTGAGTACCAGCCCCATCCTAGGTGGCGTCCTGCTGCTGGCGGCCGGTATCTACCAGTGGACGCCTCTAAAGTACGCCTGCCTGCGCCAGTGCCGCTCCCCTCTGGGGTTCATCTTGAACGAATGGCGGGAGGGCGAGTGGGGAGCTTTCCTCATGGGGCTCAAGCACGGCGGTTATTGCACCGGCTGCTGCTGGTCTCTCATGGCCCTGCTCTTCGTGGCGGGAGTGATGAACCTGCTGTGGGTCGCCGCCATCGCGGGTTTCGTCTTGCTTGAAAAGGTGCTTCCGGCGGGTCATTGGGTGGGCCGGGTCGCGGGCGTGATGTTGGTCGGCTGGGGCGCGTGGGTCCTCGCGGGAGCGCTCTGACCAGCTCGCGCTCACGAAGAACCGCGCGAGACTGACGACCGACGCGTAGATAAATGAAGGAGAACCCTATGATGTTGTCGAATACGAAACAGCGAACGGAGGAGATGCTATCCCATCATGTGGAAGCCTTCGCCGGACGCGACATGGACGCCTTCATGTCCGACTACTGTGAGAACGCGGTACTCCTCACGCCGGACGGCGCCATGCGAGGAATAGAGGAAGTGAGAGCGTTCTTCGAAGCGTTTCTTGCCGGCTTTTCGCCCGGCTCGACCTTCGAGGCATCGCAGCGAGTGGCGGCGAGGAACATCGGCTACGTCGTCTGGTCGGCGCCCGGTTCCGGCCTCCCCTTCGCGACCGACACATTGATCTTTTCCGGCGAGAAGATCCTGACGCAGACGTTCACCGCGCCGCTGAACCCGAGGTAACGGGAAGTGTGGAAGGAGGAGACTCACGATGGCCGAGATAGGCCCGAGAAAGAAGAGAACGATGCAGGAGCCGCTCAGGGAACCAAGCCGCGAGCCGGTGCGAAGCCCCGTCCCGAAGAAGAGGCGGCGCAGGAGAAAGGTGTCGGCATGAGCGAGCCGGAATTCTACGCGAACGCCACTCTAGGATTCAGGAAATGGCATTTTTCGCTGAGGGCGGAAAGGGACGAGCCGCCCCTGCTGGAAGGTCTGTACAAATACAACTTCCACGAACCCCTCTGCCGCTGGGACTTGCTGAACCCCAATCAGGCCGAATGCCTGCGCCTCAAGTTCAATCCGAACTTCTCCCCCGAGGGACATGATGAGGTACCCGAACCGGGGTGTGGGTGCGGATTTTACGCCTACGGTCGGAGGGACGCCTCCAACAGCGAGACCACAGTCCACATGGTGGGAGGCGTCGTGGCGGGATGGGGGAACCTCGAGCTGCACGAGAGAGGGTTCAAGTGCGGCACGGCAAAGATACTCGCCTTTTTCGAGCCGACCCCTCGCAAGACACGTCCCTACGATAGCCCCTACTACGATGAGCGGCTGAGTGCGCAGAAGTGGCCCGCGCTGAGGAAGATGTGCGCCGACAACGCCATACCTTTGTTGGAGCCGGATGCCTTGAGGGACGACGATGAAGTGAGGTGCTACGCCCGGGGGCGGGATCTCGCGCTGCTCGAAGAGCAACTGAGTTTCGGAGAGATCCCGGCCCCATAACAAAAGCGTAACGTCGGGCCTTTAGCCTCCGGATTAAAGGCAAACACGAGCGAAGGAGGAAAGTTATGACGGACACCACCCTCCCGACGCTGGAGAAATCCGCCGTCGAGGAGTTCCGGACGGAGTTTCGGGGCGAGTTGATCGAACCCGGAGACGAAGCCTACGAAGAAGCGCGCACGGTCTACAACGCGATGATCGACAAGAAGCCGGCCCTCATCGCCCGCTGCGCCGACACCGCCGATGTCATCGCCGCCGTGAACTTCGACCGCGAGCATGGGCTTGCCCTCGCCGTGCGGGGCGGCGGACACAATGGAGCCGGACTTGGAATGTGCGACGACGGACTCGTGATCGACCTCTCCCGCATGAGGGGCATCCGCGTGGATCCGGCCTCCCGGACCGTCCGCGTCGAGGGCGGCGCGACCTGGGGCGACGTGGATCACGCCACCCACGCCTTCGGCCTCGCAACCCCGAGCGGCATCATCTCCACAACCGGCGTCGGCGGACTCACCCTGGGCGGCGGCCTCGGCCACCTCACGCGCAAGTGCGGCCTGTCCATCGACAATTTGCTGTCTGTGGATATGGTTCTGGCCGACGGCAGCTTCGCCACCGCCAGCGCCGACGAGAACGAGGATCTTTTCTGGGCGGTGCGCGGCGGCGGGGGGAACTTCGGCGTCGTCACCTCTTTCGAGTTCCGGCTGCATCCTATCCACACCATCATCGGTGGGCCGACGCTGTGGGATTTGGATCAAGCCCCCGAGGTCATGCGATGGTACCGCGACTTCATAGCTGACGCGCCCGAAGACCTGAACGGCTTCTTCGCCTTCCTGACGGTGCCTCCCGGCCCGCCCTTCCCCGAAGAGCTTCACATGAAGAAGATGTGCGGCGTCGTCTGGTGCTATGCCGGACCCGGGGAGAAGGCCGACGAGGTGTTCGCGCCGGTGCGGGAGTTCGGCCCGCCGGCTTTGCACGGTGTCCAGGCTATGCCTTATCCGGTTTTGCAGAGCGCCTTCGACGGCCTATATACGCCGGGGTTGCAGTGGTACTGGCGCGCGGACTTCATCACCGAACTCTCCGACGAGGCAATCGAGCGTCATATGGAGTACGCGGAGGTTCCCACGCTCCACTCCTTGATGCACCTCTATCCCATAGACGGCGCGGCGCATCGGGTCGGAAAGACCGACACGCCGTGGAGCTATCGGGAGGCGAGGTGGGGGATGGTCATCGCCGGAGTGGATCCCGACCCCGCCAATAATGAGCGCGTCATGGCCTGGGCGCGGGACTACTGGGGGGCGATCCACCCTCACTCCTCCGGCGGGGCGTACGTGAACATGATGATGGAGGAGGGCCAGGATCGGGTGAAGGCATCCTACCGCGACAACTACGAGCGGCTCGCGGAGGTCAAGCGCAGGCACGACCCGGCCAACCTGTTCCGCGTCAACCAGAACATCGAGCCGCGGGAGGTGAACGCCAGAGGATCAGAAACGCGACCCGAGTAGCGCAGTTATCCACCAAACGCGACACGAAGGAGAACCGACATGACCGCACAGCCACAGGCGCCCGACATGAGCGCCGTCAAGGAGCGCATGAGGAAAGTATGGACCTCCGGCGAGTACGCGAGGATCGGCAACCCCCTCGTCCTCATCGGCGAGCTTCTCTGCGAGGCCGCCGACCTCCGCTCCGGCGACAACGTCCTCGACGTTGCGACCGGCAGCGGAAACACCGCCATCTCCGCCGCCCGCCGATTCTGCGACGTCACCGGGATGGATCTCGCCCCCGAATCCATCGAACACGCCCGCCGCCGCGCCGAGGCCGAGGGAATGGGCATAACCTTCGATGTCGGCGACGCCGAGGATCTCTCATATCCCGACGCCTCCTTCGACGTCGTCCTCTCCACCATCGGCGTGATGTTCTGCCCCAATCAGGAGAAGGCCGCGGGCGAGATGCTCCGAGTTTGCCGACCCGGAGGGAAGATCGGCGTCGCAAGCTGGGCGCCCGACGGCTTCACTGGACAAATGCTCAAAACCGTCGGCAAGCACGTCCCTCCGCCCCCCGGAATAAAGCCGCCCTCCCTGTGGGGAACCGAAGAGCGGTTCACCGAACTCCTCGGCGAGGGAGTCTCCTCGCTGGATGCGACGCGGCGCAGCTATGTTTTCCGGTATCCGTCGGCGGGGCATTTCGTCGAGTGGTTCCGCGACTACTACGGCCCGACGGTGAGGGCGTTCGCCGCCCTCGACCCCGACGGCAGGGAGGCGCTCGCCAAAGACCTCGGAGACCTCCTCGAAAGCTGGAACACCTCCGGCGACGACACCCTCGTCGTCTCGTCGGACTATCTTGAGGCGGTGGCCGTCAGGCGTTGAAACAAGAGCCTCGCCCGGAAGAGCCATACGGGAGTCGGGGTATTCTCGACTCCCTCTCCTTTGGCGCAACTGCCTCCCCGCCCGACAGACCATCATCGGGCCCGACCGGGACTTTGGTGGCGGTCATCTCGCCTCTCCGCTGCTTTCTCCAACTCGCGGAGCGAAGCTCCTCCCGGCTCTCGATTTTTCGGGCGAGGCGACTCCCCTTTCCTGATCGGCTATTTGCGAGGGAATTTGCGGGGGAATCCGTCGGGGGGTCGCGGATGACGGGCGGCGAGGCGCGGTATATACTAGCCAATTGATGCTGAGGAGGGCGCCAGACAGGACATCCGAGGAGCGCATATCCGCGCTTGAAGAGGCGAATCGCGTCCGGTTCGCCCGCGCCGCCGCGAAACGGGATCTCAAAAACGGCGACCTCGATGTATACGACCTTCTCATGGAACCCTCCGAGGAACTCAAAGGCGCGAAGGTCGAGGAAATGCTCCTCGCGGTTCGCGGCATGGGACGGGTGAAAGTCTCGCGCATCATGCGAGACGCGAGCATCAGCCGGGCGAAGACCCTTCACGGACTCACGCACGGGCAGCGGGACCGGCTCATCAAGGTACTCGGGTGCGAGGAAGCCTGATCGTCGTTTCCGGCCCCTCGGGAGCCGGGAAAGGGACCTTGATCGAAGCCGCCCTCGAAGAAGTCCCGAACCTCTCCTTCTCCGTCTCCGCCACCACCCGAAAGCCGAGGCCGGGCGAAGTGGACGGACGGGATTATGTATTCCTTTCGCGAGAAACTTTCGAGGAGTGGATCGAGGCCGGGAAGTTCCTCGAGTGGGCGGAGTACTCGAGCAATTTGTACGGAACCCCCGCCGAGCAAGCCGACGAGCTCCTCGATTCGGGGAGGAGCATCATCCTCGACATCGAGCTTCAAGGAGCGCGGCAAGTCCGCGAGAATCGCCCCGACGCGGTGATGGTGTTCGTGAGGGCGCCGTCGCTCGAAGAAACCCGGCGCCGTCTCGAAGGCCGGGCGACGGAGACGGCGGAGGCCATAAAAAGCCGGATGACGGCGGCGAGGACGGCCATCGCGGCGCGAGACGAGTTCGACTTCGAGATAGTGAATGACGACCTTCGGACATCCCGGCCAGCGATGGTAAAACTTGTCGAGGAAATAGTGAAGAGTTCCGAAACCGCCTCAAGGAGGTAAACCATGCTCAACGAACTGAAAGTTGACGAAATTCTCGACTCCGGCAAAGTGGACTCTCGCTACGGCCTCGTCCTCGCGAGCGCGAAGCGTGCCCGCCAGATAAACGAGTACACCGCGACCCTCGGACTGAACGAGTCGCTCGGCATTCCGGGGCCGCAAGTCCACACCCGCTCGCAGCATCCTCTCTCCATCGCCATCGAGGAGCTTCGCGAGGACAGGCTCAAAGTCGGCTTCCGCGAACCCGCCGAGGAAGAGGCCGCCGAAGCGAAGACCGCCGAAGAAGCCGCCGCCGGAGACGCCGCGGACGGTTTCATGAATGACTCGCCCGGAGTCGCCCCCGGAGCCGCCGAAGTTTCGGAGGAGCCTTCCGAGGGTGCCGACGACGAGGGCGCGGCGTAAACAGTTTCGCCGTATATTCGGGTCGCGTTTGCCAGTTTTTCGGAGGACGGAGCGGATCGGGTGAGTGATCCGGAGTTCGGTTCCATGTCTTCTCGTTCATCTCGAATCGTTTCAAAGCCGCGCTCCCCAGAGGGTGCGGCTTCTTCGTTCTCGCTCGTTTCGGGTGCGATCTTCCGGCTTGGAGGCGAAATGTCGGGGCATACTTCGGTGTCGTTTCGTCCGGGCATTCTTTGCGGGGAAGCGGCATGGGGGCTTCCACGGCGAAGCCGAGCGGAGCGACCGTGATCCTCATCGTCGTCGGCCCGGCTCCCGGTGCTTTGTCCGCCCCGGAGATCGCCCGTGAAATCTCCGCCGCCGGACATGATGTCGAAGTCATATTGAATTCCGAGGCCCGGCTTTTCGTCGGACCTTCGGCCTTCGCCGGAGTCGGAAACACCGTCGAAAAGCCGTCGCTTAATCCCGAGGTCGTCATTTTCGCGCCCGCCGGAGCCGGTGTCCTCGCCCGCCTCGCGTATGGAATGGACGGCTTCGATTTCGGAGACGCGCCCGTTTTCGCCGTCCCGGATCTCGACCCGGAGACGGCGAAGCATCCCGCCGTGGCAGGGAATATCGAGGCTCTCCGGCGCGACGGGGTCCGGGTCGTCGAGGGGGATGGCTCGGGGATGGCTTCTTCGCATGAAATTTCGGCGGTGGTTCTCGGGAATCTCGGCGGGCCGATGGCGGGGATGAAGGTTCTCGTCACGGCGGGCGGGACTCGGGAGCGGATTGACAGCGTGAGGTTCATTGGGAATCGGTCGTCGGGGAGGATGGGTGTCGCGCTCGCCCGGAAAGCGAGCCGCCTCGGAGCGGACGTCACCCTCGTCGCGGCGAATATAAATTCTCGGGAGCCGGGGGTCGAGTGGGTTCCGGTCGAGAGTGTGGAGGAGATGAAGGGCGAGGTCATGGGGAGGGTCGGGGATTCGGACGTATTAATAATGGCGGCGGCTGTCTCGGATTTCACTCCGGCGGAGGTGGGAGAAAAGAAGATCCGGAGGGGCGGGAGTGATCGGATGACTTTGGAACTCGTCTCGACTTCGGACATACTCGGGGCGGTGAGGAGCCGAAACGAGAATCTCTTTGTGATAGGCTTTGCGGCGACGCATGGGGATCCAGTCCCCGACGCTCGCGAGAAGCTCCGGAAGAAGGGGGCCGACATCATCGTCGGCAATGACATCTCGCAGGCCGGGATAGGCTTCGACTCGGAAGAGAACGAGGTATGCGTCGTCGGGCGGGACGGAGTGGAGTTCATCCCGCGGGCTTCGAAGGATGAAGTCGCCCGATCTATCCTCGATGCTTCGCTGATGGAGATGGATAAATTGGACAAGGAGAAGAGATAGTTTATGGCCGAAAAGACCGTGGAGACCACTATGAGCGCGTCCGACGATCCGGCGACGAAGACTTCCCACCTTTTCACCTCGGAATCAGTGACCGAAGGCCACCCCGATAAAATAGCCGACCAAATCTCCGACGCCATCCTCGACGCCGCCCTCGATAAAGACCCGATGAGCCGCGTCGCTTGCGAGACTTTGGTCACGACCGGCCTCGTCCTCGTCGCGGGCGAGATGACGACGGAAACCTATGTGGACATCCCGAACCTCGTCCGCGAAAAGGTCGCCGACATCGGATACACGAGGGCGAAATTCGGCTTCGATGCGGAGACGTGCGGGGTCATCGTCACGATAGACCCGCAGTCGGCGGACATCGCGCAGGGTGTGGACCACGCCCTCGACTCCGACGGGGCGATTGACGAGATCGGCGCCGGCGACCAGGGAATGATGTTCGGATACGCATGCTCCGAGACCGAGGAGCTCATGCCACTCCCGATCACACTCGCCCACTCCCTCACGCGCCGCCTCGCGGAGGTCCGCAAGAACGGCGACCTCGAATACCTCCGCCCGGATGGGAAAAGCCAGGTGACGGTTCGCTACGAGGGCGATGTCCCGGTCGGAATTGACAAGGTTCTCGTCTCCGCGCAGCATGCCGACGGCGTCGAGAAGCACATAAAGGACGACCTCTTCGAGAAGGTCATAAAACCCGTCATGCCGAGCGACCTCTTCGACGCGAACTCGGCGGAGATCCTCGTGAACCCGACCGGGCGCTTTGTAGTCGGCGGGCCGCAAGGCGACGCGGGACTCACCGGGCGGAAGATCATCGTTGACACGTACGGCGGCGCGGCTCCGCATGGCGGCGGCGCGTTCTCCGGCAAGGACGCGACGAAGGTGGATCGCTCGGCTTGCTATGCGGCGCGGTGGGTGGCGAAGAATATCGTCGCCGCCGGACTCGCCGGGAAATGCACCGTTCAGCTCGCGTACGCCATCGGGGTCGCCCATCCGGTGAGCGTCATGGTGGATACATTCGGGACGGCGAATGTGGATCCCACAACGATAATCACCCTCGTGAACGAGCATTTCGACCTCCGCCCCGGAGCCATAATCCGCGACCTCGACCTCCGCAAACCCGTCTTCTCGCGCACCGCCGCATACGGGCATTTCGGGCGCAGCGAGCCGGGCTTCACGTGGGAGGACACCTCGCGAGCCGACGACCTCCGCCGCGCCGCCGGCGCATAGTCTCCCCAAATTGCCCGAGCGGAAAGACACTCCGCGAACCCGCGCCGAGAATCACACGGCGCGGGTTCGCTTTTTGATCCCGACCCACTCCCTCCCGCCTTTGAGTTATGAGATCCCGGACTCGCTCTCCCCGAAGGTCGGCTCCCTCGTCGTCGCCCCACTCTCGGGGAAATTCCGGCTCGGCGTCGTCGTGGAAATCGCCGATGAGGCCGACGACGGACGCGCCACCGAAAGCCTCGTCTCTGTCTCGGACGAGGTTTCTTTGCCGGAAGGAATCGTCCGGCTGTGCGAATGGGCCGCCGTTCGAACCGCCATTTCCACCGCCGCCGCGCTCCGGGCCGCCCTCCCGCCCGGAATCGAGACGGACAAATACCGCATCGTCCGTCCTCGTCGGGGGTGGAGGTGGAACGAGGGCTCCCTCCTCGGACGCGCCGAATTGAAGCGCGTCCTCGGCGAGACGGCGATGAAGGCCGCCGAGGCCGTGGGGCGCATCGAGCTTTCCCCGCGCCTCCCCCGACCGGGAACGGAGGAATGGGCGGAGATCCGGAACGGAGCCGACCCGGACTTCGGGCGTGCATATCGGCAAAGTGAGATGTTCGCCGCTCTCCGAGAAGGCGGCGGAGACATGCCCGTCTCCGAACTCCTCTCGAAGGCGGGAGCTTCGCGCTCCGTCCTTCGCTCGCTCGCGGGGCGCGGAGCCGTCGGGATCGAAGCCCGCCCCTCGAACCCCATCGTCGTTTCGAGCGGCGAGGGGAATTCGGCGGCGGCGACCCCCCGCGCCCCCGGAAGCGGCCTCGAAAGCGACGCTCCGTCCGAGGCATCCCGCGACCGCGGCGTTTCGCCCGCGAATTCCCGCGACCGCGATGTTTCATCCGCGACCCCTCGCGGCCTCGAAGGCGATGCTTCGTCCGAGAATCCCCGCGGCCTCGGAAGCGAATCCGAGCGAGGCGTTTCATACGAGGCGTCTCATGGTTCCGGGGGCGAATTCGAACGCGACGATGCCTCGTCCGCGGCCTCCCGCGGCCCCGGACACGATGATTCGTCCGAAACCTCTCGCGGCCACGAGAGCGAATTCGAGCGCGGTGTTTCGTCCGCGCCCTCTCGCGGCCGCGGGGGCGAATCCGGGCGCGTCGCTTCATCCGGAGTCTCCCGCGGCCTCGAACACGATGATTCGTCCGCTCCCTCTCGCCGTCTCGGGAGTGAATTCGGGCGCGGAGTTTCATCCGCGGCCTCCCGCGGCCTCGAAGGCGATGCTTCGTCCGCGCCCTCCCGCGGCCTCGGGGGGGAATTCGAGCGCGGTGTTTCGTCCGTGATGGGGCGCGGCTCGTCGTTGTGGCGCATGCCTTCGGGCGATGTCCCGGAAGCCGTCGCGGCGATGGGGAGGGCGGTCGTCGAGGGCGGGCTGGCGACGCCCGGAAGGCCGACCCGAACGGAGCGAATGGAGATGCCCGGAGAGGCGACCGTTGGGGACGGGCGGATGATGCCCGGAAGGCCGAGCCGAGCGGAGCGTGCGGGGATGGCCGGGAATGCGGTCGTCGGGGGCGGGCGGACGATGCTCGTGCTCGCGCCGGAGATCCGGCATGTGGACGGCATCGTCCGACATTTGGAAAGAAGCCTCCCGCGAGGGGCGACCGTCGCGGCGTATCATGGCGGGATCGGGCGCGACCGGGCGGAGGTGTGGAGGAAGGCGGGTCTCGGGGAAATAGACGTTCTCGTCGGAACCCGCGCCGCCGCGCTCGCGCCGATGGCGAGGCTCGGGGCGATATGCGTCGCCGATGAGCCGAACGAGGCACACCGCGCCGAGCCGGGCTACGAGGGACTCCCCATCCACGCCCGCGAACTCGCGGCTCGGCGCGGGGAAATGGAGGATGTCCCGGTTCTTTTCCTCTCCCCGACTCCGTCCCTCCGGCTTTTTTCGTCCGAGGGAGGCTCCGAGCTTCCGCCTCGCCGCGCCGAAAGATGGCCTTCGGTCCGACTCGTGGATATGCGGGGCTCGGGCGCGGATGTGAGTTCGACGCTCGTTTCCGCGTGCCGCGAGACGGTCGCCTCCGGCGGGAATGTCGGGGTCGTCGTGGATCGTCTCGGGTATGCGACCGCCGTCTCGTGCCTGAATTGCGGAAGCGTCCGATCATGCCCGGATTGCGGCGTACCGCTCTCATTGCGCGGGAAAACTTTGACGTGCGCCCGGTGCGGCCATCGGGAGCGGCACGAGCCGAATGAATGCCCGGAGTGCGGCTCGGATCGCGTCTCCCCGACCGGGATGGCCGTCGATCGCGTCCGGGAGCGGCTCTCCGACCTCCTCGAAATGGACATCGGACTTTTGACCGCGAACGAGCGCGACCTCGACGAGGCTCGCGTCGTCGTCGGCACGGCGCGTCCCGTCCTCGCCCGCGAGTGGGGCGTCGTCGCCATCCCCGACGCGGATTCGTTCCTCATGGGAGGCTGGATGGGTTCGGTGGAGCGGGCGTTCCGGGTGTTCCATTCCGCCGCCGAGTCGGCTCGGACGCTCCTCGTCGCCCAGACGCGGAACCCGGAGCATTATGCGCTCCAGTCCGCGCTCCGCGAGGATTATGAAACCTTCGCCGCCGCCGAGCTTCCCCGGCTCCGGAGGCTCGGGTATCCGCCGTATTCGCACCTCGCGTCGCTCACTTTCCGTGGGCGCGGGGATGCGGTTCGGGGTGCGGTAAAATCCATGCTCCCGGCTTTCGGCGATGGCGTCGAGGCGTCGGAGGCGGTTCCCGTACCCGGCTCGGCGAGGTCGTCGCGGTGGCGCGTGGTTTTGAGATCCCACTCGCGCGAGGCCGTCGCGAAGGCCGCGGCCGAAGCGGTCCGGCGGCTGTCGAAATCGTCGAAGGGTCGGGAGATGGAAATGGAAGTCGAGATAGACCCCGAGGAGGTATGACATGGCGTTCGATGTGAGGACATTCGGAGACCCGGTTTTGAAATCCCGTGCCTCACCCGTGAAGAACTTCGACGACTCCCTCGAGAAGCTCGTCGAGGGGATGTTCGAGACGATGCACGAACACGAGGGCGCGGGCCTCGCCGGAAACCAGGTCGGACGCCTCCAGCGCGTCTTCGTCGCCTCCTTCGAGGAAGAGGATTACGTATTCGTGAACCCCGTCATCGAGGAATCCTCCGAAGAGAAAGAAACCCTCGCCGAGGGATGCCTCTCGATTCCGAACGTCCCCGTGGACATCGAACGCCCCGCGAAAGTCCGCGTTACGGGCTTCGACGTATCCGGCGCCCCCGTCGAGGTCGAGGCGGAAGGACACCTCGCCCGCATTTTCCAGCACGAGATAGACCACCTCGACGGCGTCCTTATCCTCGACCGGACCGACCGCGAGTCCCGCAAAGCCGCGATGCGCGAGCTCCGCGAACGCCTCGTGGGGCAAACCCCCGCGTGACGATGCCGACGAACTGCGGAAACCGGGAGTCGGGAGTCGCGTCAATTCGCTCAATTCGGGGGTCGGGAGATACGTGTGGACGAGGCTCATGCCGTCGAAGCGTCGGGCGGTGTTTCGTCCGCGCTCCGCTTTCGGCTTCGGTCTGCGTCGGGGGTCGGGAAATGCGAGGAGTCGGAGCCGTCGAAGCGTCGGGCGATGCTTCACTCCGCGTTCTCCACGCTCCGCTTCGTCTTCGACTTCGCTTCGTATCGGGGGGTCGAGGGGCGGGAAAGAAAAAGAGATGAAACCCGTATCGTCGAAGCGTCGGAGCCGAGTCCGGCGGGAGTCCGCCGGATGGAAAGGCGAGGGGACCGAGGAAAAGAAAGCCGGGGGCCGGGAAAGGCGCGGCGCCGAAACCCGCGCCTCCGCGACTTCTTCTCAAACTTCGCGGAAGTTCGCCGGGCGGGGAGGCGTGAGTATTCGAGAGAAGAAAGTCGAGGACATCCCGACCCCCGAAGCGGGCGCGAGCGAGCGGCTCCTCGAGGGGGCGCGCCCATGAACGTCGCGTTCGCCGGAACCCCGGACTTCGCCGCGACCATACTCCGCGGCATCCTCGACTCGAAGCACGAAGTCGGACTCGTCATCTCCCAGCCAGACTCGCGGCGCGGCCGGGGCCGAAAAACCTCGCCGCCGCCCGTCGCCGACCTCGCCCGCGATGCGAACCTCCCTCTCCTCCAGCCCGAAAACGCCTCCGAAGCCGCCGATGCGATAGCGGATCACGACGCTCTCGTAGTGGCCGCATACGGGCAAATTCTCCGCCCCGGCACACTATTCGCGGCCCGCCTCGATTCTTGGAACGTACACGCCTCGCTCCTCCCGAAATACCGTGGGGCCGCGCCCGTCGAACGCGCCATAATGGACGGAGAGGAAGAATCCGGCGTCACGATCATGAAAATGGACGAAGGACTCGACACCGGAGACATCGCCCTCCAGAAAACCACCCCCATCCCACCCGACATGAACGCCGGGGAACTCACCGAAACCCTCGCTTCGCTCGGGTCTCAAGCTATAGTAGAGGCTTTGGGTTTGCTTGAGGATGCAAAGTTGAACCTCATCGAACAGGATAGTCTTAAAGCAACATATGCTTCTAAGGTTTCGGGTGAGGATCAGGCTTTGGGCTTCGGTTTGTCGGCGGGCGAGGTTCACAATGTGGTTCGGGCGCTTTCGCCGAGGATCGGGGCGAGGGCATATCACGACGGGTTCGACGGGTCGTTGAAAATATGGCGGACGCGGGTGGCCGGGGGTCGTGGTCTCGGGCTTCGGGCCGGGGAGATTCACGTGGAAAACGGGGAAATCTTCGTTGGTTGCGGGGAGGGTGTGGTGGAGGTGCTTGAATTGCAGGCTCCGGGGGGGAAGCGGCTCGGGGCGGGGGAGTTCGTTCGGGGGAATGAAATAGGCGGTTCTTTACGTGGGGGCGGATAACTTTTAAAGTGTCGTGGTTGGCGGGGTTCGCGCCGGATGTATGTATAGGCGCACCATGAAAGAGACGGTGCTAAACTGCCGCGAACACCCGGTGAAGTTCGTTAGGGGAGGAGCGACATAAGCGGTCCCGAAGTAGCCACTCGCGCGCCTGAACCGCAAGTCGAGGCGCAGGCCGTGGATCCCACAGAAGAGATGAGGGTCGTCGTCGTCGGCGCCGGCGGCTATGGCCGCCTCGCCCTCGACATCCTCCTCGCAAGCGGCTTCGGCGAGCAGGTTATGGGCTTCTACGACGATGCCCACGCCGCTCTTCCGGGGAAGGTTCGGGGATTCCCGATCCTCGGAGACGTGGCGATGCTCAAAAGCATGCTCTCCATCGAAAGCGCGTACGTCATTGTGGCGATCACGGATGGCGAGGCGCGCCTTCGCGTCGCGAACTCCATACGCTCGCTCGGGGGGCGGTTCTTCACCGCGATCCACCCGCTCGCGTACGTGTCCGGGGTCGCCCGCGTCGGGGACGGGTCGGTTCTCGCGTCGGGGGCGGTCGTCCACCCGGACGCGGCGGTCGGGAGCCACAGTTTCCTCGGCCCCGGCTCGGTCGTGGATCGCGACGCGGAAGTCGGGGCGGGGGTGTGGCTCTCCGCCGGGTCGGTCGTCGGCTCCGGTGCGAGCGTCGGGGCGAGGGTGTTTCTCGGCCACAACTCCGGAGTCGGGCGAAAAGCGAGCGTGCCGGGCGGGGCGAAGATCGAAGCCCTCGAACACATCGGACGCAGGGACACTCCATGAATGCCGGGATTGGGGATTGGGGAGTGGGGATGTTCTCGACTTTCGTTCTCTCATTCTCCCTCCCGCCACGCGAGCGACGTTCGCGCCCTCCCGCCTCGACAGACTGCGCCGACGGAACGCGGGGATCGGCTCCCGCCGGAAGACCCGTCGTCCGCGGCGCGTCCGCCGTCCGGCTTCCGGGCCGGGGCGGCGGAGCGCGCTCGCGATTTTCCCGACTTCCGACTTCCGACTTCCGACTCTCGAGCGCGAAGCGACGCGCCCCGGAGGGGCGTAGGCGATGATGGAGAGGTTCCGGGGGGGGAGCATCGGCATGGACGTGGATCGCGCCGCGATCAAAGCCGTCCAGGTTTCGAAGGCCGCCGACGGCTTCATCCTCCAGCACGTCGGATACCATCGCCTCCCCGAGGGCGCGATCATCGAGGGCGAGGTCGCCGACTCGGAGATGCTCGCCAGGGAGATGAAGGAATTCTGGGATCTCCACTCCTTCCGGGGCAAATCGGTCATCCTCGGGGTCGCCGGGAGGAACGTCATCGTCCGCTTCGTGGATTTCCCGCGCCTCAGCCCCGAGGATCTCGACAGCGCGATGAACTTCCAGGCCGAGGAGCACGTCCCGATGCCCATCGGCGACGCCGTCCTCGACCACATCGTCCTCGGCCCCTCCGCCGAGAACCCCGACGAAGACCGCGTCCTCCTCGTCGCCGCCCACCGGGCTATGATCTCCGGCTACACAGCCGCCGCCCGCTCCGGCGGCCTCCGACCGACGGGCATTGACGTGAAAGCCCTCGCCCTCATGCGCTCCGCCCTCCCCGACGCCCTCTTCGACAACGAGGAGACCGTCCTCCTCCTCGACATCGGAACCGAGATATCGAACCTCGTCATCGTCCAAAACCGCATGCCGACCCTCACGCAATTCATCCCACTCGGCTTCCGCGACTTCTCGCAAGCCGTCGCCGAAGCCGCGAACATCGAAGCCGACGAAGCCGACAGGCAAGCCCTAAACCCAAACGCGAATATCGGCTCCTTCCTCCACGACACCGACGACGAAAACCGCATTCAACCTTCGAGCGAAGCCGAGACTTTGGCCCTCGATCCATATGACCCGAAGAATGAAGGTTACGGCGATGGTGAATCTGGCGAAGGGTACACGGGCGACGAGACCATCGAACTGGAACCCCGCTCCATCCGAGGCGACGAAGAGGGGAGCCGGGGGACTTCGGAACCCTTCGACGACGGATCGGAGAAAAGTGGCCCCGAAAGAACGTCCGGCGGAAGGGAAGGCCATGGCGACGCGATGTCCGACGAAGGCGCGTCCAGCGGAGAGAGGGGAGTCGGGAGCGGACGGAGTTTCGGGGGCGGGGTTTCCGGCGGGAGGGCGAGCGGCGGAGACGATCTATCCGAAGAGGACGACGGTGCCGGGTCGGAGAGTGCCGGGGCGGAATCCGAGAAGGAAGGTGGATCTTCCGGGGGGAATGAAGAGGCGACAGAATCCATTTCCGGCGAGAGGGCGGGTGGTGGGTACGGTGAGTCCGAGGAAGATGGGGGCACCGTCGAAGGTGGTGAGGTGGCGGAGTCCGATTCCGGCGAGGGTGGCTTCGGGGGCGTGAATTCCGAAACCGGGAGGATGTCCGAGGAAAGCGGCGAGGATGCCGGGGGTTCCGTCGTCGAGGGCGGCGGTTCGGTGGACGAGGCGAAGACGGAGGAGCTTAGCTCGGATCCCGCGCTGATGTACGATGTTCGGCGGGGTTTGGAGGACGCGGCCGGGAGGCTCGCGGAGGAGGTTCAACGTTCGGTCGAGTTCCATAATTCACGCTCGGACGCGCGAGAGGTCGCCCGTATATTCATCTCCGGCGAAGGCTCCCTCGTGCGTGGCCTCGACGGGTATATCGAGGATTTGCTCGGCGTCGCGACCGAGCGGGCCCGCCCGGCGGCGAAGCTCGCCGCGAACCGCTCGAACGTCTCCGACGAGCAACTCGGGGCGATGGAGTCCGTCCTCGCCATATCACTCGGACTCGCCATGGAGGACGAGTGAACGGAGCCTTCGGAGATCCGCCCGCCGCCGGAGACGCCCCCTCGGCGAGGTCGGATGAGCGGACGAACCCCCGCTCGGGCCGAGGGAAGATTCTGTGAGGCGCATAAACCTCCTCCCGCCGGAGGAGCGCCGGAGGGGCTTCTCCCTTCAGGGCGGGCCACTCGCCATCCTCCTCGCCAGCGGCGCCCTCGTCCTCGCCATCATCGCCGTCACCACTGTTTTCTGCCTCATTCGCATATACATGGTCGAAAATGATGTGGCAGATCTCGACGAGGGGATAGCGGCGCAGAACGTGCGGCTCGCGGAGCTTGCGCCGTTCGCGCAGCTCGAGGACGACATCGCCGCGAAGAGGCTCGTCGCGGACGGAGTCGTTCGCACGCGGTTCGCGTGGGCGCAGTTTTTGCGGGGGCTCGCGTTCATCATCCCGGAGACAACCTCGCTCGAGGGACTCGCCGCCGAGGCATCGCCCGTGGACGTGGACGCGTCCCTCGACCAGGTTCTCGAGCCTCGCGGCGCCGTGACTTTCACCGGGCTTTCCGAGCCGGAGTACACGAACGTCGCGGACTTCGTGGTTCGGATGAACACGCTCCGGTTCCTCGCCAACTCGCAGCTCGACCTCGCGGAGCTCGACCGGGACACCTTCGCCTTCGAGGCGCTCGCCTTCGAGGTTAGCTCCGAGCTGATCACCGAGGTCGGGGCGGACGGCTCGGAGGCGCGCATCGGCGGCGGCGACCCGCCGGACTCCGCCGCCGACGGGCAATATTCCACGGACGAGGGGCAAGACGGCACGGCGGCCGAGGAGCAATATTCGTCGGGGGCGCAGACCGGAGTCGCGGCGCCGGCGAGTCCATGAACTTCAGCTTCAACTTCAGGGAGATGGACAATCGGAGCATCCTCCTCCTCGGGGGGCTTGGGATCTTCGTGGTCGCGGTCCTCGCTTATTTGCTGGTTGTCGGGCCTCTCCTTTCGCGGCTCGGGGCGAGCGCGGAGGAGCGGGACGCGAAGGAGGCGCAGCTCGCTCAGTTGCAGGCGGAGGTCGCGGACCTCGAGCGCGTCCAGCAAAACGCCGGGCCGCTCGGGCAGCAACTTTTGGACTTGAACCGCCGCGTCCCCGCGGAGCCGGAGGTGCCGACATTGCTCGTCCAAATAGAGGAGATAGCCGAGGCCGCCGGGGTCACGCAGCTTCTCGCGGAGCCGGGCACGCCCGGACCGCCGGAGGGGGGTGGCTCATACTCCATAGTTCCCGTTACAATGACGTTCGAGGGAACCTACGAAAACTTGCAGGATTTCCTTCAGAGAAGCAACGACCTCGCCCGGCTCGTCACCGTGAACAACGTTTCATACGAGCCGATAGAGCCGGAGGCGACGGAGGAGGCCGACGAAGACGGGGAGGAAGACCTCTCGGAGCTTGGCGTGGAGCGGACGCTCAGGGTGGAGATCGAGGCCGAAGTATACTTCCAGCCCGAAGGTGGAGACGGAGGCGCGGCGCCCGTCTCGCCCGCCCCCGCCGGCACGGAGGCGGAAACGGAGACGACAACGGTGACTGAGACGACGACTGTCGAGGAGGAGTGAGGCTATGATGCGGAACACGGTTGATTTCTTCCGGGCGGGGATCCCACCCGTCTTTTCCGGCCCCCGAGGCGGGCGCGGAGCGGATGCGACCTCCCCGGTTTCCGGGTCCGCAGCTCATGGAACCCTCCGCCCGGAGTACGCATGATCCGCAAAATCGGCTCGCTTTGGCCCGTCCGGCGAATAGCCGCGCTCGCGGTCGGTTTCTGGGACGCTTTCCTCCGCGACAACAAAGTCATCCCGCCCGTCCTCGCCGTCGCCGCTCTCTTCGTCTTCGCGTGGATCGTGGTCGGATCCTTCATCGGCTCCCCCGACGACGAACCCGTCTCCAGCCAAAACGAAGTCGCCCAGTCCGACGGCGGGGCCGCGCAGCCCCCCGCCCCCGAAATAGAAAACCCGAACGCCGACTCATACGCCGCGTACCAGTCGAAAGACCCATTCCGACAACTCTTCCAAACCGCCGAATCCACCACGCAGGAAGACACCACCCTCGAAGACACCGTCCCGACGGACGACACCGACGGTGCCGGCGACGCGACGGACGACACGATCTCCGACGACACGGGAGACACGGGGGGTACGGACGGCACGACCTCCGAGGACCTCGAGGATCCCGGCGACGGCACATCCACCGGAGCGCCCGGAGGAGCCGCCGACGGTCAATACAGCGACGACGCGCAGTCGCCGCGCGAAGACCCCACCGACACGCAAACTCCCGACACACCGGCCCCCGGCACCGGAACCCCGGCTCCGCAAGCTCCGGCTCCGCAAACCCCGCCGGACGGACTTTTCGACAGCGGCGGCGACCTCGAAGACCCGTATGCTCCGTAATCCGCATAGTGGTGGTTTGCCGAAGTGGGATGGTGCGGCGCGGTGGATCGCGGAAGTGTGGACCCCGCGAGGTTCCGGCTTCGGGTTTTCAGGGAAAGACCGTCCTCCACGAACCATTCCCGCCGCACGGTTCCGGGCGGACGAGGGGATCCGAGAGAGGCCGCGCCGCTCGGGCCGCGCGACGAGGCGCTTCCTCCGAAGTCGAAAAGCCACAGGCGCGCAGAAAGCAAACGGAAGGTGAGGAACCGATAACTTGAATTTCAGCTTTTCGACGGCGGGCGAGTCCCACGGCCCCGGCGAAGTCGCCATCGTCCACGGCGTACCCGCCGGACTCGGTATTTTGGCCGAGGATGTGAACACGGACCTCGCCCGCCGCCAGCAGGGATACGGTCGCGGCGGCCGCCAGAAAATAGAGACCGACGAGATCGAGTTCCTCGGCGGAGTCCGCCACGGACGCACCCTCGGCTCGCCCATAGCCATGCTCGTCCGGAACGCGGACTACGCGAGCTGGGAACACCGCATGAACCCCGCCCCCGTCGAAGACCCGCCCGAGGCGATCACACTCCCGCGCCCCGGCCACGCCGACCTCGCCGGAATGCAGAAATACGCCACCGACGACCTCCGAAACATCCTCGAACGTTCGAGCGCGCGGGAAACCACCGCCCGCGTCGCCGCCGGAGGAGTCGCCCGGAAGCTCCTCGCCGAGTTCGGGATCCGCATAAACAGCGCGGTGTACCGCATCGGCAAGGCCGCGATGGAGAAAGAAGCCGCCGCCCTCGGGGTCGCGAAGGCCGACTCCTCGGAGGTTCGATGCCCCGACCCCGACGTCTCCGAGAAGATGAAGGCCGAAATTGACGAGGCCCGGTACGCCCGGGACGCGCTCGGCGGGGAGTTCGTCGTCGTGGCCGAGGGATGCCCTCCCGGACTCGGCTCGTATGTGGATTGGCGCGACAAGCTCGACGCGAAGCTCGCCGCCGCCGTCATGTCCATAAACGCCCTCAAAGGCGTGGAGGTCGGGATGGGCTTCGAGGTTGCGAAGCGGCGGTCGAGCGAGGTTCAAGATGAGATCGTCCTCGAGGACGGCTCCATCGCCCGCGCCTCGAACCGCCTCGGCGGCCTCGAAGGCGGAATGACGAACGGCGAACCCGTCGTCGTCTCCGCCGCGATGAAGCCGATCTCGACGATTTCCAAACAGCTTCGGACCGTGGATCTCGCAAAGGGCGAGGAGGCGAAGGCGTTCAAAGAACGGGCCGACTCGTGCGCCGTCCCCGCCGCCGCTGTGATCGGGGAGGCGATGGTCGCCATCGTCCTCGCGGAGACTTTCCTCGACAAGTTCGGCTCCGACAACATGACCGACATCCGCGCCTCGTACGACGCATACATGGAGCGAATATCGCGCATCGGCAAAAGCGGCGGTTCTTGATACGAACCATCCGGGATCCGGGCGGAGAGCTCCGTGCGAGCGGAGCCGCGCGGCGACGTGAAGGCGCGGCGTGCCACGTCTCCACCCGGCGACCACGGCCATCGCGGCAAAGGAAGCGGCTGGCCGGATTCCGGATCACAACGACAAAGTCTGCGAAAGCCCGGAGATCGAGAAGCCTCGGGCGCCGGGAACTTCTCCGAGTCCCTCTCCTTTGTCATCCTCGCGCCTCGAATCGAGACGCTTTCGGCGAGGACGGTCGCGGATGTCGGCGGACTCTCGCGGAAGACCGACGCCTCCACGGGCCGCCATCGCGCCGAGGGCGGACGGACACCGAACCCTCCGCGAAGAGCCCCTTCGACGGAACCTCCTCGGAGACGAACCGCCGAACCGCCTTCTTCCATCGAGCCATCCCCCTTGCCGGGTGGTTTCGACCCGATGAACGGAGCTTTCGTAAAACTTTCCGTTGTGAGGAGTTGCCACGCTTTTCTGCGGGGGAGAGGGCGATGGGCGCATCTCGAATCGAAATGCGAAGGGCGTCGCCCGTGTCCCCCGCGCCGCACGATTCATGTCGGATGCAAACTTCATCGTCCGGGATCCCTCCGATCGGCCGCCGCGCCCGTGTCCGCGACTTTTGTTTGCCATCGGCATGAGGACGGAGGGCGAGGTGGAAGCGTCGTCGGCGAACGGGCGGAGAATGGATGCCCCGGTGGCATTCATCGGATACATGGGTTCTGGCAAAACGACCGTCGGGAGGTCGCTCGCCGACCGCCTCGGACGGCGATTCGTTGACCTCGACGACGAGATCGAACGCCGCGCCGACCGCTCGATACCGCATATCTTCGCCTCTTCCGGCGAGCTTCACTTCCGCGACCTCGAACACCGCGCCCTCCGCGACGTACTCTCGCGGAATGACGCGCCCGTCGTCTCATGCGGCGGGGGAGTCGTCGTCCGCCCCGAGAACCGCTCCCTTCTCCGGGAGGCGCGGACCGTCTTCCTCGAAGAGGATCTCGGCGTTTTGTTCGCCCGGACTCGCGGCGCGGGCCGACCCCTCCGCGGCGGCGGGATGGACGAGTTCGAGAGGAGATACCGGGAGCGGCTCCCGCTATACCGCGAATGCGCCGCCTTCGCAGTGTCCGTCGCCGGACGCAGCCAGGAAGAGATCGCCGAGGAGGTGGAGAAATGGCTCACCAGATAAACGTCGAGGCGGGCGGCGGATACCCCGTTATAGTCGGTGAGGGCATGGATGTCGGAAAGACCGTCTCGGAGGCCGTCGAGCCGGGTTCGTGCGCCATCCTGACAGACTCGAACGCCGGGCCGCTGTTTGCGAACGGCGTCCGATCCTCCCTCGAAAAGGCCGGATGGAATGTCGTCGAGACGCTCGAGATCCCGGCGGGCGAGGCATCGAAGAGCCTCGGGGCGTATGCCGATATTCTTCGCTCCCTCGCCCGGGCGAACCTCGC
>JACDAJ010000232.1 GCA_013695475.1 Rubrobacter sp. | reverse complement strand
AAGATCGGAACCCGGAACGCGATGGTCATCGCCGTGTGCGCCTTCGGCCTCGCCCTCCATCCCGAAAGCCGGAAGGTCGGAGCGTGCATCGGCTCCGCCGCCCCGACCCCGGTTCGGGCGGGCGAGGCCGAGAAGTTCATCGAAGGCGTCATCGCGGAAGGGGATCTCTGGGAGACGCGGGGCGAAATATCCGCCTCCGCGCTCCGGCGTTTCGGAGACATGGCCGAGCTTTCGGCGAAACCCATAAGCGACGTGCGCGGAACCGCCGCATACCGGACGCGAGCCGTCGGAGTCCTCGCGAGGCGGACGCTCTCGTGGGCGTGGGAAGAATACCGGGGAGGAAATTGATGAAGCTCGAATGCAAAGTCAACGGAGAGAACCGCGAGGCCGATGGCGTGCGGGAAGGTGAAAGTTTGTTGTATATCCTCCGTGAACGCCTCGACCTCCCCGGCTCGAAGAATGCGTGCGAACAAGGCGAGTGCGGCTCGTGCTCGGTGTATATGGACGGCATGCTCGTATGCTCTTGTCTCGTCCTCGCCGGGCAGGCCGAGGGTCGGGAGATAGTCACCGTCGAAGGACTCGCCGACGAGAACGAGCTTCACCCGGTGCAGAAATCCTTCATCGAGGCGGGAGCCGTCCAATGTGGATTTTGCACGCCGGGCCTCATCGTGGCGACGCACGATCTCCTCGAACGGAACGCGAAGCCGAGCGACGTGGAAATACGCGAAGCCCTCGCCGGAAACCTTTGCCGATGCACCGGATACGAGAAGATCCTCGACGCCGTGAAACTCGCCGCCGCGAAGAACGGAAACGGCGCGTGATGAGCGGACATCTCGGCGATCGCGTCGTCATAGAAAACTGCGCCATCGCCACCGTGGACGAGTACGGAAACGAATATTCCTCCGGCCACATCGTCATCGAAGGGGGTCGAATAATCGCGGTCGGGGAAGGCTCCGCGCCGGACGATGTGGCCGAGGATGCGCGGCGGATTGACGGCTCGGGACATCTCGCCACGCCGGGTTTCGTGAATTGCCACCATCATCTTTATCAGTGGGCGACGAGGGGGATGGCCCAAAATTCAACGCTCTTCGAGTGGCTCGTGGAACTCTATCCGGTGTGGGCGCTCATTGACGAGGACATCGAACACGCCGCCGCGCGGGCCGGACTCGCCTCCCTCGCGCTTTCGGGATGCTCGACTTCGATGGATCATCATTATGTCTTTCCGAAGGGGGTCGGGGACCTTCTCGCGGTCGAGATCGAAGCGGCGAAAGAAGTCGGACTCCGCTTCCATCCCACACGAGGCTCGATGGATCTCGGGAAGTCCGATGGCGGACTCCCACCCGATTCCATCGTCGAAAATCGGGACGAGATTTTGTCGGCGAGCGAAGAGGCGATAGATACTTTCCACGACCCGTCTTTCGACTCGATGCTCCGCGTCGCCATCGCCCCATGCTCCCCATTCTCGGTGACGAAGGAGCTTATGAAGGAGTCGGCGGATTTGGCGAGGAAACGGAATGTCCGGCTCCACACCCACCTCGCCGAGACGAAAGACGAGGAGGAATTCTGCGTCGAAAAGTTCGGCGTTCGTCCCGTCGAATATTTGGAAGACCTCGGATGGCTCGGCGAAGACGTGTGGCTCGCTCACTGCGTCCACCTCGATGAGCATGAAGTTCGAAGATTCGGAGAGACGAAAACGGGTGTGGCGCATTGCCCGTCCTCGAATGCGAGGCTCGGGGCGGGGGTCGCGCCCGTCGCCGCGCTCGTAGGGGCGGGCGCTCCCGTCGGACTCGGCGTGGACGGAGCGGCATCGAACGAAGCCGGGGAATTGTCCATCGAGCTTCGGCAAGCCCTTCTCATGGCCCGCGCCGTCGGAGGCCCGAAGGCGATGACGGCGCGGCGGGCATTGGAAATAGCGACGATCCACGGCGCGAAATGCCTCGGAAGGGAAGCGGAGATCGGCTCCCTCGAAGCCGGGAAGCTCGCCGACATCGCGCTTTGGCGCATGGACGACATCGGGCATGCGGGAATCTCCGACCCCATCGCCGCCCTCGTCCTCGGCCCACCGAGGAATGCGGCGACATTGTTCGTGAACGGAGAAGCCGTCGTCGAGGATGGCGGACTGAAAACGGCGGACGAGCAAGAAATAGCCGACGGGATGGAGCGGGCGACGAAGCGGCTCGCGCATAAAATCCAAAAGCTGACGAGCGAAAAACCGGAGGTTTTCAAATGAAAGCGGAATCCGCGCCGACGAGGGAACGTCCGAAAATCCTTCCCTCGAACCCCGGAAAAATAGGCGAGAGCCGTCCCCGCGCCGACGGCGTCCCGAAAGTGCGAGGCGAGTTCGAGTACTCCTCCGATCTCCGGGTGGACGGCATGTTGTGGGGCGCGACGCTCCGAAGCCCGCATCCCCACGCGAACATATGGTCCATTGACACCGCCGAGGCCGAGGACATGCCCGGCGTGTATTCGGTTCTCACACACGAGGACGTGCCGGGGCGGAAGGTGTATGGGATGGAGGTTCCCGACCAGCCGGTCCTCGCGTGGGAGCATGTCCGGTACGAAGGGGAGCCGATCGCCGTAGTCGCCGCCGACCATCCGGAAACGGCTCGTCGCGCCCTCGAAAAAATAGCCGTGGATTATGAAATCCTCGACCCCATAACCGACCCGGCGGAAGCTCTTCGGGAAGACACTCCGAAACTCCACCTCTCCGGCAACGTTTTGAAAGAGGTTCATATAAAGCACGGGGATGTGGAGGCGACGGCGGATGTGGTTGTGAGCGGGGAGTATGAGGTCGGGATGCAGGATCAAGCCTTCCTCGGCCCCGAATCCGGGATGGCCGTGCCGGATGGACGGGGCGGCGTGGATCTCTTTATATCCACGCAATGGCTCCACATTGACCGCGACCAAATCGCCGAAAGTCTGGATCTCCCACCGGAGGACGTCCGCCTCACCCTCTCCGGCGTGGGCGGAGCTTTCGGCGGGCGTGAAGACCTCTCGATGCAAATCCACTCGTGCATGCTCGCCCTCGACGCGGGACGCCCGGTGAAGATGATGTACAACCGCGAGGAAAGTTTTTACGGCCACGTCCACCGCCACCCGTGCAAAATGGAATACGAGCACGGAGCCGACCGCGAAGGAAACCTCGTATACGTGAAAGCCCGCCTCGTCTTCGACGGCGGAGCATACGCTTCGAGTTCGAACGCCGTGTGCCTGAACGCCGGAACCTTCGCGTGCGGCCCGTACGATGTCCCGAACGCGCGAATAGATTCGTACATGCTTTATACGAACAACCCGCCGTGCGGCGCGATGCGCGGCTTCGGAGCCGTGCAAGTTTGCTTCGCCCACGAAACCCAAATGGACAAACTCGCGAATAAACTCGGCATGAACCCCGTCGAACTCCGCCTCAAAAACGCCATGAAACCCGGCGACAAATTCCCCTTCGGACAAACCGTCCCGGAACCCGCCCCCGTCGCCGAAATTCTCGAACGAGTCGAAAACATGCCGATGCCCGAGGAGGAGGAAATAATCGGCCGCGACCTCCGGCGGCTCCCCGGCGGCGTCTCGAACGTGACGCGCGGCGAGGGTGTGAAGCGCGGCGTCGGGTATGCCGTCGGATACAAAAACATCGGTTTCTCGGCGGGCTTCGACGACTATTCGACGGCGAGCATCGCGTTGTCCGTCGAGGACGGGGAGCCGATCATATACGTCCACACGGCGGCGGCGGAGGTCGGGCAGGGCGGCGTAACTTTGCAAGCCCAGATTTCCCGCACCGAACTCGGCGTCGAAAACGTCGCCGTCCTCCCCGCCGACACCCGCATCGGCTCCGCCGGATCGACCTCCGCCTCGCGCCAGAGTTATGTGACGGGCGGCGCGGTAAAAATGGCCTGCGAAGCCGTGAGAGGCAAAGTCTTCGAGCGAGTCCGCGAGGAGTTCGGAGACGAGTTCGGCGGCGAACTTTCGATGGAGGATGGGAGTGTGCTTGCCGGGAATCGGCGCATCGTCGCGCTCGCCGAACTTCTCGAAAACGGGGGGATCGAGGAGACGGTCGTGTATCGGCACAAGCCGACGTATCCGCTCGACGAGAACGGGCAGGGCGACGCCCATTTCCAGTTTGCGTTCGCGGCGCACCGGGCCGTCGTCGAGGTGGACGAGGAACTCGGGCTTGTGCGCGTCGTCGAAATCGCGACCGCGCAGGATGTCGGCAAAATCATGAACCCGCAGTCGCTCGAAGGGCAAATTCAGGGCGGTGTCGCGCAGGGACTCGGACTCGCGCTCCTCGAAGAAATACAAATGAAGGACGGCAAAGTACAAAACGCCTCTTTCACCGATTATCTCCTCCCGACCATCCTCGACATGCCGCCCGTGAGGATGGAGGTTCTCGAACTCGCCGACCCCGACTCGCCGTATGGGCTGAAAGGCGTCGGGGAGCCGCCGACTATTTCCTCGACTCCGGCGATAGTCGCCGCGCTGCGAGACGCTACGGGACGCGAACTCAACCGTGTCCCGGTGAAGCCGGAGCAACTCGCGGGCATCGAGGGGGAGCCGATCCGGCGCGCCCCGCAGCCCGGAAGCCGCGGCCCCGTCGCCGACGACCTCGGGAGCGAAGCGTAATGCCGGGATATTATCGGGCGGAACTCTCCGCCGAGATGAAGATCACCCCGTCGCCGGGGGCGGAGAAATCCCCGACAGAGCAAACCGAGGCCGCGAGGGAAGCGGCGGGCGACACCGGACTCGCGCATGAGGCGGGGCCGGAGACGGTCGTTCTCGCGGGGAGTCGGGAGGAAGTCCTCGCGGCGATGTCGAAAGTCATCGAGGCTTCGCTCGACGCGGGGGCGAGGACGGTCGAGATAAAGGTCGAGGCCGAAGGCGACGCCCCGAGATTCGGTGAGGAACACGCGAATCGCGAATAGCCGATCGCGAGTCGTATTTCCCGATTCGCGCCCTCCATCGAGAAAGGAAAACAATGTTTCCCGAAGTGAATTTCGAGCTTCCCGGCTGGGTGGAAGAATTCGTCGGAGATCCGGATCGCGTCTATCCGACGGAGGAGGATCGGATGCGCCTCGCCGTCGAGCTTTCGCGGATGAACGTCGAGAACGGAACGGGAGGGCCGTTCGGGGCTGCCATCTTCGACCTCGAAACGAAGCGGCTCGTCGCGCCGGGCGTGAACCTCGTGACGACGGCGGGATGCTCGATCGCGCACGCGGAGATGGTCGCCATAATGTTCGCGCAAAGGGCCGTCGGGAGCTTCGACCTCGGCGCTCCGGGCGAGCCTCCGCGCGAACTCGTGGCGAGCACGGAGCCGTGCGCGATGTGCTTCGGGGCGACTCCGTGGTCGGGTGTGCGGAGGCTCGTGTGCGGAGCGCGCGACGAGGACGCCCGCGCCATCGGCTTCGACGAAGGCCCGAAGCTCCCGGACTGGGAATCCGCCCTCGAAGAACGAGGCATCGAGGTTTCGCGCGACGTGCTTCGGGGGGAGGCGGCCTCGGTGCTTCGCTTTTATGCGGAGAGTGGCGGGGCGATATACAACTCGCGTGAAGGGTGAGGTCGCTTCGCTCCGGTTATTGGTTGTTGGTTTTTGGTTATTGGCAAGAACGGGAGCGAAGCGACTTCCTTTGCTAAAGTATCCTCTTCCGGCAAACGAGAATCGGAGAGGTGGTCGTCGCAATGGTTCAGGATGAGCGGAGCGTGCTTATTCCCTCGGAGGAGATTCAGGCGAAGGTGCGCGAGATGGGGGAGAGAATCACCGAGGATTACAAAGGTGAGAGTATCCTTCTTGTCGGGATTCTTCGCGGAGCCTTCGTCGTCCTCGCGGACATCGTGCGTGAGATCGACCTCCCGTGCGAGGTGGATTTCATGGATCTCTCCTCATACGGCATGGGAACGACTTCGAGCGGCGTCGTGAGGATTCTCAAAGACCTCGAAGAAGACATCACCGATCGCCACACCCTCATCGTCGAGGACATCATAGACACTGGGTTGACTCTCTCGTATCTCAGAAAAACCCTCCTCACCCGGAAGCCCGCCTCTCTGGAAATACTCACCCTTCTCACAAAGCCTTCGCGTCGTCAGGTCGAGCTCGACGTGAAATACACGGGCTTCGAGGTTCCCGACGTGTTCGTGGTCGGGTACGGGATTGACTATGCCGGGCGGTATCGGAACCTGCCGGATATTTGCGCGATAGATTCCGAATAGCCGCCAATCACTCGCTCTCCGGCATCGGCGCGTCGAGGAACGGCGCGACGGTTGATGCCAGCGTGGGTGAGGAGAAGATGTCGTAGTGCGTCGTGGCGGGAAGGATGGCGAGTCGTGCGTCGGACATTCCGGAACCGTCCCACCCGGCATCGGCCTTGCCGCCTCCGAGCAGCTCGAAGAACTACACGGCATGCGCGGTGCGGACGCCGTCGGCATCGCCGACCACGATCATCGTAGGCGCCTCCATCGCCGCCACGTCCTCCGACCAGTCGTAGTCTTCGCTGAGTAAACGCCTGCTCTTGTCGGCGAGCTTTGTCCAGTCCTCCGGGTTCGGCGCGGTTTCGAGGTAAGCATCGTGTATGAACGTATCGGCCATTTCCTCGGCGCGTATGGACTCCATTCCCGCGAGTACCTCGGGGTACCATCCATCACGCTTGCAGGGTGTCGAGACGATCACGAGCTTTCGCACCTTCGCAGGGTGGCGAATGGCGGTCTGCAAAGCGACTCCACCTCCGAGAGAGTACCCGGAGACGTCCGCCCTTTCGTGTCCGAGATGGGAGATAAGGGCGGCTATGTCGTCCCCCATGAACTCGAAGCTGAACGGGCGATCTATGTCAGCGGTGTGCCCGTGGCTCTGCAACTCGACAACGATGACCTGCCGGGTTTCGGCGAGAGCCGGAAGAAGCCGCGCGAACATACCGACCGCGCCGAAGCCGCCGTGAAGAACGACGAGCGGCTCTCCTTCGCCGTGAACCTCGTAGTACATTTCGAGGCCGTTGACCGGAGCGTATCCGGTTTGAGTGTCGGTCATTTCGTTTCTCCTTTTCAGTCGCGGGCGGGGATTTGCTGGATGCACCATCCGTTGCCGTCCGGGTCTTCGAAGAATACGCACCCGACGTAATCGAGGTTTTCGTCTTTGGTTGCGGCGCGGTATGTTCCGTCGTCGAAGACCTGGAAATCGCCGACTTCCACGCCCCTTTCGACCAGCAGCTCGGCGCGAGCTTTTCGCACGTCGGTTACGACGAGGAAGAGGCCGGAGAGGGAGCCGGTCTCCATGCCCATGCCGGGCTTCGAGAGGTGGATCGAGCAATGTGAACCCGGCGGGGTGAGTTGGACGAGCCGGACATCGTCGCTCACCGGTTGGTCAATATCCACCGTGAAGCCGAGCTTCTCCGAGTAGAAATCCCGCGCCCGCTCCACGTCGGATACCGGGACGGTCGCCACTTCGAGTTTCCAGTCCATGATGATCCTTTCTATTCGCCCGCAGTCGGACGATATGTGAGGGTGACGGCTCCCGTGGCGAACGTCTTCGAGTCCACGAGTTCGAGCGCACGACGGTCGGCCTCGTCCTCGAAGAGCCGCCTTCCGGTTCCACGAACTACGGGACATACCACGCACCTCAGTTCATCGAGAAGCCCCTCGCGCATGAGCGACCGGACGAGGGTGAGGCTGCCCGTCACCGTGATGTCCTTGCCGGGCTGGTTTTTGAGGGCGGAGATGCCCTCGACAAAATCGCCCTCGATCACAGTCGAATTATTCCATTCCAGCGGCTCCTCCAGAGTCGTCGAGACGACATATTTCCTGACGCTGTTTATATAGTCCACCATTGGCGTGCCGCCCGGCTGGTTCGGCCAGAATGCGGCGAACTCCTCGTATGTCGCCCGCCCGAGAAGGAGCGCGTCGGAGGCGGCCATCCCCGCTTCGTCCTCGGCGGCCATCTCGTCGTCGGTGTACGAGAATGCCCATTCGTCCGGCGACTCGACCACCCCGTCCATTGACACAAGCTCCGTCGCTACGAGCTTTCTCATTCGTTCTCCTCTCGTTTTTTCGTTTCTCCGACTTTCTTCATGTCCATGTATTCCCCCCGCTCCTCTTTGTCGAGATGTTCGATGGAACATCGGAGCATCGTGCGCGGCATGTCGTCGTGGCCGCGCTCCGTCAGCCCGGACGCGACGAGGCTCCAGCCCGAAGCCGTCCCTCCGCCGCCGTGGATGAGGACGAAGGTCGCTACTATCCTTCCTGCCTGCCGAGCGGCGTGAGGTCTATGAACTGCGTCGAGGAATTGAGAAGCTCGACCCCGCGAGCGTATGTGGAGTACGTGTGGAAGATTTTTTCTCCGTCGCGGATGAAGACGCTGTAGCCGGGGATCTCCCCCTTCATATCCGACGGCATCCCCGCTTTTTCCAACTCGTCAGCCGTCCGATAATTGACGTATGCCGGGGCGATGTCCCCGTCTATCGTGGCATGATAGTCGTAGTTGAAGTCGCTCCCGTGCGACGAATACCACGAAACCGTCCACCCTCTTTTCTGCTTCCATGATTCGAGCTTTTCGAGCGGGGCGCGTGAGACGACCGCATACGACGTGTCGAGGTCGTGGAGGTGCGAGATGTCCCCGAAGTCGTCGAGGGCGAACGTGCAACTCGGGCATCCGTACTCCCATTCGGGATCGAACATGAAATGCTGGACGATGAGCTGCCGACGACCCTCGAACATATCGAGGGGCGAAACCTCCCCGTCCGGCCCGTCGAACACGTACTCCTTCTCGACCTTGACCATCGGGAGGTTGCTTCGCTCGGCCCGCAGCGCGTCGCGCCTTTTCGTCTCCTCCTTCTCCTTTTCCAGCAATTCCTTGCGGGCGGCGAGCCATTCGTCCCGAGACACTATTTGCGGAAGGTTCATCTTTCCCCTCTCCTGACGCTATTCACCATCACTTCGCAGCATACGGAAAGCATCCTAAAAAACAACTCATAAATTATAAAATGTGAGTAAAAAGTTCCGAGTCAGGATTCCTGATGATAAAATTCCGGGCATGGCGGGAATGCGTACATATGGCGAGGCGTGCGCGGCTTCGCACGCCCTCGATCTCGTCGGCGAGAGATGGGCGCTTTTGGTGGTTCGGGAACTTTTGCTCGGGCCGAAGCGGTTCACCGATCTCCGCTCGGGACTTCCAGGCGCGTCTCCGAACGTGCTTTCACAGAGATTGCGCGAACTCGAGCGGGTCGGGGTTGTGCGTCGAGGGAAGCTCCCCCCTCCGGCGGCTTCCAAAATCTACGAGCTGACGGAGTGGGGGATGGAGCTCGAGCCGGTCATCACCACTCTCGGGAGGTGGGGGGCGCGTTCCCCGCTTCGGCCCCGCGATGCCGGGATGAGCATTGACTCGCTCATCCTCGCCCTCCGCACGATGTTCGACTCGTCCGCCGCCGAAGGTCTCGACGCGACCCTCGACCTCCGCCTCGGCGACAATGCTTTCCATGCCATAGTCGCCGACGGAAGTCTCATCATCGCCCGCGGAGCCCCGAAGGAACCGGACGCGACCATAAAAACCGACCCCGGTACGCTCGCCGCGATGGTCTTCGAAGGCCGCCCCCTCACGGAGGCGTCGCGGTCCGGAGACGCGAAAGTCGAGGGCGACGAGTCGGCGGTCGAACGCCTCCTCACTCTCTTTTCTTTGCCGGAGCCAGCCCCGCCCGCCGAAACATAGCGAAGCCCGGAGCTTTCCCGCCGCTCGCCGGATTTCGCACAGCAAAACCCCCCTCCCGTTTGACGCGAGGACGCCCATTCTTATACCATCGGCATCATGAAATAAACCATCCGTTATATGGAATATGAAATCGAGAAACGGCTCGGGAGTCGGGGGGAGGAGGCGGAGAGATGTCGGAGGGGAGGGAGCGTCGGGTGCATCCGGTGGACGAGGTTTTGCCGCCGGGGAGGATGGCGGCTTATGGTTTGCAGCATGTATTGGCTATGTATGCGGGGATTGTGGCGGTTCCGTTGATTCTGGCGACGGCGATCGGGCTCCCCGAGGAGCAAGTCGTGTACATCATCAACGCGAGCTTCTTCATGTGCGGGGTCGCGACGCTCATTCAAGCGATCGGGTTTTGGAAGTTCGGGGCGAGGCTGCCCATCGTTCAAGGAACGACGTTCGCCTCGGTGACGCCCATGATCCTCATCGGCGAAGTGTACGGTCTTCCGGGTATATACGGCTCGGTGATGGTCGCCGGACTTCTCACCGTCCTCGTCGCGCCGTATTTCTCGAAACTCCTCCGGTTCTTCCCGCCGGTGGTGACGGGGACGGTCATCACGATCATCGGGGTGTCGCTCATGCCCGTGGCGATCCGATGGGCCGGGGGCGGCGACCCTTCGGCGGAGGGCTTCGGGAGCCTCTCGAATATCGGGCTGGCGTTCGCGGTGCTTGTTTTTATCCTCGCGCTCATGCGGCTTTTCACGGGCTTTCTCGGGAGGGTCGCTATTTTGCTCGGCCTCGTATTCGGGACGGTCGTCGCGGCGATCTTCGGGGTGGCGAGCTTCGATACCGTCGGAACCTCCTCGTGGGTCGAGGTGACGACGCCGTTCGAGTTCGGGCTTCCGACCTTCGCCGTCATCCCAATCGTCTCGATGTGCCTCGTCATGCTCATCGTCATGGTCGAAACGACGGCGGACATTTTGGCGATCGGTGAGATCACGGAGAAGGACATCGCCTCGGACGATGTCGCCCGCGGGCTTCGGGCGGACGGGCTTTCGACCGCCGTCGCCGGGGTTTTCAACGCCTTTCCGTTCACGGCGTTCGCGCAAAACGTCGGCCTCGTCCGCTTCACGAACGTGAAGAGCCGCTTCGTGGTGGCGACGGGAGGGGTCATCCTCCTCGTCCTCGGCTTCTTCCCGAAGCTCGCCGCGCTCGTCGCCTCCATTCCGCTCCCCGTCCTCGGAGGCGCGGGCCTCGTCCTCTTCGGGACGGTGGCGGCCGCCGGGATACAAACTCTCTCTCGCGTGGATCTCACCGACAACCGGAACCTCATCATCGTGGCGGTGAGCGTGGCGTTCGGGGTTATTCCGGCGATGGTCCCCGAGTTTTACGCGGGCTTCCCGGAGAACGTCCGCATCGTCTTCGAGAGCGGCATAACGGCGGCGAGCGTCGCGGCGATTTTGCTGAACATAGTCTTCAATATCCTCGGACGGAGCGAGCCTCAAGCCACCCACTCCGGCGACGCGATATCGCATGTGCCGCGAGATAGGGAAGAGGTGTGATGCGAAAAGCGTCCATCGAGAAAGCGAACGCCATCAGCCGCGATGGGTTCGTGGAGACGTTCGGGGGACTTTATGAAAGCTCGCCGTGGGTCGCCGAGGGAGCGGAGAGAGAACGTCCCTTCGAGGATTTCGGGGTGATGCTCCGGGCTTTCGAGCGTGCGGTGGATGGGGCGTCGGAGAAAGAAAAACTCGACCTCATCCGGGCGCATCCGGATCTCGCAGGGAAGGCGGCGGTCGCCGGGGAACTCACGGAGGAGTCGGCGAGTGAGCAAACTTCGGCGGGCCTCGGCCGTCTCTCGGAAGAGGAGTTCGAGCGGTTCACGCGGATGAACCGAGCGTACCATGAGAATTTCGAGATACCGTTCATCGTGTGCGTGAGGGAGCATACGAAGGAGTCGATTTTGGAGAACGCCGAGGTGAGATCGTCGAATTCGTATGACGAGGAAATAAAGACGGCGCTCGGTGAGATCCATAAAATAGCCGGGATGCGGCTCGGGGACATGATCGAAGGAGGAGAGAAATAGTGGGCATCGTGATGGGGCAAAATAATTACGGAAAAGCCGACATCCGGCTCGTGAAGGTGTTTCGAGACACGAATCGCCACGAAATAAAGGACGTTCATATCGCCGTCGCGCAGACAGGCGACTTCGACGCCGTGAACGTGGACGGCGACAACTCCGGCGCGATGGCGACCGACACGATGCGAAACACCGTATACGCCCTCGCCAAAGACGGACTCACATCCTCCATCGAAGACTTCGGAATAAAGCTCGTCCGGCACTTCGTCGAGGCCGCGCCGAAGGCGACGGGCATTCGCATAAACATGACCGAGCATCCGTGGAACCGCATCGAGGTGGACGGAGAGCCGCACGACCATTCCTTCGTCCGGGGGGCGGGGGTTCGGACGGCGGAGGTCGCCGGAGATGGAAAGGAATTCTCTGTCGAGGCGGGCATTGACGACCTCATCGTCCTCAAAACGGCGGAGTCGGGATGGGCGGATTTCCACCGCGACCGATTCACTTCCCTCCCCGAGACGAATGACCGGATCATGGCGACCGTGGTGGCGGCGAAGTGGCAATATGGAAACCGCACCGACCTCGATTTCGACGCGGCGTGGGAAAGCGTGCGGAAGCAAATCCTCGAAACGTTCACCGACCATTTCAGTCCGTCGGTTCAAAACACGCTTTATCTCATGGGAAAGGCAGTCCTCGAAAAGCACTCGGAGGTCGAGCGAATTCACTTCTCGCTCCCGAATCGCCATCATATTCTTTATGATCTCGACCGTTTCGGGATGGAAAACGACAACGAAATCTTCCACGCCGACGCCGAGCCGTACGGCCTCATCGAAGGATGGGTCGAGCGGGAGGATTCCTGAATGGGCGGCGGATTTCTCACCACACACGTCCTCGACACGGCGAACGGAGTTCCGGCGGCCGGAATGAAGGTCGAGCTTTTCCGCGTCGAGGCCGGGGAGGGGAGCCTCATGAGAACCGTCGAGACGAACTCCGGCGGGCGCACGGACGAGCCGCTCGTTCCGAAGGGGGAGTTCGGGCGCGGGACGTATGAGCTTGTCTTCCACGTCGGGGAGTATTTCCGGTGTCGGGAGTCGTCTCCGGCGCCGGGCGGCGGCGAATATTTCGCGGAGGAGGAAAGTCATGTTCCGTTTCTGGGACTCGTGCCGATCCGGTTCGGGGTGGCGGATGCGGAGTCGCATTATCATGTCCCGCTTTTGACTTCGGCGTGGTCGTACTCGACGTATCGGGGGAGTTGAAATGAACGACGCGGCGGCGAAAACGGTCATGGAGAGGTGCGAATTCCTCTCGAGCATAAGCGAGGACGAGGAAGGTATATGCCGCCCATACGGCTGCGAGTCCATGCGAGAGGTGAACGGAGTCGTCTCCGGCTGGATGCACTCCGCCGGAATGACCACGAAATACGACGCCATCGGGAATCTCATCGGACGCTATGAGGGGGAGGGAGAGGAGACTCTCATCCTCGGCTCGCACCTCGACACCGTCCGCGACGCCGGGAAGTACGACGGCATCCTCGGCGTGATGGTCGCCATCGCGTGCGTCGAAAAACTCGTCGGCGGGAGGCTGCCATTTTCCATCGAGGTCGCCGCTTTCGCCGACGAGGAGGGACTCCGTTTCGGCACGACGTACCTCGGAAGCTCGGTGTACGCCGGAGTCTTCGACGATGAGCGGCTGAAACTGGAGGATCGGGACGGAGTCTCCCTCGCC
Organism: Rubrobacter sp.; assembly: GCA_013695475.1. GTDB lineage: Bacteria > Actinomycetota > Rubrobacteria > Rubrobacterales > Rubrobacteraceae > JACCWD01. The sequence goes on along the minus strand of JACDAJ010000232.1, from coordinate 2,823 downwards.
CGCGCCGTCCGGGACTTCGGCGGGAACCCGGACGCGATGGTGGATGGGGGGATCAAAGCCGATGGCCTCCTCGGATATTGCGAAGTGCATATCGAACAAGGGCCGGTTCTCGAAAACAGGGATCTCCCGGTGGGCGTGGTCACGGGGATACAAAGCCAGAGCCGCGTTCAGGCGAGCTTCACGGGCGTCGCCGGACACGCGGGAACCGTCCCGATGGAAGGTCGGAAAGATGCGTTGTGCGCCACCGCCGAGTTCATCCTCGAAGTGGAGAGAATGGCGAAGGACGAGCCGGATGCGGTCGCCACCGTCGGGGAGATGAAGGCTTTGCCGGGAGCGTCGAACGTCATCTCCGGGGAGGCGCGAGTTTCCCTCGACCTCCGCCACCCGGACGACGAAGTTCGGGAACGCCTTCGCGACCACCTCGAAGCTCGCGCCGCCGACATCGCCGCCGCCCGAAATTGCGGGCATTCGTGGGAGGTGCGACAGGAAAACATCGCCGTCCCGATGGACGAGAGGCTCACCGGACTCCTCGTAAAGGCGATGGAATCCTCCGGGCTTCCGGTGTGCCGCATACCGAGCGGGGCGGGACACGACGCCGCTCAAATGGCCGTTCTCACCGCTCCGGCGGTGCTCTTCGTGCGCTGCGAGGACGGCATAAGCCACAATCCGGCAGAGTCGGTCACGGAGGGGGATGTCGCCGTCGCCATTGACGTGATCGACCGCTTCATCGAACTCGTGGCGGAGATGAGAAATCCCACATAAAGGAGAACGAACGCATGAGCGACATAAAGATAGCTGCGGGGCCATTCGAGTTTCTCGCCAAATGGGAGAGGGGGAAATCTCCGGAGACGTGCGCGGCGTTCGAGAGACTTTTGCCTTATGAACAGAAGATCATTCATGTGCGATGGAGTGGGGAGTCGTGCTGGATCCCACTCGGAGACTACGATCTCGGCGTCGGATTCGAAGACGCCACAAGCTACCCCCAAGCCGGGGAAATCCTCTTTTATCCGGGCGGTTTCTCCGAGACGGAGATCCTCTTCCCATACTACGGGACCCACTTCAAAAGCAAGCTCGGAACTCTCGCCGGAAACCATTTCCTGACTATCACGGAGGGGCAAGAAAACCTCCGCCCCCTCGGTGAGATGACTCTCTGGGAGGGCGCGCAAAATATAGTCTTCTCCGAAAACCGGGAGTGAGGAGTGGGGAAATTCTCGGCGAACTCCCGCTCGACACTTCCGTTTTCTCGTCCGCCGGACTCGCGCCGAACCCCAACGGAAGCTCATGCGGTACGAGCCTCGACACCGCGCCTTTCCCCACTCCCAGTATTTTCGTGAAGTATACTTTTCTCCATAGTTCCGAGATGCGGAAGTTTATTTTTGGAAAGTGAGTGTGTGGTGTGGTGGGGTCGGGGGTTCAGTCATTGGAGCGGGCTTTGGATATTTTGGAGCTTTTGGGTGGGGCTTCGGGGGAGCTTGGGGTGACGGAGATCGGGCCTTCGGTGGGGCTTGCGAACGGGACGGCGCACCGTCTTTTGTCCACTTTGACGCGCCGCGGCTATGTGCTTCGGAATCCGAGGTCGAGGAAGTACGCGCTCGGGCCGAAGACGATGTATTTGGCTTCTTCCGCCGGGGAGCGGCTCGGGTCGTTGGCGCGGCCTTTCCTCGAAGATCTCATGGAGGTGAGCCGGGAGTCGTCGAATTTGGCCGTGCTCGACCGGGACTCGGTGGTTTACCTCGATCAAGTTCCGGCGAACCGGATGGTTCGGATGTTCACCGAGCCGGGCAACCGCGTGACGCCCCATTCGAGCGGCACGGGAAAAGTCCTCCTCGCCTACCAGACCGAAGCGGTCGTGGATTCCGTCATCCGCCGCAGCGGACTCCCCCGATACACCTCCCACACCATCACCGACCTCGGGTGTCTGAAAGGCGAACTCGCGGCCATCCGCGAGCAGGGATACGCCGTGGATTCCGAGGAGATGGAGGAGGGGGTTCGGTGTCTCGCCGCCCCGGTTTTCGGCCTCGACGGGGGCATCCTCGCGGGGATAAGCATCTCCGGCCCGGCGGGGCGCCTCGACGAGGAGAGGCTCGAAGAACTCATCCCGCACATAAAGCGCATCGCGGACGAGTTCTCGAAGAGTTTCGGCGAGTCGTAGCGGTTCTCCTTCGTCGAACCGCCGGGAGTGAGGAGTCGGGAGGCGCTTCGCTTCGCTCGTTTCGGGAGTCGGAGGGTACTCGACTTGCTTTCCTCCGACACGAACGCTCGCTCGCCTGACGAACTCTCGGTTGATCCGACCAAAAACTTCGGCGGTGCGGGTTTCGCCTTCTTGCCTTTCCCGACTCCCGAAGCGAGCGTCAGCGAGCGGCTCCCGACTCCCCGGAGCAAAGCGACCACGCCGCTTCGAGGTGCATCCTCACTCCGATGGGGAGCGCGTCCTCGTCGAAGGTGAAGCGCGGATGGTGGTGCGGGTGGACGATGTCTTTCTCCTCGCTTCCCGCCCCGACCCAGATAAAAGTTCCGGGAACTTTTTGTTGGTACGCGGAGAAATCCTCGCCGCCCATCGTCGGTCGCTGAAGCTCGACGGCATCTTCTCCGAAGGTGTTCTTCGCCGTCTCCTCGACTACTCGTGTGACTTCCTCGTCGTTTATCACGGGGCGGTATCCGAAGGAATAGTCGAGTTCGTGGGTCGCGCCGTGGGCTTCGGTGACGCCTTTTATGACGCGCTCCATGAGTTCGGGCATTTGCTTCCGGATTTCAGGGTCGAGGGTTCGGACGGTGCCTTCCATCTCGACGGAGCCGGGGATGACGTTGTGGGTCGTGCCGCCC